>DASVPM010000063.1:0-20142 GCA_036382815.1 Allosphingosinicella sp.
GCCGTTCATCGGCCGGAGCCTCCGCCCTCGCCGCGGCCGAGCGCGTCGCGGGCGAGCTCGCCGATCCCGCCGAGCGTTCCGATCAGCTGGGTCGCCTCGACGGGGAAGAGGATGGTCTTGGCGTTGGGCGAGGTGGCGAACTGGCTGATCGCGTCGACATATTTCTGGGCGACGAAATAGTTGATCGCCTGGGTGTTGCCGCCGGCGATCGCCTCGGAGACGGCCGTGGTCGCCTTGGCCTCGGCCTCGGCGGCGCGTTCGCGCGCCTCGGCGTCGCGGAAGGCGGCCTCGCGGCGGCCTTCGGCCTCGAGGATCTGGCCCTGCTTCTCGCCCTCGGCCCTGAGGATCGCCGAGGCGCGGCTGCCCTCGGCCTCGAGGATGACGGCGCGCTTCTCGCGCTCCGCCTTCATCTGGCGGCCCATGGCGTTGACGATGTCGGCCGGGGGGCGGATGTCCTTGATCTCGACCCGCGTGATCTTGACCCCCCAGCTCTCGGTCGCCTGGTCGACCACGGAGAGCAGGCGGGCGTTGATCTCGTCGCGCTTGGACAGGGTCTCGTCGAGGTCCATCGAGCCCATGACCGTTCGCAGGTTGGTCGTGGTGAGCTGCATGATCGCGACGTAGAGGTCGGAGACCTCGTAGGCGGCCTTGGCGGCGTCGAGCACCTGGAAGAAGACAACTCCGTCGGTCGAGACCATCGCGTTGTCCTTGGTGATGATCTCCTGGCCGGGGATGTCGAGCACCTGCTCCATCATGTTCACCTTGCGCCCCACCCGATAGAAGAACGGCATGTAGAAATTGAAGCCGGGATGGGCGACGGCGGTGAAGCGGCCGAAATATTCTATCGTGTAATGATAGCCTTGGCGGACGATCTTGATGCCGGACATCAGGAACAGCACAACCAGGACGAGAAGGAAGAAAAAGACGATGGAGATTGTCATGACGGCCGCGCCTCCCCTTGCGAACCCGGGCATAATGCGGGCAAGTGGCACCTCTTCCAAGCGAAATCGGGACATGATCGCCGACCTCAAGCTCTGCCGCTCGCTGCTCTTCCTGCCCGCCTCGAATGCGCGGGCGATCGAGAAGGCGCGGGGCCTCGGCGCCGACATGGTGATCCTCGATCTCGAGGATGCGGTGAAGGCCGGCGACAAGGATCGCGCCCGCGCCGCGGCGGTCGAGGCCGCCGCCGCCGGTTTTCCCGGCCTTTGCGCGATCCGGATCAATTCGAGCGCCCCGTGGTACGAAGCCGATCTGGCGGCCGCCGCGGCGAGCGCCGCCGATTATGTGATCGTGCCGATGACCCCGGACCCCGAGGCGCCGCGCGAGGCCGCGCGGGCGACCGGAAAGCCGGTTCTCGCCATGATCGAGACCGCCCGCGGGGTGCTGAACGCCGCCGCCATCGCGCCCGAGACCGCCGGGCTCATCGCCGGCACCAACGATCTCGCCGCCGATCTCGGCCTTCGCCCCGGGGGCGGCCGGGCGGCGCTCGTCACCGCTCTCCAGACCGTCCTCCTCGCCGCCCGGGCTGCCGGAGTCGCGGCCTTCGACGGCGTCTATAACCGGCTCGACGATCCCGGAGGCTTCGCCGCGCAGTGCGGGGAGGGCAGGGGCTTCGGCTTCGACGGCAAGTCGCTCATCCATCCCGATCAGATCGAAGCGGCCAACCGCCTCTTCGGACCGAGCGGGACGGAGGTCGAAGCGGCCCGGCGCCTGCTCGCCGCCGCCACGGGAGGCGCCGAGCGCTTCGAGGGCGAGATGATCGAGCGGATGCATGTCGAGCAGGCACGATGGGTGCTGGCGAAGGCCCGGGCATAAGGGCCTCCCCTCGCTGCAACGATTGGGGGCGGGGTGGACAGGCGAGCGCAGCGAGGCTTTGCGGCCTCGGGAGTACCGACCGCCTTCGGCGAGCCCGCCCTCGGTTCCTCCCTTCCAGGGAGGGAAGAGCCACCTTGCCAGTCCGCCGCCGACCGCATTAAGCCGCCGGATGGCCTTTCGTTTTCCAGCCGCTCTCGCTCTCTTCCTCGTGGCTTCTCCGGCCGTCGCCGAGCCGGTCTCGCCCGAGGCGCTGCGCCGCCATATCGACGTGCTTGCCAGCGACTCCTTCGCCGGCCGCGAGCCGGGGACGGACGGCGAGCAGAAGTCGATCGCCTATATCGCCGGCCAGATGCGGTCCTATGGGCTCGAGCCGGGCGGGCCGGGCAACAGCTGGTACCAGCCGCTCGAAGTGACGGTCCGCCGGCCCGGGGACCAGACCAGCGAGTGGCGGGTCAGGGGCCGCAAGAGCGAGCGGATCGCGCTCGGCCGGGACGAGATGATCCTCTTCGGCCGCTCCGCGCGCGAGACGGTGGAGTCCGCCCCGGTGATCTTCGCCGGCCACGGAGCGGTCGTTCCGGCGCGGGGGATAAACCAGCTCGCCGGAGCCGAGATCGAGGGCGCGGTGGTCCTGATCCTCCACGACACCCCCGAGGGATCGGACCTTCCCGGCTATTCGGAGCGGGTCGAGGCGGCCGCCGCGGCGGGCGCCGCCGCGGTGATCGGGATCATCGGCAAGGAGGTGCCCTGGCCCGTCATCCAGCGAGTCTACGATTCGGGCCAGAAAAGGCTCTCGATCCACGCACCGGCGCCACTGGCGGGGGCCATCTCCCAGGCGGCGGC
Source organism: Allosphingosinicella sp. (assembly GCA_036382815.1). Classification (GTDB taxonomy): domain Bacteria; phylum Pseudomonadota; class Alphaproteobacteria; order Sphingomonadales; family Sphingomonadaceae; genus Allosphingosinicella. Next base: position 2,656 of record DASVPM010000063.1, read on the forward strand.
GGAAAGCCTGATGCGCGCCGGCGGCCTCGAGCCCGCGGCGTTGCTGGCCCCGCCCGGGCCCGGCTTCAGGCCGGTCGCGCTCAGGCTTCGGGCCAGCTTCGAGGTCGCCACCGAGATCGAGACGATCCGGTCCAACAACGTCATCGGCCGGATCCGCGGCTCCAGCGAGGGCGGCCAGGCCCTGCTCTACCTCGGCCATTGGGACCATCTCGGCCTGTGCGAGAAGGAGGGGCGGGACCGGATCTGCAACGGCGCGGTCGACAATGCGAGCGGCATCGCCGCCCTGCTCGAGACCGCCCGGGCGCTGGGCAAGGGCAAGCGGCCGAAGCGCGACATATTGTTCCTCGCCACCACCGCCGAGGAAATGGGCCTGCTCGGCGCGGAATATTTCGCGTCCCGGCCCGTGGTCCCGCTCGGCTCGATCGTCGCCGCGATCAACATGGATACGGTCGCCATCGCGCCGAAGGGTGAGAAAGTGGCGGTGATGGGCCGCGGCCGTCCCCTCCTCGACGCGCTCATCGACCGGACCGTCGCCGAAAGCGGCCGGACCCTCGATCCCGACGACGAGGCGGCGGCGCTGGTCGAGCGCCAGGACGGCTGGGCCCTGGCTCGCGCGGGGGTGCCGGCGCTCATGGTCGGCGGCTCCTTCTCCGACATGAAGAGGCTCGGGGCGTTCCTTGCCGGGCCCTATCATTCGGCCGCGGACAATCCGGGCCCGGGCCTGATGCTCGACGGCGCCGCCGAGGATACCGACCTCATGATCGCGCTCGGCAGGAAGCTCGCCGATCCTGCGCAATATCCCTGGCCGAGCCGGTAAGTTGAATCGGCATTTGGCTGGGCCGCCTCGCCAAATTCCTCCCCCGGATTTCCGGGGGAGGGGGACCGCGCGAAGCGTGGTGGAGGGGTTCTTTCGGAGTCGGCAAGGCCCCTCCACCAGGCTCCGCCTGGTCCCCCTCCCCTGCAAAAGCAGGGGAGGATTTAGACGCTCAATCGTCGTAATAATAAGGGGAGCGTTCCGCCCAGCCGGATCTGGCGTAGCGGGCGTGAAGGAGCTGGAAGGCGCGGCGGCCGAGATGGTCGTGATTGCCGCCCCAGCGGGCCACCCGGATTAGGCGGTAGAGCATCTCCGGCGAGCGCGGATCGGCTGGATGGGCGCGGACGAAGGCAAGGGCCTCGTCCCACAGGGAGGCAGCGCTGGCGGGCGCCGGCCGTTCCTGATCGAAGGTCCGGAAGCGGGCCCGTTCGGCCGCCGCCTGGTCCTGGGCGGCGGCGACGAAGTCGGGGAGATGGAGCGGAAAGACCGAACGACCGCAACGGCTGAGGCAGGTCAGATCGCCAATTCCGCCTTCGCCGGACCAATAGCCGGCCTCATAGGCTTGAGCCGAGGGGAATTCCCCCGCCGGCGCGGCGGTGCCGCGCGGCACGATCATCCAGTCGGCCCAGCGGCCCTGGAACTCCGCCACGGTCCCGGTCGGCCGCGTATAGCTGAACGCGACGAGGTCGGTGCGAAGGCCCGGAAGCTTGGCCATCGCGAAGGTTTCGGCGAAGCGCTTGCCCGGGCCCGGGCGGGTCGAAACGACCGATTGCCAGTCGTCCCGCATCTGCGGCAGCAAGGCCACGAGCTCGCGGGCGAGCCTGTCCGCGGCACCGTCGTCCTGGAGCTGGACCGCCCGGGCGAAGCTGGTTAGCGCGATGTCGAGCCGGAGCGGCTGCGGCAGACCGGGGGAGCGTGAAAGCGCGATCCGGGCCTGGAGCGGGAGCCGGTCGATGATCGCCCTGGCGTCGGCGCCGAACCCGACCCAGCCGCCGCCATGGGCGGCCAGATTGCCGTCGCTTCGGGCCCAATCGTCGCCGGCGCAATATTCGCCGGGGCCGCCGCAAAAGGCCTGGCGGAGCGAGAAGCGCGCGAGCTCGCCGAGCCCGGTCGCCACCTGGGTGCGGGCTCCGGCGAACAGATTGCGCTCGCCGAGGGTGAGCTGCGGATCGGCCAGGATCGAATCGAGCCTGGCCCGGGTGGCGGCGCCATCGGCCTTGGCGATGGTGAGACGGGTCAGATGATATTGGGCGGTCAGCCAGGCCGGCTCGCCGCGCCGTACGGCCGCGGCGTCGGCCGCGAGGCCCGGGGCGGCTCGATGGTCGGGCGGCACCAGGCTCAGGGCGGCGATCAGCCATGCCGGATCCCGGGTCGCGGCCCAGCGCTCACGGGCGTGATCGAGGCCGGGAGCGCCTTCGAAAGCCTGGAGCGTCTCGACCCAGTCGGCGAATTCGGGCTTGGCGGCCGCCTTCTCGCTGAGCTTGAGATAGTCGCGCAGCGCGAAGGCGATCCCGGCCTCCGCCTTCGGCGCCTTGAGCTCCTTGTGCAGCTCCGCGAGAAGCGCGTCCGGCCGGTCGCGATAGTCGAGGGCGCGGAGCATCTTGCGGACTTCGCCGCGGCCATATGTACCCTCCGGCGCGGCGGCCAGCTTGTGCAAGGCGGCCCGCGACCGGGCGATCGATTCGGGGTCCCGCCGAGCGAGCGCCTCGCGCTGCAGTGCCCGCGCCTGGAGGTAGAGACCCTTGCTCCGCCAGGGCGACGCCCGGTCCAGGGCGATTGCGGCGAACCGTTGCGCGGCCTCGTCGTTGCGCCGGTTGTACAGGGCGAAAGCCGCTTCCTGATAAGCGCGGTCGGCCTTCAGCCAGGACGGGGCGTCGGCGACCGGCGGCGGCAGGGCGGCGCCCTCACTGCCGCAGGCGTCGAAAACGGCGTCCTGGGTCTGGAGCCACGCCCTGACGGCGGGGGAATCCTTGGAATGTCGGGCGACCCGGTCGCGCAAGGTCGCCGCCGCGGTGTCGAAAGCGTCGCGGAAGCAATTCTGGACGCTGGTATAATCGGGGCCGGCCCGCTCGGTCGGAATGTAATTGGGAGAGTCGACGACGCCGGCCACGATCGTGCGCGTTTCCAGCCAGCCATAGACACCGTCATGCGGGCCCAGGCTCGGCGGCTCGCCGCAGCAGGGCGTGGTCAGGGCGGCCCCGGCCGCGGGACCCACGGCGAGCCCGTGCAGCAGCCGCCAGTCGAGATAGAGAAGCGGCTCGGGCGAAGCGGCGGTCAGCATTCCGAGACGTCCGCCGAAAAGCCGCGCCTGCTCCGCGGCGCCGGTGCCGCCGTTGCTATCGATGAAGATGGGGAAGGGGCCCGGATCGGCCGAGCCGAAGACCGGTCCGCCCCACATCGCCGCGCCCGCAAGCGCCGCCGCCAATGCAATCCGCCCCCTCATCGCGCGCTCCTCATCGCCCCCTCTCACCGCCCCCTCTCACCGCCAGGCCTCGACTTCCCGCCGCGCCTTCTCGAAATCCGCCGCCGTCCAGCTGTGCGGATTGAACAGATAGACCCGCCGTCCCGGTGGAGCGCGGACGATCGGCGCGTCGGTCGCGACCCCGAGCGCGGCCCGGCAGCGAGGATTGCGAAAATCGCCGCCCGCCGCCAGCCTTTTCCTGAGCGCCTCGCCGCCCGCGGTCATCCGGAAAAGCATCGGCACGACCTCGTCCACCGGCACCCGCTCGAGCCAGCCCTCGGTGTCGCACCAGGAGGCCAGGGCGGTCATGGACAGCAGGGTGCCGCGCGGCAGCCCGCGCCTGACGTCCCCGACGACGTCGAACAGAACGCGCCGCTCCGACGCCCGTACCTCGAAATCCAGCTGGACCCGCCGCGCCGGGATCGCCGCCGCATAATGGAGGATCGCCGCGCCGGTCCGGGCGCGCAGCGACCGGGTCCAGAGGAGCGGCCGTTCATGGTCGATCTGGACATGGATGAGAGCGGTCGGGGGCGGGGCCGACGTCTTGAGGGGGAATCGCCGGCCGCGGGCCTCGACCCCGTCTCCGGCAAGCTCGATGAACCCGGTCTGCGCCGCCACCTCCGCGGCATCGCCGGCGAACCGCAGGTCCTCGGGCCGCTCCCAGGCCCACAGGATCAGCGGCGAGGCGGGCCGGGGCGCGGGGCGGCAAGAGCCGGCGAGGAAGAGTGGAAGGAGAAGCAGGATCGCGCGCATGAGCCGTATTGCGAGGCGCGAGGCGACGAAGCAATCCGGTCTCCGGCGCCCGAGCGGCCGGATCGCTTCGCTTCGCTCGCAACGAGCACTTACGGAGCCATGTAGCGGGCGCCGGACGATGCTCAATTCCTCCCCTGCAGCTGCAGGGGAGGGGGACCATGCGAAGCATGGTGGAGGGGCCTTCCAGACTCCTCGAGCCCCTCCACCGCGCTACGCGCGGTCCCCCTCCCCGCGAAATCGCGGGGAGGATTTAGCAGCCGGCCTGGACGCGGCGTTCGTTCGCTACCGCTGCCGCCCTATGCTATACTCAGGCCAAGTCTCGTGGGGGAATGGGCATGAAACGAATCATCTTTTGCTTCGACGGCACCTGGAACGCGCTCAACGCGGACACGCCGACGAATGTCGTCCTGACCGCCGCGAGCATCGAGCGCCAGGCTCGGGACGGAATCGTCCAGATCATTCACTACGACGAAGGCGTCGGCACCGGGCGGCTCGAGAGGCTTTCGGGCGGAGTGTTCGGCGCGGGCCTGATCGACAACGTTCGCGAGGCCTATCGATTCCTGATCTTCAACTACGATCCCGGGGACGAGATCTTCGTCTTCGGCTTCTCGCGCGGAGCGTTCAGCGCGCGCAGCTTCATCGGCTTCGTCCGCCATGTCGGGCCGCTCAGCCGCCTCCACGCCGCGCGCATCGACGAGGCGCTCGGCTACTACCAGCAGCGCCTCAAGGGTACCGACGGCGCCAGCGAGAGGATGCGCCGGTTCCGCGCCGACTATTCGGCCGCGGTCTGCGTCGGCAACGACGACGACAGCTGGCGCTGCCAGAACGTCCCCGGCTATGCGCTCGGCACCGCGCCGCGGCTCAAGATCCGCTACCTCGGGATCTGGGACACGGTTGCCGCGCTCGGTTTCCCCGCCAAGCTGCCGGGAAGCCGCTGGCTCAACCGCAAGCATGATTTCCACGATTCCTCGCTCGGCGATTTCGTCCAGAGCGCCCGCCATGCGGTGGCCATCGACGAGCGCCGCTCGACCTTTCCGGCGACCCTGTGCGGCGACCTGGACGAGCTGAACGCGGGCGCGAACAAAGCCTCGGACGCGCCCGACGCGCCCTATCAGGAGAAATGGTTTCCGGGGGTCCACGGGTCGGTCGGCGGCGGCGGCGACATTCGCGGGCTTTCGGACGGGGCGCTCGACTGGGTGCTCAAGGGGGCCAAGCTGGCCGGGCTGAAGCTCGACGTAGAGAAGGGGTCGCGGATCCAGGCCTTCAAGCCCGATCCGTTGGCGCCGCTCGTCAACCGGACCAATCCCAAGGCCGGCCTGCTCGACCGGTTCAGCGAGGACCGGCCGGGTCCGGGCCATGCCTGGCAGGTCAGCACGGCGGCGATCCGGCGCTGGAAGGCGGATGGCGCGGCCTTGCCGGAAAGGAAGGCATACCGGCCCAAGACGCTGGCCCGGGTGGCCGAAGCGCTCGATACCCTGACGCTGCCGGGGCCCGTCGCGGACTCGACGATGGCGACTCATCGCGTGGCCGAGCGCGAAAATCTGAGCCGGATCGCCCAGCAATATTATGGCAAGGGGTCGCTGTGGACGCACATTTTCGCGGCCAATCGCGACCAGATCGACGATCCGGACGAGATCTACGTCGACCAGATGCTTCGAATCCCGCACCCCCCGCCGGCCGGATGAGCCGGACAAGGCTCTTGTTGTGGAGCCTGCTGGCGGCGGCCATGCTGGGCGCGATGGCGATGTTCCTCGATCCGCTCGGAAGCTTCAACGCGCTGATGCCGAAGGACCGGGCCTCGGCCCGGGTCGCTCAAGGCCTCAGCTACGGCGCCGGCGATCGGCTCAGGCTCGACGTCTACGCCCCCCGCCGGGCTGCCGCGGGGAAGCGGCCGGTGATCGTCTTCTTCTACGGCGGTTCATGGAACAGCGGCCGCCGCCAGGGCTATGCCTTCGCGGCGCGCGCGCTCGCCGCCCGCGGTTTCGTGGTCGTCGTGCCCGACTATCGTCTGGCGCCCGAGGCGCGCTATCCGGATTTCCTCCGGGATTGCGCCGAAGCGGTCCGCTGGGCGAGACGCCATGCCGGCCAATATGGCGGCGACGGGGAAAGAATCGTCCTGACCGGGCACAGCGCCGGCGCCTACAACGCCGCCATGGTGGCGCTCGACCCGACCCTGCTCGGCGCGGATCGCGCCGCGGTCCGGGGTTTCGTCGGGCTCGCCGGCCCCTATGACTTCCTTCCCCTCGACGACGCCGCGACGATCGCGGCCTTCGGCGCCTGGCCCCGGCTGGCCGAGACCCAGCCGGTCGCCCATGTCGCGGCAGGCGCGCCTCCGGCGCTGCTCCTCCACGGCGACTCGGACACGAGGGTGATGCCGCGGCACAGCCGCAAGCTCGCGAGCCTGCTCGAAGCGGCCGGAAGCGACGTGCGCCTCAAGCTTTATCCGGGCCTCGGTCACGTCGGGATCCTGGCCGCCCTCGCCATCCCGTTCCGCCGGCGGGCACCGGTGCTCGCCGATGTCGCCGCATTCGCGGAAGCGGTGACCGGCGATATCGACAATCGATAATTTTATTGACGACGGGCGATAAGTAGCATATCGTTTAGCGATAATCTACTGTTGGAGTCCGCTCATGACCCGACCTTATTCCGCCGCTCTGCCGATCGCCTACGTCGTCCTTCGCATTCTGATCGTCCTCAACTGGCTGTTCGGAGCGGCGATCCTCGCCTTGCTTCTGCTCCTCCCGAACGAGCGCTGGATCATGAGCGCCTTCGAGCTGACGCCATCGCCGGATACGGACCGGCTGATCCTGGCCCTCCGCATCGTGGCGATGCTCGGGCTCGCCGCCATCCCGATCAACCATCTCGTGCTGAGGCGCCTGCTCGCGATGGTCGAGACCGTGCGCTCGGGCGATGCGTTCATCGCCGCCAATGCGGCGCGGCTGCAGGCGATCGCCTGGGCGCTGCTCGCGCTGCAGCTCCTCAGCATGGTCATCGGCGCGATCGGCAAGGCGGTGTCGACTCCGGCCCACCCCATCCATCTCGACGCCGGCTTCTCGATCAACGGCTGGCTCGCCGTGCTCCTCACTTTCGTCCTCGCCCGGGTCTTCGCCGAGGGCGCGTCGATGCGCGACGACCTCGAAGGGACGGTGTGACATGGCGATCGCCGTCAAGCTCGACGACCTCCTGCACGCCCGGCGGATGACCCTGACCGAGCTCGCCGAGCGGGTCGGGATCACCATCGTCAACCTCTCCATCCTGAAGACCGGGAAGGCGCGCGCGATCCGCTTCTCCACTCTCGAAGCGATTTGCGAGGCGCTTCAGTGCCAGCCGGGAGACCTGCTGGAATTCCTGCCCGACGCCGACGCCGACGCCGGCCGCGAGGCCGGAAGCTTCGCGCCATGAACGTCCTGCTGTGGATCCATATCGCGGGCGGCATCGTCGCACTGGCGAGCGGCGCGGTGGCCGCCTCGGCACCCAAGGGCGGCCCAGTCCACGGCATGGCGGGGACCTGGTTCGCTGCGTCCATGCTCGTCCTCGGAGCGACCGCTTCGATCCTCCAGCCGTTCAGAACTCCGCCGGGATCGCCGGTCGGCGGGATCATCGTCTGCTACTTCGTCGCCACCGCGTGGAGCGCGGCGCGGCGGCGGGACGGCAAGCCCGGCCGGTTCGAGAAGGGCGCCTGCGCCCTCGCTCTCGCCGGCGCCGCGCTCGTCGCCTGGGGCGGCTCCAGGGGCGCCACGACGCCGGCCGGAGCCGGCCCCGTCTTCGCCTTCGCGGGGTTATGCCTGGTCGCCGGGCTGGGGGACCTCAACTTCATCCTTCGCGGCAGGCTGTCCGCGGCGCAGCGCCTCTCCCGGCACCTGTGGCGGATGTGCGTCGCTTTCTTCATCGCCACCGGCTCGTTCTTCCTCGGCCAGCAGGACGCGATGCCGGCGGCGGTGCGGGGCTCTCCGTTGCTGTTCGTCCCGGCCCTGGCGCCCTTCGCCGTCATGCTTTTCTGGCTCGTCCGGGTCCGCTTGCCCAAAGCGGTCGCCCGGCTGAAGCTTCGCAATTCTTCGACCCCGGCCGCGATCGCGGCGTCCTGAGAGGAGATCCGCCATGGCTTCGACGTGTGCGTCCGCGCGCCCCGCCGGGATGAGCGCCCCGGAAGGCGAAGTGTCGCTGGTGCGCCTCTACGTCCTTCGAGCGGCCTATCTGCTGCTCGTGGTCGGGATCGGCGCGATGATCCTGCCCGTGCTTCTGAGCCACGCGCCGACGGCGCGCGGAGTGATCCCGAGTCTGATCGGCGCCGTCGGGCTGCTCGCCCTGATCGGGCTCAGGCACCCGCTCAAGATGCTTCCGCTGCTGATGTTCGAATTCGCCTGGAAGACCCTCTGGCTTCTCGTCTTCGGCCTTCCGCAATGGTGGGCCGGGCAGGCGCCTGCGACCTTCGCGGAGGATTTTCCCAACATCCTCTTCGGGGTGGCGCTGATGCCGGTCGTCATCCCCTGGGGCTATGCGTGGCGCCATTATGTGAAGGCGCCCGGCGCCCGCTGGCGGTGAGGGCGGGCGGGGCCTAGGGACCGGGAATGAACCTCGACGACCAGCTCCGCCGCTATTTCGGAACCTCCGACTTCGCCGCCATCCCCCCGGCCGCGCTCGAGGCGGGGATCGAGCGGATGCGGGTCGATCTCGGCCTCGAGACGGACCGCGGCAACCGCTTCGCGCTTTGGGCGCTGCTCCACATGCTCGGCGCCGCTCCCGACCTCGACGTCGCCTTCCCGGACGCGCTCGACCGCGAGGCGGCCCGCGATTTCATGGACCTCGCGGACAGCGCCGACGGAACCTGACTCGGCTTTTCGCGGTTTTCCGCTCCGGCCCGCGAAGGTTTGACCTGCGAAACGGGCTTTGTAATGTTTGGCCTCCTGCGCTCGCTTTCGAACGCGGAAGCGAGGGAACAAGTGAACGAGACAGAGACCAAAGCAGCGACCGGCGTCGCCGGACTGGACGACATCCTCGCGGGCGGCCTGCGCCGCGGCCGGGTCTACCTCCTCGAGGGCAGCCCGGGCACCGGCAAGACCACGATCGCCTCGCAATTCCTGATGGAGGGCGCCTCGCGGGGGGAGCGCGGCCTCTACATCACCTTGTCGGAGACCGAGACGGAGCTTCGCGAAAGCGCCCTGTCGCACGGCTGGGACTTTGCCGAACCGAACGAGATTTTCGAGCTGGTGCCGCCCGAGAATCTGCTCGACGACGAGCAGCAGCAGAGCCTGCTCTACTCGTCCGACCTCGAGCTCGGCGAGACCACCAAGCGGATCTTCGAAGTGGTCGAGCGGGTGCAGCCCGAGCGGGTCGTCCTCGACAGTCTCTCCGAGATCCGGCTGCTCGCCCAGAGCTCGCTTCGCTATCGGCGCCAGATCCTGGCCCTGAAGCATTATTTCTCACACCACGACGCGACCGTGGTGATGCTCGACGACCTCACCACCGAGGTCAACGACAAGACGGTCCACAGCGTCGCCCACGGAGTCGTCCGGCTCGAGGAGCTGGCGCCCGAATATGGCGCCGAGCGGCGGCGCCTCCGGGTCGTCAAATATCGGGGCCAGCGCTACCGGGGCGGCTTCCACGATTTCGTCATCGAAACGGGCGGGGTCCGGGTCTTCCCGCGGCTGGTCTCCTCCGAGCATCGGCGCGATTTCGAGCGCGACACCCTGAAGAGCGCTTCGCGGGAGCTCGACGCTTTGCTCGGCGGCGGGATCGAGCGCGGCTCGAGCACGCTCGTCATCGGGCCGGCCGGCACCGGCAAGTCGCTCATCACCCTGACCTTCGCCGTCGCCGCGGTCGAGCGGGGCGAAAAGGCCGCCATGTTCATTTTCGACGAGGAGCTCGGCCTGCTCTTCGATCGCGCCAAGGGCCTCGGCCTCGACCTGCAGGCGATGGTCGACCGCGGCAAGCTGATCGTCGAGCAGGTCGACGCTGCCGAACTCGCGCCGGGCGAGTTCGCGCACCGGGTGCGCTGCGCCGTCGAGACCGAGGACGTGCGGACCATCGTCATCGACAGCCTCAACGGCTATCAGGCTTCGATGCCGCAGGAGCAGCAGCTCATCCTGCATATGCACGAACTGCTTCAATTCCTGAACCGCCAGGGGACGAGCACCTTCCTGACCGTCGCCCAGCATGGCCTGGTCGGCGACATGAAATCGCCGGTCGACGTCACCTATCTCGCCGACACCGTGATCCTGCTTCGCTACTTCGAAGCGGCCGGCCGCGTGCGGCGGGCCATTTCGGTGATCAAGAAGCGCACCAGCGCGCACGAGGACACGATCCGCGAATATCGGATCGGCGAGGCCGGGATCTCGCTCGGCGAGCCGCTGATCAATTTCCAGGGCGTGCTTCGCGGCATCCCCGAGCTTATCGCCAAAGCCCCGCCACGGGTGGGCGACAGCATTTGAGGGACGAGCTATCCGAACGGGCGCTGGTCCTCGCCCCGATCGGCCGCGACTCCGCGGTGGCCCGCTTCATGCTCGGCGAAGCCGGGATCGGCGCCACCATCTGCGCCGACCTGGCCTGCCTCCTTGCGGAGCTTCGACTCGGCGCCGGCTTCGTCCTCGTGACCGAAGAGGCGCTGTTGCGCTCGGACCTTCGCCCGGTGCGCTCGTGGATCGACGCCCAGCCGGAATGGTCCGACCTGCCCTTCGTCCTCCTCACCAGCCGCGGCGGCGGGCTCGAGCGCAATCCGGCCGCGGAGCGCTTCCTCGAGCTGCTCGGCAACGTCACCTTCCTCGAGCGGCCCTTCCATCCCACCACGCTGGTCAGCGTCGCGCGCTCGGCGCTTCGCGGCCGCCGCCGTCAATATGAGGCGCGGGCCCGGCTGGAATCGCTCGCCTCGAGCCAAAGCGAGCTCACCCGCGCCAACGAAACGCTCGAAGCGCGGGTCGACGAACGCACCCGCGAGCACGAAGCCGCGCTCGCCCAGCTCCACGAGGCGCAGAAGCTCGAGACCCTCGGCCAGCTGACCGGCGGGGTCGCGCACGACTTCAACAACCTGCTGACGCCGATCATCGGCAGCCTCGACCTTCTTCGCCGCCGGGTTCCGGCCGGCGACAAGTCGCACCGGCATATCGACATGGCGCTCCAGGCCGCGAGCCGCGCGGCGACCCTCGTCCAGCGCCTGCTCGCCTTCGCCCGCCGCCAGGATCTCCAGCCGCGCTCGGTCGACATCGTCGCCCTGCTCGTCGGGATGCAGGATCTGATCAGCAAGTCGGTCGGCCCGATGGTCGAGGTCGCGGTCGACTGCCCGGCCGACGTGCCGCCGGCGCGGATCGATCCCAACCAGCTCGAGCTCGCCATCCTCAACCTCGCGCTCAATGCCCGCGACGCCATGGCGGGTGGCGGCAGGCTGAGCATCTCGGCCCGCGCCGAGCAGGTCGGGCCCGGCCAGCTGCTGGCGCCGGGCAATTATCTCCGCGTCGCGATCAGCGACACCGGGGTCGGGATGGATGCGGTCACCCTCGGCCACGCCGTGGAGCCCTTCTTCTCGACCAAAGGCGTCGGCCGGGGCACCGGCCTCGGCCTGTCGATGGTGCACGGCCTGTGCGCCCAGCTCGGCGGGACCCTCCACCTCAGGAGCAAGCCCGGGGAGGGGACGACGGCGGAGATGTGGCTCCCGGCCGCCGCCGAGCCCGCCGGCCGCGAGGAGGTGGAGCCCGCTCCGCTGGTGGTCGCCCGACGGGCCGCGACGATCCTTCTGGTCGACGACGAGGACATCGTGCGCCGCGCCACGGCCGACATGCTGGCCGACATCGGCTACACGATCGTCGAGGCCGCGTCGGGGGCGGAAGCGCTTCGGCTGGTCCGCGACGGCGTGACCTGCGACATCGTCGTCAGCGACTATCTGATGCCGGGGATGAACGGCGTCGATCTGGTCCGCCACCTGCGCGAGCTCGCGCCCGGCCTTCCGGCAATGCTGATCAGCGGCTATTCGACCATCGCCGAAGGCTCCGGCGCCGAGCTGCCCCGGCTCGCCAAGCCGTTCCGCCAGGCCGACCTCGCCCGGACCGTCGCCCAGCTCCTCGCCGAGCCCGCGGAGGGCACGATCAAGTTCCCGCTGGAGCGCACGAGGCGGTAGACCATTTTAGTCCTCCCCCGGATTTCCGGGGGAGGAGGACCGCGCGAAGCGCGGTGGAGGGGCTCTTCGAACGCGGCCAGGCCCCTCCACCAGGCTTCGCCTGGTCCCCCTCCCCTGCAAAAGCAGGGGAGGATTTAGGAGGCTAGAGTCGGTCCTGATGAGGCTGAATCGCTTCCCGGCGAAGGCCGGGATCCAGTCCTTCCGGTGGTGCTGCTGGACCCCGGCCTTCGCCGGGGAACATGGGCTTCAATGTCATCAGGACAGACTCTAGGCCGCGTCGCTGCGACCCTCGATCTGAAGCGCGTCGCTCTCCGACTCGTCGAGCTCGCCGCCGCGCCCGGCAAGCGCCGCGCGCAGCTGCACCATGTCCACCGCCCGCTCCCATCGCGCCACGACGATGGTCGCCACGGCATTGCCGATGAAGTTGGTCAGCGAGCGGCATTCGCTCATGAACCGGTCGACCCCGAGGATCAGCGCCATGCCCGCGACCGGAACGGTCGGGAGCACCGACAGGGTGGCCGCGAGGACGATGAAACCCGATCCGGTCACTCCGGCGGCGCCCTTCGAGCTCAGGATGGCGACGGCCATCAGAAGCAGCTGGTCGCCGAGGCTCAAGGGCGTGTTCGTCGCCTGGGCGATGAACAGGGCCGCCAGCGACATGTAGATGTTGGTGCCGTCGAGGTTGAAGCTGTAGCCGGTCGGAACGACGAGGCCGACCACCGGCTTGGGGCAGCCGGCCCGCTCCAGCTTCTCCATCAGCAGGGGCATGGCGCTCTCGGAGCTCGACGTGCCCAGCACCAGCAGCAATTCGTCCTTGAGATAGCGGATCAGCGCGAAGATCGAGAATCCGGCCGCCCGCGCCACCAGCCCGAGCACGACGAGGACGAAGATGAGCGAAGTCGCGTAGAAGGTGGCGATCAGCGCCGCGAGGTTGGCCAGGGTCCCGATCCCGTGCGCCCCGATCGTATAGGCCATTGCGCCGAACGCCCCGACCGGCGCCGCGTACATCAGGATGTGAACGATCCGGAACATGATCGCGGTCAGCACCCGCATCGCGCCGAGCACCCGCTCGCCCCGCTCGCCGAGCAGGGCCAGCGCGATCCCGAACAGGATCGAGACGAACAGGACCTGCAAAATCTGTCCCGAGGTGAAGGCGCTGAAGAAGGTGTCGGGAATGATGTCGAGCAGGAAGCCGGTGATCGACTGGTCGTGCGCCTTCGCGACATAGGTCGCGACCGCGCCCTGGTCGAGCGCCGCCGGATCGACGTCCAGGCCGGCGCCGGGCCTGACGACGTTCGCCACGACGAGCCCGACGGCGAGGGCGAGGGTGGAGAAGGTGAGGAAATAGGCCATCGCCTTCGCGCCGACCCGACCGAACGCCTTCAGGTCCGACATTCCGGCGATCCCGGTGGTGACGGTGAGGAAGATCACGGGCGTGATGATCATCTTGACCAGCCGGATGAAGGCGTCTCCCAGCGGTTTGAGCGAGGCGCCGAAAGCCGGGAAGAGCCAGCCTAGGAGCACGCCCAGAGCGATGGCGGCGAGCACCTGGGCATAGAGGCTTCGGTAGAAGGGCCGTGGCTTCGTCACATCTCTCTCCGGCGCGTCGTCGGCGGAACGCTAACGGAAGGCGAAACGACAGTCACTGCGCGAAACCGTCGTTCCGATTGGGAAGGGCAAGCTCCCGAACCGGCGTTCCCCACGAATTGCAAAAAGCGGAGAGCCAGTTGCTGAACCTGCAGCCCCGGCATGGTACACCCTCCGCCCGAGCGTCGGCCTGCACCTGAAGTTCTAAGCTTCGCAGCCGAAACTCGGAAAATCGAAGCGGCCGGTCACCGATCGGCCGCTTCTTTTTTGTTTTTTTCATGGCTCCGAGCCAGCACCCGACCAGCCGAAAGCTGGCTTTTCCTCGCCCGCCACCCAGCGCTCTGGCGCCCCGCCCGAGCCCCTCCTATAGAACCCCACCGAATCCGAAGAGACCCGACATGGACATCAGGCTTGGCCTCACCTTCGACGACGTGCTGCTTCAGCCCGGCGAATCGTCGGTGCTTCCGAGCCAGGCGGACACCTCGACCCAGGTGACCCGCGAGATCCGCCTCAACATCCCGATCCTGTCCTCGGCGATGGATACGGTGACCGAGGCGGACATGGCGATCGTCATGGCGCAGTTGGGCGGGATGGGGGTGCTCCACCGCAATCTCACCACCGAGGAGCAGGCGGCGGCGGTGCGGGCGGTGAAGCGCTTCGAGAGCGGGATGGTGGTCAATCCGATCACCATGACCCCCGACCAGACGCTCGCCGACGCGCTCGAGCTGATGCAGCGCCACCGAATCTCCGGCATCCCGGTCACCGAGAAAGGCGGCCGCCTTGTCGGGATCCTCACCAACCGCGACGTCCGCTTCGCCGAGAATCCGCGCCAGCCCGTATCCGAGCTGATGACGCGCGACAATCTCGCCACGGTCGGCCCGGGCGTGACCCAGGAGGAGGCGAGGCGGCTGCTCCACCAGCGACGGATCGAGAAGCTGATCGTCGTCGACGAGGCCGGTCGCTGCACGGGCCTCATCACCGTCAAGGACATCGAGAAGGCGGTCAACTACCCGAACGCGACCAAGGATTCGGCCGGCCGGCTTCGCGTCGCCGCCGCCACCACGGTCGGGGACAAGGGCTTCGAGCGCTCGGAAGCCCTGATCGACGCCGAATGCGACCTCATCGTCATCGACACCGCCCACGGCCATAACCGAGAGGTCTCCGCCGCGGTGGAGCGGCTGAGGAAGCTCTCCAACTCGGTGCAGATCGTCGCCGGCAACGTCGCGACGGCCGAGGCGACCCGGGCGCTGATCGGAGCCGGGGCGGACGCGGTCAAGGTCGGGATCGGCCCGGGCTCGATCTGCACGACCCGGGTCATTGCGGGCGTGGGCGTGCCTCAGCTGACCGCGATCATGGATTGCGCCGAGGCCGCCTCGGCCGCCAATATTCCGGTCATCGCGGACGGCGGCCTCAGGACCAGCGGCGACCTTGCCAAGGCGCTCGCGGCCGGAGCCTCGACGGTGATGGCGGGCTCGCTCCTCGCCGGCACCGAGGAAGCGCCGGGCGAGACTTTCCTCTACCAGGGCCGCTCCTACAAATCCTACCGGGGCATGGGGTCGGTCGGAGCCATGGCGCGGGGCTCGGCCGACCGCTATTTCCAGCACGACATCAAGGACCAGCTCAAGCTCGTGCCCGAGGGGATCGAGGGCCAGGTCCCCTACAAGGGCCCGGCACGGGACGTGATCCATCAGCTGGTCGGGGGGATCAAGGCGGCGATGGGCTATACCGGCGCGGCAACCCTCGAGGCGCTTCGGTCGAGGGCCAAGTTCGTCCGGATCACCAATGCCGGCCTTCGCGAAAGCCACGTCCACGATGTCGCCATCACCCGCGAGGCCCCCAATTACCCGACTTCGGGCTGACCCTGCATCATGACCCCGGCGGCGAGGACGGAGGCGGCGATCGAGCTGCTCGACGGGATCATCGCCGCGGCCCGCAGCGGGGGCGCAGCCGCGGACACTTTGATCGCGCGCTATTTCAAGACCCGCCGCTACGCCGGCTCGAAGGACCGGCGGGCGGTTCGCGAGCTGGTCTACCGCGCCATCCGCGCCTGGCCCGAGCCGCCGCGCACGGGCCGCGCCGCCTTGCTCGGCCTGGCGTCGCAGGATCCGGTGCTGCTCGCTTCCTTCGACGGCTCGCCGCACGGACCGGCCGAAGTCTCGCCGGGGGAGACCGGCGTCGCGCCGCGATCGACCGCGCTTCCCAAATGGCTGGTCCGAAAGTTCGATCCGGCGGTGACTCCGGCCGATCTCCAGTCCCTCCTGGCCCGGGCGCCGCTCGACCTGCGGGTCAACCGGCTCCGCGCCCAGCGCGACGCGCTTCTGCCCGCCTTTCCGGGCTCGGTCCCGACGCTCTTCTCGCCGCTCGGCCTGAGGCTTCCGGAAGCCGTGCCGGTCGAGGAAAGCGAGGCTTGGCGCTCGGGCCTGGTGGAGGTCCAGGACGAAGGCAGCCAGCTCCTCGCTTTGGCCTGCGAAGCCGTGCCGGGCGAGACCGTGCTCGACCTGTGCGCCGGGGCGGGCGGCAAGACCCTCGCGCTCGCCGCCGAAATGGGCAATTCCGGCCGCCTGATCGCCTCCGACACCGACCGCGGGCGGCTCTCGCGCATGGAGCTTCGCCTGCGCCGCGCCGGAGTGACGATCGTCGAGCAAAGATTGCTCGATCCCGCCCGCGAGCGGGAGGCCCTCGCCGACCTGGTCGATGCGGCCGACCTGATCCTCGTCGACGCGCCCTGCTCGGGCACCGGCACCTGGCGGCGCAACCCGGAGCTGCGCTGGCGGCTCGATCCGCAGCGGCTTGCACAATATATCAAGCTCCAGGCCTATCTGCTCGATCTCGCAGCGGAATTGATCAGGCCGGGGGGCCGGATCGTCTACGCCGTCTGCTCGCTCCTCACCGACGAGGGCAGGGGCCAGGCCGCCGCCTTCTCGGCCCGTTCAGCCATGGTTCCGGAACCGGGTGCGATGGCCGCTGGAAGGGCCGCGGGGCCGGGGCGGGTACTGACCCCGGCGCATGACGGTACGGACGGCTTTTTCGTCGCGCGGTGGCGGGCGCCATGCTAGACCGGCGCTCGACAGGATCATGGAGTTACTGATGCGCCTCACCCCTATCGCCCTTACGGTGGCCATCGCGCTGGCGACCATGGCGAGCGCCGGCCAGGGCCAGAAGCCCGACGACCAGATCGACGCCCGTTCGGTCGCGTTGACGCAGCAGGGGCAGGCGCTGGCAGCCCAGTCGCGCTACGAGGAAGCGACCGACCTGCTGGAATCGGCCCTCGCCGTCGATCCGCGCAACCGCCAGGCTTATATCGGGCTCGCCAGATCAGCCCAGGGACTGAAGCTCCCGGGCAAGGCGATCAAATTCTCTTTCGAGGCCCTGAAGCTCGAGCCCAACGACGTCGCCGCGCTCGCCGGCCAGGGCGAGGCCCTGGTCCAGCGCGGAGCGGTGGAGCGCGCCAAGAAGAATCTCGAGCGGATCAGGACGCTCTGCACCAATCCCTGCCCGCAGGCGACCCAGCTCGCCGCCGTCATCGCGAAGGGCCCGCCGCCCGAGGTGATGACCGCCCAGCGGCCGGAGGCCGGAGCGCCGAAGCCTTGATCTTCTAAATCCTCCCCTGCATCGGCAGGGGAGGGGGACCGTCCGAAGGACGGTGGAGGGGCCTTTCCGACTCCGAAGAACCCCTCCACCAGGCTTCGCCTGGTCCCCCTCCCCGCGAAATCGCGGGGAGGAATTTAGTCACAGCAATCTCGGCTGAGGCCCCTGCGGCGGCTCGAA
>DASVPM010000064.1:0-5983 GCA_036382815.1 Allosphingosinicella sp.
CAAGACGACGCTGGCGCTCCATGCGGTGGCCGAGGCGCAGAAGGCGGGCGGCACCTGCGCCTATGTCGATGCGGAACATGCGCTCGATCCGGGATATGCCCGCAAGCTCGGCGTCGATGTCAACGAGCTGCTGATCTCGCAGCCGGACGCCGGCGAACAGGCGCTGGAGATCGCGGACACGCTGGTGCGCTCCAACGCGGTGGACGTGCTCGTGATCGATTCGGTCGCGGCGCTTGTTCCACGCGCTGAGATCGAAGGCGAGATGGGCGACAGCCATGTCGGCCTTCAGGCGCGCCTCATGTCGCAGTCGCTGAGGAAGCTGACCGGCTCGATCTCCAAGTCCAAATGCCTCGTCATCTTCATCAACCAGCTGCGGATGAAGATCGGCGTGATGTACGGCAATCCGGAGACGACGACCGGCGGCAACGCGCTCAAATTCTACGCCTCGGTCCGCCTCGACATCCGCCGCACCGGCCAGATCAAGGACCGCGACGACATTGTCGGCAACACGACCCGGGTGAAGGTCGTGAAGAACAAGGTGGCTCCGCCGTTCAAGCAGGTCGAATTCGACATCATGTACGGCGAGGGCATCTCCAAGGTCGGCGAGATCCTCGATCTCGGAGTCAAGGCCGGCCTGGTCGAGAAATCGGGCGCCTGGTTCAGCTACGATTCGATCCGGATCGGCCAGGGCCGCGAGAATAGTAAGACCTACCTCAAGGAAAATCCGGAGGTCGCCGCCCGGCTGGAGCGCGCCATCCGCGGCAAGACCGACGAGGTCGCCGAGGCGCTGATGACCGGCCCGACCGCGGAGGACGATATCTGACGTGGGGCGAACGGCGCCGGCGGCAGGTGCGAGCTTGGCGCCGGTGCCGCTCGCCCGACGGCAGATTTGTTTCACGCGAAGACGCGAAGCCGCAAAGAATCAGCGAAGCTGCTTAGTCCACGGGCAGTTCGGACTGGCTGTGAGTTCCGCGTGGGCAAGGTCCATCGCGTCTTCGCGTCTTCGCGTCTTCGCGTGAGATGATGGGCCTTCGGCCGAGACACGGGCGGCGGTCGTAAGCGTCGATGCGAGGCTAGGGCCGTTCAGCCGCGTCCGAACAACCGTCCCCGTTCCGTGCCGAGGAGGATGAGCAGGCCGAGGGTCCCGAAGGCGGCGAAGGCGCCGACCATCGGCACGAGGGTGCCGTTGAAGCTCTGCCCGACGAGGAGGCCGAGAAGCGCCCCGCCGATCGTTCCGATCGTTCCCTGGACGGATGAAGCCGTGCCGGCGACATGGCCCAGCGGCTGCATCGCGAGCGCCCCGAAATTCGCGGAGGCGAGGCCGAAGCAGGCCATGGTCAGCCCCTGCATGGCGATGAACAGCCAGAGGCTCTCGCGCGCCGTCAGCACGATGCCGAGGTGGACGAGCGCCGACAGGGTGAACAGGGCGAGGCCGGTATGGGCGACGCGCCGGGTCCCGATCCGCTCGACGATCCTCGAGTTGAGCCAGGAGGTGAAGGCCATCGGCAGGGCGACGCCCGCGAAGGTCGCGGCGATCAGCTCGGGGCGGCGGAAGATGTCGAAGACGATCTGCTGGATCGAATTGATATACCCCATCAGGCTCGCCATCATCAAAGTGAAGGCGAGCGTGTAGCCGAGCGACTGGCGGTTGCTCAAAGTCTGCCAGGTCCCGTCCCGGATCGTCCTGGGGTTGAGCGGCCGGCGATATTGCGGATGCAGGGTCTCGGGCAGACGCAGGAGGCTCCAGGTCAGCATGATCGCTCCGCCCAGAGCGAGCCCGAAGAAGATCGCTCGCCAGGAGGCGACGCGCAAAGTGAGCTGGCCGAAGAGCGGCGCGAGCATCGGAATCAGGAGGAAGACGAGAAAGGCGAGCGACATGATCCGCGCCATCCGCGGCCCCTCGAAGCGGTCCCGGACGATCGAGACGACCAGCACCCGGGTCGACGCCGCCGCCCCGCCCTGGGCCATCCGGGCGGCGAGCAGCAGCGTGAAGCTGGGCGCGGCCCAGCAGGCGAGCGCGAATCCGACGTAGAGGATGAGGCTGATCACCAGCACCGGCTTGCGCCCGAAGCGGTCGGACAGCGGGCCGTAGAGTATCTGGGTGAAGCCGAAGCCGAGCACATAGAGGGAGACGACGAGCTGGCGGCTGTTCTCGTCGGCCACGCCGAGAGCCTGGCCGATGGCGGGGAGCGCCGGGACCATCGCGTCGATGGCGAGCGCGTTCAGCGACATGAGGCCGGCGATCAGAACGACGAACTCCCGGAAGCCCGGGCGGGCGTCGGCGAGATCGGGGCGGGGGGGCTGGAGCATTCTGATCCTCGAAGGTGGAACGCGCATAGACGATGCGGGGTCGCGAGGGTTCCCGGAAAAATCGCCGCCTTCCTCCCCTCCCTGGAAGGGAGGGGCCGGGGGTGGGTAGGCGAGCGAAGCGAGACTTCCTGCTGAGTCCGGGTTTCGGCCGCCTTCGGCGGACCCACCCCTAACCCCTCCCTTCCAGGGAGGGGAACAGTCGGCCGCTGGACAACGCGCACCGGCCTCTCCACAGACGCCGCTGATAGAGACACCAGGCTGGACGAGGACGGATGTGCCGGAACTCAGGCTGATCGGCGCCCCGACCGACCGCCATTCTTCCTTTCTGCGCGGGCCGGCGCTGGCGCCGCCGCTGATCCGCGCCGCGCTGCGTTCCGACCATGGCAACATGACGGCCGAATCGGGCGTGGAGCTCGGCATCGACGTCCGCCTCTCCGACTCCGGCGACCTGCCACTGGCCGAAGCCGATGGCGACGACGTCCTGATCGCCGCCGCCGTCGCCGAGGCGGCCTCGGCCGGAGCGATCCCGCTCATCCTCGGCGGCGACCATTCGATCACCGTCCCCGCGATCGAAGCGCTGGCCGCGGCGCACGGCCCGGTCGATATCCTTCATTTCGACGCGCATCCGGATCTGTATGACGATTTCGAGGGCGATCCCCGCTCCCACGCGTCGCCTTTCGCCCGGATCATGGAGCGCGGGCTTGCCCGCCGCCTCGTCCAGGTCGGAATCCGGACCCTCAACGGCCACTGCCGGCAGCAGGCGGATCGGTTCGGAGTCGAGATCGTCGAGATGCGGCATTTCGCCCCCGACGCCGTGCCCCAGCCGGCCGGACCCCTCTACATCAGCATCGATCTCGACGGATTCGACCCGGCCGTCGCCCCCGGAGTCTCCCATCACGAACCGGGCGGTCTCTCCGTCCGCGACGTTCTCGCCGTTCTCGACCGGGTCCGCGCCCCTGTCGTCGGCGCCGACATCGTCGAATATAATCCCACCCGCGACCTGAACGGAGTGACCGCCGTGCTCGCCGCGAAGCTGATCAAGGAGGTCGCGGCCCTGTGCCCCAGGAACAATCGATGATCGTCGTCCACCATCTCGAGAACAGCCGTTCGCAGCGGATCCTCTGGCTGCTCGAGGAGCTGGAGCTGCCTTACGAGGTCCGGCGCTACGCGCGCGACCGCAAGACGATGCTCGCACCGCCCGAGCTGAAGCGGGTTCACCCGCTGGGCAAGTCGCCCGTCATCGAGGACACGGGATCCGGGTCCGCGGCGGGCGAGGGCAGGGTGATCGCGGAGACCGGGGCGATCGTCGAATATCTTGTCGACAAGGCCGACGGCCGGCTCGGCCCGCCCGCGAAGCGCGACGACAGGCTCCGCTACCGCCATTTCCTCCATTATGCCGAAGGCTCGATGATGCCGCCCTTGCTGGCGATGCTGATCGTGAGGCGCCTCGGGCTGCTCGGCCGGCCGGCACGGGCGCCGGTGCAGAAGATGCTCGACCAGCATCTCGACTGGCTGGAAACCGAGCTGGCCGCGCGGCCCTGGTTCGCCGGCGACGCCTTCACCGCCGCTGACGTCATGATGAGCTTTCCGCTCGAAGCCTCGCGTCACCGCGCCGGGCTGGACGAGGGCCGGCCGAACCTCGTCGACTGGCTCGAGCGCATCCACGCCCGGCCCGCTTACGGCGCCGCGCTGAGGAAGGGGGGAGCCTATGCCTATGCCTGAGATCGGCCGCCGCGGCTTTGCGCTCGGGGCCCTCGCCGCCGGAGCGGCGCTCGCCGCGCGTCCTTCCTCCCTGCTCGCGGCCGCCGGCCCCGCCCTCAGGCCGATGACGGGCGGCGTCGCGCCGATCGGAGCGGCCGAGAGGCTGATTCGTCTGGAAAAGGCGCGGCGGCTGATGCGCCGCCACGGCCTCGGCTCGATCCTGATCGAACCCGGCGCCTCGCTCGATTATTTCACCGGAGTGAGGTGGGGGCGAAGCGAGCGCCTCACCGCCGCTTTGATCCCGGTGGAGGGCGAGCCGGTGATCTTTACGCCCTTCTTCGAGGAACCCTCCGTGCGCGAGAGCCTCGCAGTCCCGGCGGAGGTCCGAACCTGGGTCGAGCATGAGGATCCGCTGAAGCTCGTCGCGGGCGCCCTTCGCGACCGGAAAGTCGCCGGCCGTCCGGTCGGGATCGACGAGACGGTGCGCTTCTTCGCCGTCGACGGCCTCAGGAAAGCCTTTCCCCGGGTCGACATCCGAAGCGGAGCGCCGGTCGTCCGCGGCTGCCGGATGATCAAGTCTCCCGCCGAGATCGCCCTGATGCAGAAGGCCGCCGACGTCACGATCGCGGCCTATCGCCACACCCACGGGCGTATCGAGAAGGGCATGGCTCCCGCCGACATTGCCGCGATCATGAACGGCGCCACCACGGCGCTCGGCGGCACTCCCGAATTCGCGCTGATCCTGCTCGGCGAGGCGAGCGCCTATCCGCACGGCAGCGGCAGGCCGCAGCATGTGCGGGAAGGGGAGGTCGTGCTGATGGACTGCGGCTGCACCGTCCACGGCTACCAGTCCGACATTTCGCGCACCTTCGTCTTCGGCGAGGCCGATGCCGCGCAGCGCAGGGTCTGGGGCCATATGCGAAAGGGCCAGGACATCGCCTTCGCCGCCGCCCGGCTCGGCCGCCCGGCCGGAGCCGTCGACGACGCGGTTCGCTCTTATTACGAGGGTCTCGGCTACGGGCCGGGCTACAAGCTCCCCGGCACCTCGCACCGCACCGGCCACGGCATCGGCATGGAAGGCCACGAGCCGGTCAATTTCGTCCACGGCGAGACGACGGCGCTCGCGCCGGGAATGTGCTTCTCGAACGAGCCCGGCATCTACCTGCCCGGCAAGTTCGGGGTCCGCCTCGAGGATTGCCTCTACATGACCGCAGCGGGCCCGCGCTGGTTCTCGACGCCGCCGCCGAGCATCGACCGGCCCTTCGACTGATTTCGTCAGCCACCGAATTATAAAAATCCTCCCCGCGATTTCGCGGGGAGGGGGACCGCGCGGAGCGCGGTGGAGGCGTTCTTCGAGTCTGAGAGAACCCCTCCACCATGCTTCCCATGGTCCCCCTCCCCGGCGAATGCCGGGGAGGATTTAGGTCAGAAAGGCTCCTCGCCCGGCCTCGGCGGGGCGACGTGGGCGGGGGCGTGGGGGGGCTCGACGTCGGCGGGCTCGATCGGGTCGAGCTGGCCTTCCCATTTGGCGACCACGGTGCTCGCCACCGCATTGCCGACGACGTTGGTCGCCGAGCGGCCCATGTCGAGGAAATGGTCGACGGCGAGGATCATCAGGATGCCGGCCTCCGGGATGCTGAACTGGGACAAAGTGGCGGTGATGACGACGAGGCTGGCGCGGGGCACTCCGGCGACGCCCTTCGACGTGATCATCAGGGTCAGGAGCATCAATATCTCCTGGGTCAGGGTGAGGTCGATGCCATAGGCCTGGGCGATGAAGATCGACGCGAAGGTCATGTACATCATCGAGCCGTCGAGGTTGAACGAATAGCCCAGCGGGAGGACGAAGCTGGCGATCCGCGGCGGCACCCCGAACCGGTCGAGCGCCTCCAGCGTGCGCGGGAAGGCGGCTTCCGACGAGGCCGTGGAGAAAGCGAGGACGATCGGATCGCGTATGTAGCGCACCAGCAGC
>DASVPM010000065.1:0-4375 GCA_036382815.1 Allosphingosinicella sp.
GCCGTTCATCACCTTGGGCTCGCCATGCTGGGCGACGTAGCGGCGATAGGCGGCATAGGCCATTTCGAGGCCGCCGAGATCGCCGATATTCTCGCCCATGGTGAGCTTGCCGTTGATCTTCGTCCCGGGGATCGGCTCGTACTGGTCGTATTGCTTCCCGAACTTCTCGGCGCGCTTGGTGAACTCGGTGCCGGAGCTCGCCGACCACCAGTCGCGGATCCGCCCGGTGGCGTCGAACTGCCGTCCCTGGTCGTCGAAGCCGTGGCCGATCTCGTGGCCGATGATCGCGCCGATCGACCCGTAGTTGATCGGCGGATCCGCTTTGGGATCGAAATAAGGCGGCTGCAGGATCGCCGCCGGGAAGGTGATCTGGTTCATCAGCGGGTTGTAGTAAGCGTTCACCGTCTGCGGGGTCATGTCCCACAAAGCCCGGTCGACCGGCTTGCCGAGCCTCGAGAGCTGGAGGTCGTTGGCGAACTTCTCGCTCCTGACGACGTTGCCCAGCATGTCGCCGCGCTTCACCTCGAAAGTGGAATAGTCGATCCATTTGTTCGGATGGCCGATGCGCGGGTCGAAGG
The DNA here is from genome assembly GCA_036382815.1 of Allosphingosinicella sp. Taxonomy (GTDB): domain Bacteria; phylum Pseudomonadota; class Alphaproteobacteria; order Sphingomonadales; family Sphingomonadaceae; genus Allosphingosinicella. The sequence goes on from DASVPM010000065.1 coordinate 579, forward strand.
CGGCGAGCTTGGCGCGCGCCTGCGCCTTGGTGGCGGCGTCCATCCAGGGCGAGGCGGCGATCCGGGCCTCGAGGCCGGAGCGCAGATTGGCGATCAGCTCCGACATCTGGCGGTTGCTCTCCGCCGGATAATGGCGCTCGACATAGACCCGGCCGACCGCCTCGCCGAGCGAGCCGTTGATGATCTGCACGCCGCGCTTCCAGCGCTCGCGCTGCTGGGGAACGCCGCGCAGGGTCTTCGAGTAGAAGTCGAAATTCGCCTGGTCGAAGGCCTTGGGCAGGGCGAAGGCATGGCTGCTGACGAAGTGGAAGGCGAGATAGTCCTTCCAGGTCGACAGCGGCACCGTCTCGAGCATCTTCGCGCTCTCGGTGATCGCGCTCTTCTCGGCGGCGATCACGGTCGGGACGCTGGCGAGGCCGGCGGCTTCGAGGAACATCGGCCAGTCGACCTGCGGCGCGAGCTCGGCGAGCTGGGCCCGGTTCATCGGATTGTAGATCTGCTTGATGTCGCGCTGGCGCTCCGGCGCCCAATGGACCTTGGCGAGCGCGGTCTCGAGGGCGACGATGCGGTCGGCCTTGGCCTCGGCGTCGGCGATGCCGGCGAGCTGCTGCATCCGGACGACATAGGCGCGATAGGCCTTGCGGATCGCGTCGTATTTCTCGCCCTCGAGCAGATAATAATCGCGGTTGGGAAGGCCCAGGCCGCCCTGGCCGGCGGCGGCGATGTAGCGGGTCGGATCGGCCGGGTCGGGGAGGATGCCGACCCCGATCGGGCTCTGCATCCCGGGCTGGGCGAAGGCGCGCAGCAGGTCCGCCTTGTTCGAGATCGCGCCGATCCGGGCGAGATAGGGCCTGAGCGGCGCGGTGCCCGCCGCCTCGATCCCCGCCTCGTCCATCCAGCTCGCGTAGAAGTCGCCGACCTGCTGGCCGACCTTGCCGGATTTGGTCGGGTCCTTCGCCAGGTCCTCGACGATCGAGCGGACCTGCCGCTCCGCTTCGTCGGCGAGCAGGACGCCGACCCCGGCGCTGGTCCGGTCCGCGGCGATCTCGGTCGACTTGTCCCAATTGCCGTTGACGAAATGCCAGAAGCTGTCGCCCGGCTTCACCGACCGGTCCATGGCGGCGAGATCGATCCCGAAATCGCCGAAGCGCGGCTTGCCGGCGGCCGCCGCCGGAGCGGCGTGGCCCGAATGGCCGGCCTGGGCGAGGGCGGGCGCGGCGGCGGTGCCGAGCAAAAGGGCCGCCGTCGCGGCGAGACTGAGATTGCGCATATCCAGAAATCCTCCCGAGCCGAGATTCGGCCGTCGCGGCGACTTACCAATCTCCGCCCCCGCCCGCAACGTGGCCCCGGCCGAGCGGGCAAATGCGCAATCGCGGCGAACCCCGGGTCCCGTCTGCCGCCTTCGCCCGAGGCCGACACCAGGCGGTTCTCGACGTCGTAGACATAGTCGGTCGACGCGGCCCCCTTGCGGACCGAGACGAGGTTGCCGTTCGGATCGTAGGCGAACTCGGCGCCGGTCGAGGTGCCGACATATTGGTTGAGCCCGTTGGCCGCGTAGTTGCGGGTGACCGCGACGCCGCCCGTCCAGGCATAAGCGTCGTTGTCGCGGCTATATTGCCGGATCTGGCCGGCCGGATTGTAGCCGAGCGTCACAGTCATGTCGTTAACGGCGCCCGGGAGGTCGTTGCCCATGACGATGGGCCGCTGGACCGGGTCGTAATGATGGACGGTGGTGAACCCGCCCGGGCCGACGCCGCGGATCGCGACGTAGCGCGGCCCCTCCGGCCGGTAGAAATAGCGGATCACATAATCGTCGGGTCCGGTGATCGAGGCCTTGTCGTGGACGTAGTTCATCCGCCCAGGCCGTCGTGGAGGAACCCGAACGCGGCGCCGTCGGGATGGGTGATCCGGATGCGGTTGCCGCCCGCATCGTAGAGGTAGGGAGGGTCCGGCTCACCCCCGACATGGCGATCGTGCTCGAGCTCACCCGCCCGAACCCGTCATACAGGGTGGTCACCCCCTCCCCCGCCGGACTGTCGAACCGCGCCTTGGTCTGGAGGCCGCGAAGGTCGTAATCGTAATAGACGTCCCGCGTCTGCCCGGGCGTCAGGCCGGCCCGCTCCGGCACGATCTTCGCCGTCATCCGGTTCAGAGCGTCATACTGATAGGACAGGACCGAGCCGTCGCGCTTGCGCAAGGATGTGCGGTTGCCGTCCTGGTCGTAGACATATTGCTCATAGTCGGCCTGGTCGGCGACCCCGGCATTCGTCTTCGACGGGAACACCCAGCGCTGCTGGCGGCCGAACCCGTCATAGGTCATCTCGGCGCGGAAGCCGCGCGCGTCGGTCAGGCTGGTCTTCCTGACTCGGGGATCCAGGCCTGGCCGGTATATTGGAACCGGCCTTGGTTGCCGGCGCCCGGGCTCCGCAGCCGCTCGCCCGTTACGGCGCATTATGCCGTCTAATGCCGTGCTTTCTAAGTCCAGGTCCGTTCCTGCGCGGCTCAGCCCTCGTTAAAGAATACCATCGACAATCATTATATTCGCAGTGCTTAAAAGGCGTTGCGTCGTGTAGTAATCCGCAAATCGTGTGGATTCTACCATTCCTTAATCCTCGTTGGAAGGCCAGATTGCGGTTTAACCCAACATTTATTCTAGAAAAGCTAAAGTCTATAATGCCTTCTCTCTCGACGGGCTGGAGCGGATAATATACTCCCTTCGAATCAATTGCTAAACGACCTGTAATGCAAACCGCATTGCCTAGATTGCTTGCCAACGCGGCATAGTTTTTTTCAGAAAATCCATTGATCATGATATTCTTTGACGGGGTACCGGGACCGTAGCAAGCGCAAGCTGACGAGGCAGCAACCGCTGCATATACCACAGCAAAAAGCGCTGGAGAATTGGTCATCTCCGTTCCTTCTCGTTCCAATAAACCTTGATATTGCCACTCGTGCCTTTAATTACGGCAGGAGCCACTTGACTTAGAAGTCTATCGTTTTGGTTTTGCCTGATGTTGTCATTTGCCCGATCCAAGGATTGGCTCGCAGCGCCGCCTCCAGGATTTTCTCTAGGATGCCCGTGACCCGTAACCAAAACAATATCTTTCGTCTCGCGCCTCACATGGCCGGAACGCTCAATGATTCTTCCGTCACGGCGCGCCACTAGCCGCCCGCCTTTATTGTCTAGGAAATCAACTTCGTTGTTGTTCCGCACGCCAGCCGCATCGCCAGTCCGCTCTGTTACCTTCCCGGAATCCTCATTATAAGTAGCGATGTAAGCAGCTTCCCTTTGGCCGCTTTTGACGGATTGACTGCTAAGATACGCCTTTGCGCCTTCAATCGCGACCTCTCGCTTCTGTAGACAGTCTGCCCTAGCTCCTTTTACCGTGATGCTGCTACATTTGCCCGTTGAGTCGCTTAAATTTATCGGATCATTCCCGACATAGGCGTAGAGGTTGATCTGGTCCTCATACCCGATCGGATCCCTCTGCAGGAACCTCCCCAACGTCGGCGAGTAGATGCGGGCTTTGTAATAATACATGCCGAGCTCGGGGATCCAGGCTTGCCCCGTATACTGGAACCGCCCCTGGTTGCTTGTGCCGGGAATACCGTATTCGTCATAGGTGTTGATTGCGACCGGGTTGCCGTTCGCGTCCACCAGCGCCGCGATCGAGCCGCGCTCGTCGGGGAGCATGTAGCGGCGGGCGGCGAGGCCGAGCGCGGGGCCTTCGTAGACCGCGATCGGCTCGTCGGTGCCGGGGCCGTGGACGTAGCGCTTCAGAAGCGTGCCGGCGCCG
>DASVPM010000066.1:0-3041 GCA_036382815.1 Allosphingosinicella sp.
CCGGGCCGACGCCCTTGACGGTCGCCCTCACATAGTCGGCCACCGCGTCGGCGTTGAACGTCACTGCGCCGGCGCGCGCGAGCCGAGCCGAGCCTTCCAGCTCGATGCCGGAATAGCGGGCGTCGGCCTGGTCGATCTGGAAGACCGGCAGACCGTCCTCGACCGCGCCGGTCCGCCGCTCGAAGATGTAATCGTCGAACCAGCTTTTGAACACCGACGCCGAGACGCTGTAGCCGTCGCCCTCGGCGTTGAACGTGGCTTCGAGGCCCCAGCTCTTCTCCATGCCCAGGCCCGGATCGCCGATCTCGAAGCTCTGCGTGCCGGCATGAGGCCCGTTGGCGAACAATTCCTCCGCGGAGGGCGCCCGCTGGCTGTGCGATCCGTTCACGCCGAAGCGGATGCCCTTGGCGATCTCGTAGCTGCCGCCGAGCGAGCCCGAGACCGCGTTGAAGCTTCGCTTCATCGCCGGATTGCCGAGATCGGGATCCGCCTCGGCGCTCACCGTCTGCCGCTCGAAGCGCGCTCCGGCCTCGGCCCGGACCGGCCCTTTCTCGAAGCTCTGCAGGGTGAACAGGCCGAGCTGCGAGGTGCGGCTCTCCGGCAGGAACTTCTCGTCGCCGATCACGTCGAGATGGCGGCGGAAATATTGCAGCCCGAAGCCCCCGCCCCAGCCGCCGCGCTTGGACTGGACCGCTTCCAGCCGGCCCTCCATGCCCTGGGTGAGGAAGGTCGTGCCGATGTCCCCGGTCTCCTCGAGCTCGTCGTGGCGATAGTCGGAATAGCCGGCCCGGAAGCGGACGGAATCGACGAACCCGGCTCCGGTGTCGATCTCCGCGCGGGCGTCGGCGCGATACTGGCGGACGTCGATCCTCGGTGCCTCGGCCTCGGCCGCCGGGTCGAGCGAGTAGCGGACGGGCACTCCGTACAGGCTGTCGTAGCGGTTGACCGAAACTCCGAAATTGGTCTCGCCGTCGACATAGGCCAGGCCCAGGGCGACGTCGGACGTCTCCGCCGCCGTGTTGGGAAGCCGGTCCTTGAGCTCCGCGAGCGCCCTCACCTCGGGGTCGGCGCTCGCCGCGGCCTGGGCCCGAAGATCGCGCGAGAGCACGAAGCCGCCGATCCTCAGATCGTCCGTCCGGCTGTAATTGCCGTCGGCGTGCATCACCCACTTGCCGCCGATCGGCAGGTCGACGGTCGCGTTGGCGGACCTTTCGCCGGCGGCGGATCCGTAGGTGACGATGGCCGCGGCATGCACCCCCTCGTCGGGGATCCGGCGCGGGATTCTCGAGTCGACGACGTTGACGACCCCCCCGATCGCCGCGCTGCCGAAGAGGAGCGCGGAGGGGCCGCGAAGGACCTCGATCCGGTCGGCGGTCAGCGGGTTGATGGCGACGGCGTGATCGACGCTGGTGTTCGAGGCGTCGAGGCTTCCGATTCCGTCGGTCAGCACCCGGACGCGCTCCCCCTGGAAGCCGCGAAGCACCGGCCGCGAGGCATTGGGCCCGAAGGAGGTCGCCGAGACTCCGGGCTGGCGGGCGAGGGTCTCGCCGATGGTCGGGCGAAGCTCGCGGGCGAGCTCGGCGCCCGAGACCACCGAGGTGCCGGACAGCAGGTCCTCCCGGTTGCGCCGGAAGCCGGTGATGATGATGTCCTGGGTATGGTCCGCGTGGGGATCGTCGGACACGCCCGGCGCTTGCGCCTCCGGCGCGGGAGCGGGAGCGGCGGTTTCTTCCGGCGGCGCCGCGGCGGGCGCGTCCTGGGCGAATGCGGCATCGGGAAGAAGCGCCATGGCGGCGCCGGCTAGAAGGGCTGAACGAAGCATTTGAAGGATTCCGATTCTCGATGGCCTCTCGGGCATTCGGCTTGCGCGTGCGGGGACGCGCGGCTGAGCATGATTTCACGCGCCTCGCGGCACCCGGGGCTCAGGCTGAAGGAGGCTCGAGCAGCGGGCGGACGGACGCGCCGACCAGGACGGCGGTCGCGGCCGGCCTTCGCTCGACCGGCTCGCCGGCCCGGAACGGCACCGGCAGCCCGGGGGTCGGAAGCATGTCCGAAGGCCAGGAGACGGAGCTCGAATCCGCCGGCGCGCCCTTCTTGGAGCCCGCCTTGGCGGCGCTCTCCTCGCCATGAGCGGCGGCCGAGATCGCGGCGTCTTCACTCTGCAGCGCGGCGACATGCGCGCCCCCGTCCTGGTGGCGGCAAATCGCCGCCGCCACGGACGAGCCGTGGGCCACAACAAGCGCGAAGATCATCATCAGCGTCAGGAGACGGCTCATAAGGTCGAGATCATATCCAAAATTGGTTAACCATCCCCGTGCGCCCGACATAGGCGCTGGTGACAGTATAACAAACCCGCCTTGTCGCAGTATGAACACGATTAGGCGCGCGCGCCGCCGTCCCGGCGACGGCCGGGACCCCGGGGGACCCGCGGGATGACGGTTGAAGTCGACGTCGCCCCCGCGAAGGCTGGGGCCCCGGCGGGTGAAATGCGCCCGTGGTGGTTTCCATCCTCCGGGATCCCAGCCTTCGCTGGGACGACGTGACTTCCGCCCTGGCGCCTCGAAGTCTAAAACCCGCGCCATGACCTACCGAACCATCGACTTCTCGAACGAAGCCGGCATCGCCCGGCTCACGTTGAACCGGCCCGACCGGCTCAACAGCTTCACCGTCGAGATGCACGAGGAGGTCGCCGACGCGCTCGTCCGGCTGGAGGGCGCCCGGGTGCTGGTGCTGACCGGGGCCGGCCGCGGCTTCTGCGCCGGCCAGGATCTCAACGACCGGGCGGTGGCGCCGGGACAGGCGGTCGATCTCGGCGAATCCGTGGAGAAGCGCTATAATCCGCTGATCCGGACCCTGACCTCCCTGCCCTTTCCGGTCATCGCCCGGGTCAACGGCGTGGCGGCCGGCGCCGGCGCCAACATCGCGCTCGCCTGCGACATCGTGCTGGCGGCGCGCTCGGCGCGGTTCATCCAGGCCTTCGCGAAGATCGGCCTCCTGCCGGATTCCGGCGGCACCTGGTTCCTGCCCCGCCTCGTGGGCAG
>DASVPM010000067.1:0-4310 GCA_036382815.1 Allosphingosinicella sp.
ACCCGTCATTCCCGCGAAAGCGGGAATCCATGGCCCGACGCGAGCAAGGGGACGATCGCGTTAAGCCGCTTCCGCCTGATGCGTCGCGTCGCCCTCGCCCGGGGCCGGCCTCTTCTCGAACACCTCGTCGACCAGGCCGAAATCCTTCGCCTCGCTGGCGCTGAAGAATTTGTCGCGTTCGACTGCGGTCTCGATCTTCTCGACCGGCTGGCCGGTATATTTGGCCATCAGCTCGTTCATCCGGTGGCGGATGCGGAGGATCTCCTTGGCCTGGATCTCGATGTCGGTGGCCTGGCCCTGGGCGCCGCCGGAGGGCTGGTGGACCATGATCCTCGCGTTGGTCAGGGCGACCCGCATTCCGGGCTCGCCGGCACAGAGCAGAAAGGCGCCCATCGAGGCGGCCTGGCCGATGCAGACCGTCCCGACCCGCGGGCGGATATATTGCATCGTGTCGTGCATCGCCATTCCGGCCGTCACCACCCCGCCCGGCGAGTTGATGTACATGAAGATGTCCTTCTTCGGATTCTCGCTCTCCAGGTAGAGGAGCTGGGCCGTGACCAGGGTCGCCATATGGTCCTCGACCTGCCCGGTGACGAACACGATCCGCTCGCGCAACAGCCGCGAATAAATGTCGAAGCTGCGCTCGCCGCGGTTCGACTGCTCGATCACGATCGGAACGAGGCCGTTGACGATGTCGATATGGTCCATGGGGGGAGGATTCCTGCTCTGTGTTGTGTCGCCCGACACACATCGGAGCATAAGCGCGAAGGTTCAAGCCCCGGCCGGCCGCTTCAGGGCCGCAGCCGAAACCCCTTCGGCTCCCGTCCGTTCAGCGCTTCCCGATCAGTGGACCGAGACGAGCGAGAAATGACGAAAGACGCCAAGGACAACAAACGGGGCTGCTTCATCATCGCCGCCGTCATCGCGCTCCTGCTGGCCGCGCTCGCATGGGGAATAATCAGCACCCGGGAAGATCCCCGCTCCAACGGCATCGAGCCGAGCGGCGCGCCACCCGCGCCGCCGGCCGGCGGCGCCGGATCGAGCGCCCACCCCGCCGACCCGAAAATTTGAGCCGCCGCTCCCTCTCGCCTCTTGCGCGGCGCCGTGGCTTGGGCCACGCTGCCGGCGTAGTCGGAGGGGGTTATGCGTCATTATCGAGTGAACAAGCTCGCGACTGCGGGCGGCGAGGTCATCAAGCGCAAGGACATATTGGCGAAAGATGACCGCGAGGCCGTGGCCCGGGTCGAGAACGATTCCGATTGCCCAATTTGCGACGTCTGGCGCGACGGCCAGAAGATCGGTTCGATCATCTGAGCTCGCTCAGGCGGGGCTCGACTCCTGCTGCGGCCGGAGCATCCCGGCCCGGCCCATGACCGGCCAGGCAAGCGAGATCCGGGTACCGTTCGTCCCGTCCACCGTCAATTGTGCGTGGAGCTGCCGCGCCAGGCTCTGAATGAGGCGCATCCCGAGGCTGCCCTCCCGCACGGGTCGCTCGAAGCCGCGGCCGTCGTCGCAGACATCCAGCAGGCAATTGGATGCGGGCGTAGACCTCGTACAGGCGCGCAGTCCGGAGCGAGTCCCGGCGGATCGGCGACAAGCCCAATCGACGGCTCGACAAGGGGCCGCGGTTGCGCGAGACTGGAGCCTTACGAAAAAGGGGGGAGCGAAATGAACGCACTGGTCTTGGGAGCTTTGTTTCTCGCCGCCGCCCCGACCGAGCCGGTCGATTCCCCGCCGATCGTGATCACCGGCCAGAGTCCCGCCGACGCCGAGGCTGTCCTCAGGGCCTGCCTCGCGCGCCACTGTTCCCCCACCGAAGATATCGACGCCTCGCTGGCGCTTGCCGAGACCCTGCTCGACGACGGTCGCTACCATCCGGCGCGCAAGGTTCTGCTCCGCTCGCTAAGCCGCAACAAGGGCAAGGCGAAGACCTATCCGGTGCCGGTCTCCGACCTCTATCGAGCCAACGGCCGGGTCGCCGCCCATCTCGGACTCGGCACGTCGTACATCGTCTCCACTCTGAACATCTATCAGGCCCTCAAAAAGGGGCTGCCCGAAAAGGACGCGCGACTCCTCGGGGCCCGGATGGAGATCGCCGAAATGCTCGGGTCGACCAGGGGCCACTGGGCCGCCCGCGCCGCTTACGAAAGGGTGGCGGCCTCCGCTCGCCGCCAGGGCCGGCCCGACATCGCGGCCATGGCCGAGCTTCGCTCGATCATGCGGCACCTGCCGCCCGAGGAGCGGGGCTCCCGGATCCGGGCGATCGCCGCCTCGCCCGACCCGGCGCTGCGTGCGGCGGTGCTCGAGGCGAGGGTTGCCCTGATCAACATCGCCATGGCCGAGAAACGGCCTGACGAGGCGGAGCTGCTGATGCGCGAGCTCTCCGGAATGAAGCCCAACCGGCCGGTCCTGATCTACGCGCCGCCTTACGCGCTGGCCGAGCAGGAGCTCGACTCGCCCGTCGACATCGTCAACGACGCCCGCTTCGACGCCCGTCCCAGCGAAACTGCGCGGCCAACCCAGGGCCGCGGCAGCGCGCCGCCGAGCGTCAATGCCATTCACATCACCAATATCGGCGCCTTTTCCAGCGTGAAGCGGCTGGCCCCCAACTTCGAAGATATGTGGATCGACGTCGGCTTTTGGGTCACGCCCGAGGGCAAGGTCGATGACCTCAAGATCCTCAAGAAGAAAGGCTCCGATTTCTGGGCGGCGCCCTTGCTCACCTCGATCCGCGGCCGCCGCTACACGCCGGGCAACGGCAAGGCGATCGATTCCTATCGGGTCGAACGCTACACCTACACGTCGCGCCTCGCGGCACAGACCGGAACCCACTTGCCCGGGCGCTCGCCCCAGGGGCGGGTCGAATATATGGACCTGTCCGGCGACGGGCTCGTCCGCTCGCAATGAACGGACGCGGGTCGGCGCGCGTTCAGCCTGCGTAACCAAGCCAGCGCCTTTTCTTCGCCTTCGGCAGCGGCTGCATCACCTTGTCGAGCACGATCCGGGCCGCGCGGCGGCCGATCTGCTCGCCCGCCTCGTTCGAGAAGCGATAATGGACTCCCCCGTAAATCCGCGAGTCGGAGACTTCCTGCGCCCATTCGTCCCAGCTCGGCAGGACCTGCACCACCGAGTTGGGGATGACGAGCGACATCACCCGAACCCCGCCGGGCGGCCGGTTGCCGACTTCTGCGGTCATCACCTCGGCGATCGCGGCGGCGATGGTGCAATGGCCGCACGGATATTCGGAGAAATTGGGAGTGGGCAGCAGCGGCAGCCAGTTCGGATCCGGCTGGGTGGAATCGTTTCCGTCATTGGCGCCGTTGCGGATCGCGGTGATCGGCCGCCAGTAATTGTAGTGCAGCTTGGCCGCGACCATCGCGTGCGCGGCATCGTCGAACGCCATCTGGTAGACGGCGAACATGCGGGCATTCTGGACCGGAGTGCGTCCCGGCGCATCCGCGGCCAGGCGCATCGACGGCATCGTGTCGAAGGCCTGGCGGTAGCGCGCCACCAGGGTCTGGTACGGGGTGCGCTCCGTGCTGGAGCGGGCGCCGAGCCGGCGCACCTCGTCATAGTCCTTCGCCCAGCGCGCGCTGTCGAGAGCCACCGGCGGAGGCGGCCGGAGCGCCTCGGCGCTCGGCATCGCCCAAGGGCGGAAGGCGGCCCAGTGCGGCTCGAGCGACGGCAGGGAAGCGCCGATCCATTCGCCGGGCGTGGTGCGCGGGCGATAGGGCTCCTGGGGGACGGCCGGATCGATGCCGCCCGCCGTCATCGCCGCCTCGGCCGCTTTTTCTCCCAGCGCCTTGCCGGCGTCGCGCGCCCGCGCGTCGCGGATTTCCGCCATGGCAAGCGTATAGCTGTCCTCGATCGCCGCCTTCTGGGCCGGATAATGCTGGACGAGCACCTTATAGGCGGCGGTGGCCGCGGCCGCGTCGGACGAAGCGCCTTCGCCGCGGGCCGCGAAGCCGAGATAGGACTGATAGCGCCGGTCGATCGTGTTCAGCGCCTCGAACATGGCAAGCGCGGTTCGGGTCGCCGCGCGAACCTGATCCGGCGTCTGGCCGGTGGCCTGGGCCGCGAAGTTGAGGCGGTTGGCCAGATCCATCCACTCGCACACGGTGTCGGCCGAAGCGGGCTGGGCGAGGGCCAGGGCCGCGACCGCGGCGGCTCCAAGATAAGATGCGCGCATCGTCATTCTCCTTTTCAGATTGGGAGGCGGATTGCCGTCTTGGCGGGCGCGCGTCCGAAGGCAGCGCTGAAGCGGACACGGACCAGCCAGAAGACCATCGCGGCGAGCACGGCGAAGGGCG
>DASVPM010000068.1:0-16564 GCA_036382815.1 Allosphingosinicella sp.
GCTTCGGAGCCTGGACGGCGCCAAGATCATGCCGCGTCTCGATCTCGGCCCCGCGATCGCGCAGCTGCGGGTCGCCGAAAGCCGGGTCGAGCTCGTCCGGAGCCTGCTTATTACCGACTCCGAAGGGCGGCCGGTCTCCGGGATCCCGGTGCCGGGCGGTCCGCACACGCGCTGTGAGCCGGCCTTCGATCTCGACGGCGAGCCGCTCGGCCCCGATCCCTCCGGCCTCGACTCCGAAGGCCTCGCCGCGCTTGGCGACGGCGGCTTCTGGGTGAGCGACGAGTTCGGCCCGTCGCTGGTCCGGCTCGATCCGGACGGGCGGGTGCTGAAGCGGCTCGTCCCGGAGGGGACGGATCTCGACGGCGCCGCCTATCCCGTCGAGGCGCGCCTTCCGGCCATCGCGGCCCGCCGACAGCTCAACCGCGGCTTCGAGGCGATCGCGCCGTCTCCCGATGGGAAATGGCTGTTTCTCGCTTTCCAGAGCCCGCTCGCCCACCCGGACGAAGCGGCGCATGCCCAGGGCAGGCACGTCAGGCTGTGGCGGTGCGATTCGGCCACCGGCGGGGTCGCCGCCCAATATCTCTATCCGCTCGACCCGCCGGACAGCTTCCGGCGCGACGGCCCGCTCGAGCGGAGCGACCTCAAGGTGAGCGAGCTGGCCTGGGTCGGCGCCGATTCCCTCCTGGTCCTGGAGCGCGGGTCCGAGACCACCAAGATCTACCGCGTGACCCCGTCCGAAGGCCGGGCGCTCCCGCCCGAGCATCTCGATGTCGCCACCCGCCCCACCGTCGAGGAGCTCAGCGCGGGAGAGAGCAACTTGCCCGTGCTGGCCAAGCAGCTCCTGTTCAGCACCGACGAGGCGCCCGAAATCGGGGCCGACCTCGAGGGCATGGCGATCCTGTCTCCCTTCGAGCTCCTGCTGGTCAACGACAATGATTTCGGGATCGAGGGGGCCGAGACCGGCTTCTGGCGCGTTCGCTTCGACCAGCCCCTTCTCGCCTGAGCCGCCATGCCGACGCTCCGCCCGATCCTTCCGCCGCTCGCTGCCGCACTCGCTTTGCTCGCCGGTTGTGGGGGCGGCGGCGATGACGAGCCGGAGGTCAGGGCCGGCGAGAAACGGATCGGAGCGCAGCAGCATCCGCAGCTTCTCGCCGAGTTCGGAGGCGCCTATCGGGCGCCCGAGGCCGACTATGCCCGGCGGGTGGGCGAGAAGGTCGCCGCGGCGGCCGGCCTGGAGGGCGAATGCACCTTCACTCTGGTCAACAGCGACGTCGTCAACGCCTTCGCGGTCCCCGGCTGCTACATCTACGTGACCCGCGGGCTGATGAGCATCGTCAATTCCGAGGCCGAGCTCGCCTCCGTCCTGGCGCATGAGGTCGGCCATATCGTCGCTGCCCACAACCGCCGCCAGCAAAGGCGCTCCCTGTGGCGGAGCATCGGCGTGTGGGCGGTGGGTGCGATCACCGGGTCCGAGGACCTTACCCGGATCGCCGGCCGGGCCGCCGAATATTTCACCCTGCGCTATTCGCGGAAGCAGGAATATGAGGCCGACGATCTCGGCGTCCGCTATCTCGCCGCCGCCGGCTACGATCCGTGGGCGGCGGGCGACATGCTCGGAGCGCTCGGCCGGCACGAGCAATATATGGGCCGGACCCGCGGCCGCGACGAGGCGCGCGCCATTCCCGAATGGGCTCGGACCCATCCGCTGGCCGGCAACCGGGTCGAGCGGGCGGCGCGGACGGCGGAGGCCACCGGAATCGCCGACGGCGCGCTGCCGGAGCTGGAAGTGCCGTATCTTCGTGAGCTGGACGGCCTGCTCTATGGCGACGATCCCGCCCAGGGCTTCGTCGACGGACGCCGCTTCGCCCACCCGGTGATGCGCATCGGCTTCGAGGCGCCGGAGGGCTTCACCCTGACCAACAGCCCGCAGGCGATCCTGATCGAAGGTCCGGACGGGCTTCGCGGCGAGTTCGGCGGCAACGCGATGCCGCCGGGCGGCCTCGCCGCTTATGCCGAGGGCCTGATGAGGGCGCTTCTCAGGGGCACGCCCGCCCAAGCCGGCCCCGCTGAAACGACCCGGATCAACGGCCTGCCCGCCCTGCTCGTGCCGGTGGTCGTGCAGACGGAGCAGGGCACCGTCGAGCTCACCATCGCCGCTTATGACGGCGGCGACGGCGGCGCCTATCATTTCATTATGGTCGGGCGGCCCGTGGAAACGTCGCGCTCGGCGATCGCCGCCCTCTTCGCGTCGTTCCACCTGCTTTCGGACGCGGAGGTTCTAAGCCTTCGTCCGCGGATGATCCGGACGGTTCGCGTCGGTCCCGGACAGACTCCCGCGAGCCTGGCCGCCTTCATGGCGAGCGACCACCCGCTCGACCATTTTCTGATGCTCAACGGCCTCTCGCCCGGGGCCGCCCTGAAGCCGGGCGAGCTGGTCAAGATCGTCGCCTTCGCGCCGCGCTGAGGAGCGGAGCGGGTTCGATGTCGCTTCGTCATTGCGAGGAGCGCAGCGACGAACAATCCAGTGGCCGGCCTCTCCGAACTGGATTGCTTCGCTTCGTTCGCAATGACGGGAGCGGTCAGCCCTGCGTGCCCGCGGCCTCTAGTATCCAGGATCGGAAGGCCGCCATGGCGGGGGTCGGCTTTCGCGACTTGAGGTTGGTCAGCCAGTAGCCGCCCATCGGGATTTCCAGGTGAAAGGGTCGGGCCGCCCGGCCCTCCGCCAGCTCGCGTTCGAACATGCGGGCCGGAGCGAGAGCCACTCCGTGGCCGGCCAGCGCGGCCTCGATCATCGTCGCGGCGCTGTCGAAGACCGGACCGGTCAAAGGCGGGGCGGGAACCCCGGCGAGATCGAGCCACGCCGCCCATTCGCCGACCCGGTAGGAACGGAGCAGGGTCTCGGCGGCAAGGTCCGCGGGCTCGCGCAGGCGGGCGGCGGTTTCCGGCGCGCAGAGCGGCGTCAGCGGCGCCTCGAAGAGCAGGACGGCCTCCGTGCCGTGCCAGGCGCCCTCGCCGAAGCGGATGGCGAAATCCAGGCCCTCCTCCGCGATGTCGACCCGGTTGTTGTTGGTGCTCAGCCGAAGGTCGACGAACGGATGCGACGCTTCGAACGCGGCGAGCCTGGGAAGCAGCCAGCCGAGCGCGAACGTACCGACGGCGCCGACCGAAAGTATTTCGAGTCCCTTGCCGCCGCCGAACGGCTCGAGTGCCGCCGCAACCTTGTCGAAGGCCTCGCGGAGCGTCGGAAGCAGGGCCTGCCCCTCGTCGGTCAGGGCGAGGCCGCGCGGGAGCCGGTGGAACAGCGGCACTCCGAGCCTTTCCTCGAGCGCCTTGACCTGATGGCTCAGCGCGGGCGGAGTGACGCACAATTCGATCGCCGCCCTGGTAAAGCTCAAATGGCGCGCCGCGGCCTCGAAGGCGCGAAGGCCGTTCAGCGGCAGATAGGGGCGGATCATCCTTCTTTTCTAGCCGGGCCGGACATCGGGGGAAGATGAAGAAATGTATCGGCAGCCGCTAGCTATCCTCGTTGATTCCGGCGATTTGCGGTCTCGCCGCGAGGCGCGGCGGCGATTAGGCTGGCGCGCATGGACCGCCGCGCTTTCATCGGATCCGCCGCCGTAAGCCTTGCCTTGCCGGGCTGCGTCAGGAGTCCACGCCCTTCGATGGCCGCCCGGACAGCCTGCCTGCCGCCGGTCAACGTTGCCGAGTCGCGGGTCATCCGGACCGTCGCCGGCCTTCGGCCCTATCGCGCCTCGGGCTTCGTCGTCCGCGGGGAAGCGCTCGGCGACAAGCGGCTGGTCCACAATTACGGCCATGGCGGGGCCGGAATCACCTTGAGCTGGGGAAGCTCGAAGCTCGCCACCCAACTCGGGCTGCAGGGCCATAGCGGGTCGGTCGCGGTGATCGGCGCAGGCGTGATGGGCCTGACCACCGCCCGCCTCGTCCAGGAAGCGGGCTTTCCGGTCGCGATCTACACCGAGGCCCTGACTCCCCACACCACCTCGAATATCGCCGGCGGCCAGATCTCGCCCTTCGGCCATTTCGACGCGGGCGAGGTCACGCCGGAATGGCGCGCGCAGTTCGCGGCGGCGATGGATTACAGCTGGCGCCGCTTCCAGATCATGGTCGGCGACGATTACGGCATCAGGTGGCTGCCGACCTATCAGGAATCGGCCAACGTCGGGCGCTGGTCCGACCCCTACCATACCGACGGCCGGGCCTTGAGCCCTGCGGAGCACCCCTTCCCGGTCGAGCGGATCGTCCGCTACAACACCATGTATGTCGAAGTCGGCCGCTTCCTTCGCGAGCTGACCCAGGACGTGCAGATCGCCGGCGGCCGCATCGAGGTTCGAAAGTTCGCCGCTCCGGCGGACATCGCCGCGGTTCCCGAGCGGCTCGTCTTCAATTGCACCGGCCTCGGCTCGCGCGACCTGTTCGGCGACAAGCAATTGCATCCGGTCCGCGGCCAGCTCGCCATCCTGCTGCCGCAGCCGGAGGTCCGCTATGCGTTTGCCGGCCAGGCCGGCTACATGTTCCCGCGTGCGGACGGTATCCTGCTCGGCGGGACGTTCGAACCCGACCAGTGGGAGGCCGCGCCCCAGCCGGCCGACATCGCGCGGATCGTGGCGTCGCACAGGGAATTGTTCGCCGGGTTCAGGTGCAAGGCCTGACGACGGCTAGAGACGTCCCGCCATTGCCGCGTCCAGCACCGCGCGAGCCGCAACGGCGTCGAAGGGAAGCGGGTTGCCGCCCGCCGAAGGGTCCGCCTCCGCCATGATCGCGATCCGCTCGACGTCCGCCTCGGAAACTCCGAGCTCCCCGAGGGTATGGGCAATTCCGAGGCGCGTCCGAAGCCCGACGATCCAGGCCAGGAACCCCTCGAAGGAGGCTTCCTCCAGGCCGATATAGCCCGCCAGCCGCGCCAGCCGCTCCTCGATCGCTGTGCGGTTGAAGGCCAGCATGTAGGGCATCAGGACCGCGTTGGTTAGCCCGTGATGCGTGCCGAGCAGCGCCCCGATCGGATGCGACAATGCGTGCATTCCGCCGAGGCCTTTCTGGAAAGCGGTCGCGCCCATCGACGCGGCGACGAGCATGTGGCCGCGGGCCTCGATGTCGCTTCCGTCCTCGACAGCGCGGGGAAGCCACTCGGCGATCGACTTCATCCCTTCGGCGGCGATGCCGTCGGCCATCGGGTGGAAGCCGGGCGCGCAATAGGCTTCGAGGCAGTGCGACAGGGCGTCCATGCCGGTGGCCGCGGTGACGTGGGCGGGGAGGCCGAGGGTGAGCTCCGGATCGAGGATCACGACGGCCGGAAGCATCTTCGGGTGGAAGATGATCTTCTTCACTCCGGCATCGGAATCGAGGATCACCCCGGCGCGGCCGACTTCGGAGCCGGTTCCGGCGGTGGTGGGAACCGCGACGACGGGCGCGATTCCGGCAGGATCGGCCCGCGACCACCAATCCGCCTTGTCCTCGAAATCCCAGAGCGGCCGATGCTGGCCGGACATGAAGGCGATCACCTTGCCGGCGTCGAGCGCGCTTCCGCCGCCCAGCGCGATCACGCCGTCATGGCCGCCGGTCCGGTAGGCCGCGAGTCCGGCCTCGACGTCGGCGCCGACCGGATTCGAGTGAATGGCGCAAAACAATCCCGCGCCCGCGGCGGCGAGCGCCGATTCGACCATCGGCAGCTTCGCCAGTGCCGGATCCGTGACCAGCAGCGGCCGCTCCATTCCGAGGCTGCGGCAGGCCTGGCCCAGCTCGGCGACCCGCCCCGCGCCGAAGCGGATCGCGGTCGGATAGTTCCAATTGGCGTCGGGCAGGGCCATCAGGCGCTCCGCAGGTGGTGGGACTTGGGGCGGGTGACGCCGTCGAAGCCGGACCGGCCGAGCGAGGCGCCGCGGCCGCTTTCCTTGACGCCCGTCCAGGCGAGGAAGGGATCCAGATAGTCGCAGCGATTGGCGAACACGGTGCCGGCTACCACCTGCGGCGCCAGCCGCTCCGCGACCTCGATGTCGCGGGTCCAGATGGAGGCGGTGAGGCCGTAGCGACTGTCGTTCATCCGGCGCAACGCTTCGTCGTCGCCGGTCACCTTCATGATCCCCGCGACCGGCCCGAACGTCTCCTCGCGCATGACCGCCATGGAGTGATCGACGCCGGTGAGCACCTGCGGCATCAGATAGGCGCCCTCCCCGCTGTCGGCGGGGAAGAGCTGCGTCGCGAGGTGGGCAGTGGCGCCAGCGCCGATCGCCCCCCGCACCTGCTCGCGAACCGAAGCGGCGCCCTTGGCGCTCGCCATCGGGCCGAGGCTGGTCTCGGGGTCGAGCGGGTCGCCGAGCCGGTAGCGCGACGCCGTCTCCACGAACGCGTCGAGGAAGGGCTTCCACACCGCCTCGTGGACATAGATTCGCTCGACCCCGCAGCAGGATTGGCCGCTATTGTAGAAGCATCCGTCGACCAGGCCCTGGACCGCGCCCCCGACGTCGGCATCCTCGCGCACATAGGCCGGGTCCTTGCCGCCAAGCTCGAGCGTGAGCGTCGTGAAGGACCCTGCCGCCGCCCGCTCGACCGCCCTGCCCCCTCCGACGGAGCCGGTGAAGGTGGCATGGTCGACGCCGCCCGAAGCGAGCAGCTTCGCCGTCTGTTCGTGGCTGAGGAACAGGTTGGCGAACAGCCCCTCCGGCAGCCCCGCCATCCTCAGCGCCTCGGCGAAGCGCTCGCCGACCAGCGGTGTCTGGGCGGAATGCTTGAGGATCACCGCGTTGCCGGCCAGAAGCGCCGGGACGATCGTGTTGGCGGCCGTCAGGAACGGGTAGTTCCAGGGCGCGATCACCAGCACGAGGCCGGCCGGTACGCGCAGGACCGAGCGGCCGCCGTCCCTGAGGAAGGGCGCCAGCGCCTCCGGCGCGAGATCGACCATCGCCAGCACCCGCTCGGCAAGCGACCGGACCTCGCCGCCGTAACGGACCGGCCGGCCCATCTGCCAGGCCAGTTCCGGAACGATCGCCGCATTGAGGCCCACCGCCGCCTCGAGGAAGCGGAGAAGGATCGCGCACCGCTGATCGAGGGGGACCCGAGCCCATTCGCGCTGCGCGCGGCGGGCGCGCTCGAGCGTTCGCTCAACCTCGGCTTCGGACGCCAGCGGCCGTCGCGCATATTCGCGGCCATCGACGGGGGAAATGCAAATGAGGTCTGTCATCGGCTGCCGTCATTGCGAGGAGCGGAGCGCCGAAGCAATCCAGAGCCTCCGGATCCCGGCTGGATGGCTTCGCTACGCTCGCAATGACGATGGTTCATCGGCTCAGATGATCTCGAAATAGCGGGCGAGCTGCCAGTCGGTGATCGCCTTGCGAGCCTCGCGTTCCTCCCACTCGCGGGTGGCGGCGTAATGTCCGACGAACGCATCACCGAAGAGCTCCCGGGCCGCCGCCGAGCCCTTCAGGCGCTGCGCCGCCTCCCACAAGGTCGAGGGCAGAGCCCGCGCCTGCGGAGTTTCGACCGCATAGGCGTTGCCCTCGACCGGCGGGTCCGGCTCGATCCGGTTCTCGATTCCCCACAGGCCCGAGCCGATGGCCGCCGCGAGGGCGACATAGGGATTAATGTCGGCCGCTCCGATGCGGTACTCGACCCGCTGGCTCTTCTCCGAACCGCCGATCACGCGAAGCGCGCAGGTCCGGTTCTCATAGCCCCAGGTGGCGGCGGTCGGCGCCCAGAAGCCGGGGATCATCCTCGTGTAGCTGTTCACCGTCGGCGCGATCATCGCCAGCAGCTCGGGCATCAGCGCCTGCTGGCCGCCGACGAACCAGCGCATCCGGTCCGTCATGTGGAGCGGCTTGCCCTCGTCGTGGAACAGCCCCCGGCCGGTCTTCGAGTCGAGCAGCGACATGTGGAGGTGGCCCGATTGGCCCGGCCAGTCCTTCGACCATTTCGCCATGAACGTCGCCATCCATCCCCGTTTTTGCGCCAGGACCTTCGCGACCGTCTTGAACAGGGCCGCCTTGTCCGCCGCTTCAAGGGCGTCGTCGACCTTGATCGCCGCCTCGATCACACCGGGGCCGGTCTCGGTGTGAAGCCCCTCGATCCCGATCCGCATCGCCTCGCAGGTCGCCCAAAGCTCGTGGTAGAAATCGGCATGGACGCTCGACCTCAGCATCGAATAACCGAAATTGCCGGGAGTGATCGGCTTCAGGCCCCGATACCCTTTGTCGCGCACCGATTGCGGCGTTTCCTCGAAGACGAAAAATTCGAACTCGGCCGCCGCCTTGACCGCGAAACCCGCGGAATCGGCCCGCGCCAGCACGCGGCGCAGCAGGCTCCGCGGGCAGACCGCTTCGGCGCGGCCGGCGAACTCGCCCAGGATCAGCGGCATCCCTCCTTCGAAGGGCATCGGCCGCTCGGTCTCCGGCAGAAGCCTCGCCTCGGCGTCGGGATAGGCGGTGTGCCAGCCGGTGAAGCTCAGATTGTCGACCAGCTGGTCGCTGGAATCCCAGCCCAGAACGACGTCGCAGAAGCCGAATCCCTTGCCGATCGCCGACTCGAGCTTGTCCGGATCGAGATATTTGCCGCGGAAGATGCCGTCGATGTCGAACACGCCTACCTTGGCGCAGGCGGGCGTCCGGTTGCGGACTCGTTCGACCAGGTCGTCCTTCGCCATGGATGCCCCTTCTCCGTAGTCGCCGAACCGCTCTAACGCTCGAGAGGTCGGCGCGGAAGCATCGCCCCCACATCGTCATGCTGAACTTGTTTCAGCATCCAGTCCGGAGACCCCCGGTACGCGCGGAGAACCGGACCCTGAAACGAGTTCAGGGTTACGGTGAGGCGGATCGGCAGTGCCGCCCTCCGGCCCGCCCGCTTGATTCCCGTCCGGCCCGCGCCATCTAGCGCTCAAGAGAGCAATCACGGGCATCCACGGAAGAATGAACGACAATCTCACGCCCAAGGCGGTGGTCGCCGCCCTCGACGAGCATATCGTCGGCCAGAAAGAGGCGAAGCGCGCCGTCGCGGTGGCGCTGAGGAACCGCTGGCGCCGGCAAAGGCTGGAAGAGGGGCTGCGCGAGGAAGTGACCCCCAAGAACATCCTGATGATCGGACCCACCGGCTGCGGCAAGACCGAGATTAGCCGGCGGCTTGCCAAACTCGCCGACGCCCCCTTCGTCAAGGTCGAGGCGACCAAGTTCACCGAGGTCGGCTATGTCGGCCGCGACGTCGAGCAGATCGCCCGCGACCTGGTCGAGGAAGCGGTCAGGCTCGAGAAGGAGCGGCGGCGGCTCGCGGTCAAGGACGCGGCCGAGGCCGCGGCGCTGGAGAGGCTGATCGAGGCCCTGACCGGCAAGGGCGCCAGCGAGGCGACTCGCGAAAGCTTCCGCCAGCGCTTTCGGGAAGGGCATCTGAACGGCTCCGAGGTCGAGCTCGAGCTTGCCGAAGCGCCGAATACGCCGTTCGAGATTCCTGGAATGGGCGGACAGGTAGGGATGATCAACCTCTCCGAGATGATGTCGAAGGCCCTCGGCAACGGACCGAAGAAGCGCCGCCGGCTCAAGGTGGGCGAGGCGTGGAACCGGCTCGTCGAGGAGGAAGCGGACAAGAGGCTCGATCCCGACGACGTCAGCCGGGTCGCGCTCGCCGATGCCGAAGCGAACGGGATCGTCTTCCTCGACGAGATCGACAAGATCGCTGTCTCGGACGTGCGCGGCGGCTCGGTCTCCCGCGAGGGCGTTCAGCGCGACCTGCTGCCGCTGATCGAGGGGACCACGGTGGCGACCAAATACGGGCCGATGAAGACCGACCATATCCTCTTCATCGCCTCGGGCGCCTTCCACGTCGCCAAGCCGTCGGACCTTCTGCCCGAGCTTCAGGGCCGGCTTCCGATACGGGTCGAACTGAAGGCGCTGACCGAGGAGGATTTCGTCCGGATCCTCTCCGACACCCGCGCCAGCCTCACCGAGCAATATATCGCCCTGATCGCCACCGAGGGCGTCGCGGTGGAATTCACCGACGACGGAATCCGGGCGATCGCCGGGATCGCCGCCGAGGTGAACGGACAGGTCGAGAATATCGGCGCCCGCCGCCTGTCGACGGTGCTCGAGAAACTGCTCGAGGACGTCAGCTTCGAGGCGGAGGAAAGGCGCGGCGACCGGGTGGTCGTCGACGCCGCCTATGTCGAGGCTCAGCTCGCGGACATCGCGAGGGACACGGATCTCAGCAAGTACGTGCTCTAGGCGGGCCTGCCGCGGCTTCATTCGCGCGCGCGGCTCGCTGAAGTCATCCCGGCGGAGGCCGGGCCCCGTGAACAGTCCCGCCGGCAGGTTTCGAGTGGCGCTGTTCGTCGATTCCGGCCTTCGCCGGAATGACGTAAACGGGCGTCTTCAGTGCGAGAACGGGCAGGACGGGCCGTCCTTGCGGCCATCCTCCTCGGTCTGCCCTTCGACGATATTTTCGTCGGGAATCAGCCTGGGCGCGCCCTTGTCGCGGCCGCGATTGGCGCCGCGGATCTCGGGATCCTCCAGCGGCGCCGGGAACGGCCATTCGTCGTCGTCACTCATTCGATCTCTCCTGGACCGCGCTGGGCAGCATCACGGCGGACGGTTCTATGCGCGCGGCCAATCGAGCGCAAATGGCAGTAATCCGGGATCGTTGTCCTAGGTTAATGAAACTGGCTGCAGCCTCACCCGTTCATAGCCTGAGTTTTCACGGGGAAAGGAACCCAAGTCATGCGTAAATTCACCCTCGCTCTTTGCGCCGCAACGATGGCGATGCCGGTCATTCCGGCCGCTCCGGCCATGGCCAATCATAACGGCTATTATCACGGCAAGACCTGGCGCGATTCGCAGGGCCGGGTCCGCTGCCGCCGCGCCAACGGCACGGTCGGGATCATCGTCGGCGGTGCCGCCGGCGCGCTCGTCGGCCGGGCGATCGACGGCGGCCGCCACCGCACCACGGGCACCGTCCTCGGCGCCGCCGCCGGTGCCATCGCCGGCCGCGAGGTGGCCCGGAGCAGGCGCCGCTGCCGCTAATATAATCCAGCTTAAACCGAGGCGGGGCGCTCCGATGGGGCGCCCCGTTTCGATTCCGGCTCCTCGCGAGTCGGCGACGGGCGGCGGTCCGGTCAAGTCCTCCCGTCGAGCTACCCCGGACAATCTTCCCCGCATTGGCGACGTGCGCGTCCCGACCGACGCCCCCTACAAAGGCCCTCTCGGCTTCGGCCGTAGGTCAGATGGGAGCAATGCGATGAGCGACCGCTACGATCCGATGGAGGAAGCCTTCAACGACGCGCTCGAGGAAGCCGCGTCGGGCAACGGTTACGAGCCGAGGGGCTTTGCCGCCGGCGACGGCTTCGGCAACGACTTCAGCAACGACTTCAGCAACGACTTCAGCAACGACTCCTTCGAGCTCGAGGGCTTCGAGCCGGAAGGCTTCGGCGGCCTGGGCGAAAATGAGAATGAAGGCGACGCCTTCTTCGGCAAGGTCTTCAAGAAGTTCGGCGGCCTCGTCCGTCAACTGCCGCTGAAACAGCTCGCCCGCGCTGGCGCCCAAATCGCCGGCGGCGCCATCGGCGGACCGGTCGGCGCCCGTCTCGGCGGAATGGCCGCCGGCCTGATCCGCGAAGGCGAATATGAGCTCGAAGACGAGGGCGAGGGCTTTGACCTCGAGGACGAGGGGGAGGGCCCGCTTCAGGAAGACGAGGCCGAGGCTTTCGGGCTGGATTCCTTCACCGACAGCCTCGCCGAATCGCTCGCCGCGCAGGCGGCCGAGAGCGACAGCGAGGCCGAGGCTTCGGCCCTGCTCGGCGGGGTCACCATCCATATCGTCAGCGGCGCTCCGATTTCGGTCCGCAGGTGCTCGCCGACGCTCCTCAAAGGCGCCAACCGGCTCGGCCGGTTCCTCCGCAAGCGCCGCCGCACGCGGCCGCTGGTGAAGGCGATACCGAAGATCCAGAAGACCGCGGTCAAGATGCTGGCCGACCATGCCCGCAAAGGCGGCAAGGTCACTCCGGCGGCCGCGGCCAAGGCGATGGCCAAGGCGACGGTCAAGACTCTCGGCACGCCCAAGGCTGCGGCGAAGAGCCTCGCCAACAACGCGGTGAAGAGCCAGCGGGTCGCGCGGGCGGGCGCCGCCGCCGCACGGCCGCGTAGCGCGATCGCCCGGGCGGAGCGCTGATCTCCATCGACCTCTATCCAGACAGAAAGGCACGGCCATGACCTACGGCAGCGACGGTTACGGCGATTCCGAGCTTCAATGGGAGGAGTTCGGCGATCTCGAAGACGGTTTCAACGACCCGTTCGGGGCGTCGGACGGGCTTGAAAGCGTCAACCCCTTTAACGGAGGCGGCGCCATCGCCCGGCTCGACGCGGAAACCGCCCAGATGATGATGGACGTCGCCGCCGAACTCGCCAGCGAGGCGGAGACCGAGGAGGAGGCGGACGCCTTCCTCCCCATCATCGCCTCGCTGGCGCCGATGGCGCTCAAGGCGATGGCCCCGCTCGCCAAAAAGGCGTTCGCCAGGATCGCCCCGAAAGTTTCCCAAGGCGTGTTCAGCGCCGGCCGGAAGATGCTCCGGAACGTCGGCCAGAAGGGCATTGCGGCGCTTCCCGACATCGCCCGCGGAGTCGCGCGCGACAGCGTCCAGGCGGTGGCCGACGGCCGCGACGTCACGGGCGACATGGTGATCCGCTCGGCGGCGCAGCACACCCTGCCGTTCCTCCAGGATCCGCGTAAGGCGCAAAGCGCGCTTCAGCAGCGCCGGCGGCGGCCCGGTCCGTCGCGCCGCCCGCCGCCGGGCTACGGGCGGCAGCAGCACCAGCCCTATCCGCCCCAGCCCTATGGCCAGCAGCCTTATGGCGGGGAAACGTACGGGCAGTCGCCTTATGGGCCCTCCGCCTACGGGCAGTCCCCCTACGGGCCTTCCCCTTACGGACAGCCTTACGCGCAGTCGCCTTACGGCCAGTCGCCCTATGGGGCTCCGCCTTACGGCCAGCAGGATTATCCGAACGGCCAGGGCGACGGGCAGATGCCCGAGCCGCATTACGGGCAGTGGGGCGGCTGAGCGCGCGCTCGCGGGACAGGGAGACCGGCCATGGCTTCGACGATGGTGGCGATCCGGGCGGCGGGACCCCCGGCCTCCGCGACGGCCCGCCCGCGGGTGCCCGGGCCGGGCCGGGCCGCGAGCCCCGCCGGCGATCCCGTCCTCCGCTTCCTGCGCGGCCAGGCCGTCGCCAATGCCGGCGCCACCTTCCTTCTCCAGCCCTTCGCGGAAGGCGAGTTTGGCCGGGGCGCCGCGGGCCCGTCCAAGGCCCATCTCGCCGAAGTCAACGCGATGCTGGTCCGCATGCGGCGCCTGATCGACGAGAATGGCGCTCGGATGCAGCAGGCCATCCAGGCCTATGCCGCCAGCCCGGACCGCAAGCCGATCGACGAGGCGCTCCGACTGAAGCAGGAAGGGGGGGGCCTCATCTCGTCGATCGAGCATATAAGGCAATTCTACTGGGAGATATTCGGCCAGCGGCAGACCCGGATCGCGCCGCAGCTCCTCGCCGCGGACCGCATCGCTCTCGATTGCTACCAATATGTCTACGGCGGTCTCGGACGGGCCCGTTCCATCCCTTCGCCGGCGCCGCTTTCCTACATGGAATCGGGGACCGGACCGGCGACTTTCCGGCGCGGCGTCGCCATGCGCAAGCTGTTGAGCCTGCCCAATCCGTTCCCGCTCGTGAAGCTGCCCTACAGCCGGCTCGTCACGCCCTGGACCCTCGGCGCGATTCCGCACGAGATCGGCCACAACCTCCAGTCGGACCTCGGCCTCTGGATGGTCGTCCCCAAGCTGATCAATTCCCGGCTCGCCGCCGCCGGGGTGCCGGCCGCCGACCGGGGCATCTGGGTAAGGTGGACCAAGGAGACGTTCGCGGATCTGATCGGAGTCCTCCTGATCGGCCCGGCCTTTGTCGAATCGACCATGGACGTGGTCGGCAAGGCGGCCGATTCGACCGGCGCCTTCAACCCGCGCGGAGTCCATCCCATCCCCTATCTTCGGGTCCGGATCGGCACCCACCTGCTGGCCAAGATGGGCTTCACGGAAGAGGCCCGGCAGATCAACGGGATCTGGAGCCGGCTCTATCCCGCCAGCGTCGGCGACTCCATCCCGGCCTCCTTCCGGAAGAATTTCCAGCGTTCGTTGCCGGTGGTGGTCGACGCGATCGTCGCGACTCCGTTCACACAGCTCGGCGGCAAGACCCTGCGCCAGGTGATCTGCTTCCGGCCTCAGGACCAGGAGGTCGCGGTCGAAGCCGCGACGAGGCTCGCCGCGGGGCGCGATCCCGGGATCGTCCCGGAGCGGTTCCTGATCAACGCCGCGCGAATCGCCTTCGACCGCGGGCTGGCCGCGCCGGGGCTGATCACCCGACATTTCTACGACGCGCTTGGAAGGAGATGAACATGCCGGACTTCAATCCCTCGCCCGCCGGCGGTCCTGACGGCGCCCTCGCCTGGTACAATTACAGCCTGGCCAAGGTCCTGGGCCTCAATCCGGCCGATCCGGCCTTGCCCGCCGACATGCTCAGCGGATTGTCCACCTCCGCCCAGCGCAAGGCGCTGGGGGCGGTGATCGACCGGCGGTTCCGGCGGCGGGTCGACGCGGTCACCGGCGCCGTCACGATGGAGCGGATGGGCGAATCGCTTCTGCTCGTCGAGCCGGACGAAGATTCGGATCCCGCCATCGGCGGCCTCGCCACGACCTATCTCGGCGCCGCCCAGGCGGCGATCGGGGCCATCGACCCGAGCCAGTGCCTTCCGGGCATCTGCGCCGACCAGGTGGCGGGGATCCTTCGCCAGATCCAGGCCAATATCGCCACCGTCACCGCCGAGGCGCCGGCGCGCCGGAACCGGTACCAGATGCTGCTCCACCTGCACGAGCTGACCGACCCGAACGACGGCCTCCTGCTCAGGCTCGGCCGGGCGTTCGGCGAAGGCCGGGGTGTCCCCGTCGACTCGGTCGGGTGGGAGCGCGCGATCGGCTCGATCGCGCTGGCCAGGGGCGCGCTCGCCAACTTCGAGAGCGCGATCGTCGAGCTGCGCGGGGATGACGAGCCGAGCCTCTCCGAGATCGCGGAGATCGTGGCGGGCTGCGGAGCCCATGTCTCGACCCATGCGCGCAACGTGCGCCAGGCGCTTCGCGCCGCCGGCATCGGCGAGTGCGAGCTGCGCGCCGTCGAGGTGCGGTTCCCGCCGGTCCTGCTCAGCTGCGAAACCTTCGAGGTCGTCACGTTCGACCAGGCACTGCAGGTGCTGGAGACCGAGCCGCCCCGCTGGACGGCGTTGATCGCCGGAGGCCGGCGGACCGGGTTCGACAACGTCAAGCGCTCGGCCGAAGCCCTGCTGCCGATGGTGAGCGCGATCGACCCCACCGCTATCTTGAAGACGCTCGGCATTCTCGCCGAATCCGAGGTCCAGTCGGAGCCGCGGGAGGCGTTCGCGCTGTCCCTGTCCTACCAGATGGACCGGCTGCGCGGTTACACGCTTTCGGTGCTCAGGATGATCCTGCGCGAAGGGCCGCTCCAGGCGCAGGCCGCGCAGGGCGACGACGGCAAATAGGCTCGAACCCGGAGACGAGACATGGCTACCCGCGAACAATATTTCACTCTGCTCGGGCAGACGGCCGCGATCCGCGCCCAGATGGCGACGCAATTCGCCAACGAGCGTCCGTCCGACGTCCATGCGCGCGACATCCTGTCGAACCAGCTGACGGATCTCGAGCGCCAGCTCGGCGACCTGATGGAGGAGACGACGCCGGCCCCCGCCGACAAGGGCATGAGCGCCCTGATCGGGATCGGGGCGGATGCGGGGACCGGCTTCGGCAGCGTGCCGGCGCCGATCGACGTGCCCTCCTACGACGAAGCGGTCTTCTCCGAGCGGCTGTTCGCGGTCGGCGACCTCTATTATTGCTATCAGCTCGAACGCCTCGGCATGTTCAGAGCCGTGCAGAAGCTCCAGGAGCTGTTCCGCGCGGGCAAGCTCAGGCTCGGATCGGGCCAGGGCGCGTTCGAGCTCTATCGCTTCGATCGCAAGGAGGTGCTCCGCTACACCCGCAAGGAGCGGATGCAGGCCTATCGCCGGGTGCTCGGCTACGGCGACGCGGGGCCGCCGCCCGGCGCCCGGCCGAATCACGCCTTCCACAGCCTGTTCAGCCAGTTCAACCTGAGGGTGGCCCAGCTCTTCCGCGACAAGCGGATCGCCGAGACGTTCCGGCCCGGCGCCGGCGCTTCCGATCCCGGGTTCGGAAGCATCGCCATGGCGCGGCGGGCGGGGCTCGACCTGCGCAGCAACCTCAAGCGCGCATCCTACGGCGACGTCAACGTGCTCACCGTCGAGCTCCTGCAGGTGGTTTCATCCGCATTCGATATCCTGAGCGCCGCCGATATCCGCCATCAGTTCGGGACCGACACCGGCTGGGACACGCTCGAGGAAGTGCTGGAGCGCTATCTCGGCGAGGCCCCGGTGGTGTCGCAGCGGTCGCGCATGGCCGAAACGGGCCGCGCGATCATCCTGTGGCTCGCCCAGAACTTCATCCTGACCCAGG
>DASVPM010000069.1:0-12802 GCA_036382815.1 Allosphingosinicella sp.
GGGATGGCGGCGTCGAACCCCCGCCCGTCGGCGGCCACCATCGAATAATGGCCCTCCATCCAGCCGGTGGGCGTCGGCAGCGGGCAGCCGGAGACATAATCGAACGAGCCGCCGGGCTCGATCACCGGCTGCTCGCCGACCACCCCTTCGCCCTGGACCTGGTGGCGGCCGCCGCGGCCGTCGGCGATCGTCCATTCGCGGCCCATCAGCTGGACGGCCCGCGGCGACCCGTTCTCGATCCGCACATGATAGGCCCAGAACCAGCGGCCGCGGCCCGGCTCCGACTGTTCGGGGAGGAAGCTGACCGACACCCGGACGGTGATGTCGGCGGTCGTGGCGCTGTGGGGAAAGAGGCTTTTCACAAGCGCTTCCCTCTACTTATCGTTCGCACGCGTCAATCGCTTGCACGGCCGCGCGCGATCCGCGAGAGAGCGTGGATGGCGCAGGACTGGACCCCGGCAAGCTGGCGGACGCTCGAGGCGCGGCACCAGCCGGCTTATGCCGATCCCACCGCGCTCGACGCGAGCCTGCGCGAGCTCGCCGCTTATCCGCCCCTCGTCCCGGCCGGGGAGGCGCACGGCCTCAAGGACCGGCTCGCCGAGGCCCAGGCGGGCCGGGCCTTCCTGCTCCAGGGCGGGGACTGCGCGGAAAGCTTCGCCGAATTCTCGCCCGAGAACATCCTGGGGACCGCCCGGCTGATCGAGGCGATGGCGCGGCGCCTGGCCGCCGCGAGCGGCCTCAGGATCGTCCGGGTCGGCCGGATCGCCGGCCAGTTCGCCAAGCCGCGGTCGCGCGAGCTCGAGCACAAGGACGGCCGCGCCCTTCCCATGTACCGCGGCGACATCGTCAACGGCCTCGCCTTCGACGAAGCCGCGCGCCGGCCCGACCCGGAAAGGATGTTCCGCGCCTACGGCCAGTCGGCGGCGGCGCTCAGCCATTTGCGGGAGGCGGCCGGTCCCGAGCCGCTCTACACCAGCCACGAGGCTCTGCTTCTCCCGTACGAGCAGGCGCTCACCCGCCGGGACGGGGCGGGCTGGTACGGAAGCTCGGCCCATTTCCTGTGGGTCGGCGACCGCACCCGCTTCGCCGCTTCCGCCCATGTCGAATATCTGCGCGGGCTGACCAACCCGATCGGGATCAAATGCGGGCCGGCGCTCGGGCCCGGCGCGCTGCTCGAGCTGCTCGACATCCTCAACCCGGCGCGCGAGGCCGGCCGGATCACCCTTATCAGCCGGATGGGAGTCGACCGGGTGGAGGAGGCGCTTCCGCCCCTGCTCCGGGCCGTCGCGGCGGAGGGCCATCCGGTGCTGTGGGCCTGCGATCCGATGCACGGCAACACCGAGCGGACGGCGAGCGGCTACAAGACCCGGCCGCTCGGCCGGATCCTGGGCGAGCTTCGCGCCTTCTTCGCCGCCGCCCGGGCCGAGGGCGTGCGCGGCGGCGGAGTCCATGTCGAGATGACCGGCCGCGACGTCACCGAATGCACCGGCGGCGCCGATCCGGTAACCGAAGCGGACCTGGCGGCGCGCTACCACACCCATTGCGACCCCCGGCTCAACCGCGCCCAGGCGATCGAGGTGGCGGAGCTGGTCGCGGCGGAGCTGGCCGGGGAGCGGGGGGCGCAGGCCGCCTGAAGCGGCGACCGGGAGCCGTCATGCCAGCGAAGGCCGGCATCCCGGGGGGTGAAAGGGATGGAGCGAATTCTCGCTGGGGTCCCAGCCTTCGCTGGGACGACGATCAGCCGGCCTTCTTCACCTGGAGCATCCCGGCGGGGCACGGCCCCAGCAGATCCAGCGCCGAGCCGCTGCCGTCGAGCCAGGCGCTCCAGCTTTCGTGGGCGAGCACCGCCACCTGGCGATGGTGATAGGGGGCGACATCCGGCCCCGGCTCGGTGGTCAGCATGGTGAAGGCCTCGCCGACGTCGGTCGTCCGCCAGAGCCCGGCGATGCAGAACCAGTCGCGGCCCGGCATGGTGAACAGCCACCGGTCCTTGCGCTTGTCGGCACGCGGCGCCTCGGGCGTGGTGAATTCGTAGAAGCCGTCGGTGACGATCAGGCAGCGGCCGCCTTTGTCGAAATTGGCGAATTCCCGCCCGTCGGAGCGGAAATTGTAGACCGGCTTGCCGCCGGGCCCGGGCCAGCTCCAGCGCCGCTGGACGAGCTCGGCAATGCCGTCTCCCCAGCGGACGACCGGGGCCGTGTCGGTGATCTTGATCTCGGCGCGCGGCTCGAGGTTGGGCGTTCCGTCGGGGAAGCGAAGCGGGATGCGGAGCTGCTCGAACGCCAGGGCGATCGCGTCCGGGGCGACCTTGTTGCTGTAGAGGTTGCACATGCCGCCTCCCTAGGCGGACGGGCCCGGCTTCGCCAGCTTGACAGCACTGATCGGTCCCCCGATATGGCGGTCGCAACGCGCGACGGCCCCTTCGTCTAGCGGTCCAGGACGTCGCCCTCTCACGGCGAAAACACGGGTTCGAGTCCCGTAGGGGTCACCACCTACGATCCAGCCATCCAGATGAAGGATCCCCGCGCAGTAAGCGGCGGCAGGATTCGCAGCCTTTTTTCCGCGTGCTAAGTGATTGTTTTTGTTAGCTCAGCACTTGGCGGGTCCCCTGCCCCGGCTTCGCTCGTCGAAGGTCCTTGCGAGGCATCTCCATCCGCGCTCCCGGCTTCGATGCGGCGGCGCATCTTCGAATCGAGGCTGGAGCGCATTTGCCGAAGGACGGGATGGCGGTCGGTGATCGGGCGCCCGTAAGTCAGGTTGAACCTATAGTCGAACCCGGGTGGGTTGGCGCCGGCGAGGTGCTGGAGCATCGTCTCGATCTTGTCCAAACCCTTGGCCATCAGGCTCTCGGGCGAGGCGCCGGCATCATATTCCGCGCACAAGGCTTCGATGCGCTGCCGGAGGTCGTCCGGAAGGGGCGCGCACAGCTCGCGAAGCGCCTCGCGCTCGCGTTCCTTCCTGCCGTCGGCGGCGGTCTGGCAGGGTGCCGGCACGTCGCCGGTGAGGGCTTCGGCGAGATCGTGGACCAGGCACAGCTGCAGCAGGCGGACGAGATCGACCCCCTCGAGGTCGTCGGCCAGAAGCATGGCCAGCAGGCACAGGCGCCAGCTGTGGTCGGCGCTGCTCTCCCGGCGGCCGCTGGCGGTCCTGCCGGTCCGCAGCGTGTCCTTCAGCGCCGAGGCCGACTGGAGGAAGTCGATCATGCCCTCCAGCCGCGCCGGATCGATGGGTGTATCGCTGCTGCTCATCGCCATCGCCCTACCGCGGCCCGGGGGTCGGACGGGAGGAATAAATTATGCGCGCGTCAGCCGATCGTCGTCGTCAGCCGGCCCACCCGGCCGTCGGCGAGCGGGAGGGTTTCCCAGAGCATCCGGCCGGGCGGTACCGGAACGTCCGACCGCCCGTTGCTTTGGGTGGCAAGCTCGAGGCTCTGCCAGGGCCGCTCGAACCACCCGCTCCCGGCCAGCCCCGCCTCCGCGGCTTCGATCTCGGCACTGGCGAACGGCCACAGCGAGCGGCCGATGAGCTCGGAAACATCGGTCCGCCAGCTCGCGGCCCGGCTCCGGGAAGCGGCGAGCAGCCGGTGCGTCGAGTCGCAGATGAGGTGGACGGGGCGCCGCGAAGACTCGACCAGCCGCTTGAGCCCCGCATCCCGGTCATCGCCCGCCGACGCGCAGATCAGCCGGACGATCCGCTCCCTTTGCGCCGGATCCGGCCTGTGGGCCCCGCTCTCCCACCTCGACACGCACCCCTGGGAGACTCCGAGGCTCTCGGCCACCGCGCTCTGCTTGACCAGGTTCAGCCGCCGGAACCTCCGGAGCGCGATGCCGATCGGTAGCTCGGATATCATGGCGCCATGGGTGCCGCGACGGGTCGATTTGGTCAAGGGCAGGCGGTCGACAAGGCCCGAGCGCGCACGACTCCGCACGGTGGGCCCGAGCGAACGAACGGCAGGTGCGGGGATCGCCGAGCGGGGCCTCACCGGCACATGTACGTCGGGAGTGCCTGGCACGTAGGCTTTTTCCTCGGTGCCTGGCACCGGCAGCGTGCGATGCCCGGCACCGCCAGCGTGCAGCTCGGCGGCGCTCCTCAGCGCCGTTCGCGTACCTGACGGACCGGCCTGGATGGCGGCCGCTCTCAGCGCGACAGGGCTCGGGCCAGCATCGCCTTCACTTTCGCGACCAAAGCCGGCGTCCGAGGGCCCAGCACGCCGCGGGACTCCTCGGGCAGATGGGCAACCGGGTCGCCATTGTCGCCGAATATGTAGTGGTCGAAGAGGATTCGCCAGGCCGCCAGCTCCGCGGGCGGCAGATCCTTCAGGGTGATGAGGGCGTGGTAGAGGGCGTTGAGCGGCGTAAGCAGCGGAGCGGGGCCGTCGCGCCACCAGAAGTTGATCATCGCTCCCACTTCGTCGAGCGACGACACGCCGTGCCACCACAGGCTGGGCAGATAGAGCGCGTCGCCCGGTGCGAGCTCGGCCGTCTCCGCCGAATCCAGGGCCCGGCGGAAGCGGGGATGGCGCTCGAAGTCGGGGTCGTCGAGGTCGACGAGGCTGGTCGGCTGTCCGGCAAGCGTGAAATCGAGCGGGCCGACATAGAGATTATGGATCTGATCGGTCGGGAAGAGGGTGAACCGGCGCCGCCCGGCAACGACGCAGGCGAGGTTTCGGGGCAGGTCCCAGTGAGCGGCGGTCCGCGTCCGGTTGCCCAGCCAGAGCGAGACCAGCTTCTCGCGCTTGCCGTCGAGCAGAGGCATCGGGATTTCGGCCGCCAGCGCCGGCAAATGCCGCCGCACGGGGATCGCGCCGGCGTAAACGGAATATGGGCGCCCGGCGCCCCGCTGCCGAAGCAGGAGGTCGAGAAGCTGGTCGACCGTGGCGAGGCGGCGATCGTGGTTGAAACCCTCGAAGCCGTCGCTGTAGCCGAAGCGCCCTCCGATCGCCGGATCGCCGAACCAGGCTTCGAAAGGCTCGTCATTGGCGCGCGCGCCCAGATAGCGCGCGATCGCCTCCTCCCCTTCCCGACCCGCGTCGACGGCTGCCCAGCCCGCGCACAGGCCCCGAAGCACGGCCGGCGTGCCGGCCGGGACCACCTCGCGCTCGAAACCCGAGCGATCGATCCCGCGATACTCACGGACCGGACGCATCGACCCTCCCGAGCACCTGAGCCCGCGCCTTACAATGTCTGTCGATATAGGATTGGTGGGATTCCATTTGCCCGGCGGCTTCGGCGGCGACCTGCCGGATGCCGGCCAGGATTCGGGCGGCGTCGACGTCCGCCCGTTCGTCCGCCAGCGGATCGTAGCGCTCGGGCCAGTTGAGCTGGCCGATATGGACGGCAAGCCAGCTGGGGTTCTGGAACAGCTCATGCCCCTGCGACACGAGCCGCCCGTAGCGGCGGAAATGATCGATCTTGTATTGCAGCGGCTCGGGAACGCTCATCTCGCGGCAGTCGCGCCACAGCTTCGAATCCTCGCGCTCGGTGAGATGATAGTGAAGGATGAGAAAGTCGCGGATCCGCTCATATTCGTCGGCCGTGATCCGGTTATATTCGGCGATCGTCAGCGGATCGAAATCGCGGTCCGGCCAGAGCGCCAGGAGGCGCGTGATGCCCGACTGGACGAGGTGCAGGCTGGTCGATTCCAGCGGCTCCATGAAACCGGCGGCGAGGCCGAGCGCGACGCAATTGCGGCTCCAGAAGCGGTGTCGGCGGCCGGTGACGAAGCGCAGCATGCGGGGCTCGGCCAGCGGCTCGCCGTCGAGATTGGCGAGCAAGACCGAGACCGCCTCGTCATCCGAGACGTGGCGGCTCGAATAGACATAGCCGTTGCCGATCCGGTGCTGAAGCGGGATCCGCCACTGCCAGCCCGCCGGGCGCGCGGTGGAGCGGGTGTAGGGGGTGAAGTCTCCGCCCAGCCCGCAGGGGACGGCCACGGCGCGGTCGCAGGGAAGCCACCCCGTCCAGTCCTCGTAGCCGGTCTCCATCGCCTGCCCGATCAGCAGACCGCGAAAGCCCGAGCAGTCGATGAACAGGTCCGCTTCGATCTCGCGCCCGTCGGCGAGCTTCAGCCGCTCGACATGACCGTCCTCGGCCCGCAGCAGGACGTCGGCCACCCTGCCCTCGGTGCGCGTGACTCCGCGGCGCTCCGAATAGCCGCGAAGGTAGCGGCCGTAGAGGCCGGCGTCGAAATGGTAGGCGTAATCGTAGGTCGACTGGATCATCCGCGGGTCGGCGAGCGGCCGGTCGAACCGGCCGCGGGAAGCCGCGGCCCAGGCCATCGAATAGTCGTCGAGCGGGGTCTCGTCCCCGCCGGCACGCGCGCGGAGCCAATAATGGTGGAGCGGAACGCAGTCGAAATCGGCGCCGAACGGACCGAAAGGATGGAAATAACGATGGCCCATCCGCGCCCAGTCGACGAACTCGATGCCGAGCTTGAAGCTGCCCTGGGTGGCGCGGACGAACGCGTTCTCGTCGATGCCCAGCGACTGGTTGAAGAGCCTGATCGGCGGGATGGTCGCTTCGCCGACGCCGACGATGCCGATCTCGTCCGATTCCACAAGCTCGATCCGGCAGTCGCCCCGAAGTGCGTTCGAAAGCGCCGCCGCCGCCATCCAGCCGGCGGAGCCCCCGCCGACGATGCAGACGCGCCGGATGTTGCGATCGTTGCTCATTGCGCCGCCAGAAGCCGGTAGCTCCAGGGCGCCAGCGTCATTGCGGTCGAGTCATCGACGGTGACGGGCTTGCCCCCATCGAAGTCGCGGTAGCGGCCGTGGTGGAGGCGCTGCTTGAACGTGACCCGTTGCGGCTCCGCCGAGAAGTTGAACACCGCGAACACCCGGGCTGCGTCCTTCTGGCGGACGAAGGAGAAGACTTTCGACGGAGCGCTGTTCGGCACTCCGATCATCCGTGCGCCCCACGGCGCGTTCCACAGGGCGCGGTTGCGGTGCTTGAGCTCGAAAAGACGTTTGTAGAGCGTTCCGACCGGATGGTCGCGCCACGCGATCGGATCCTTCTCGAAGAACTGGAGCCGCTTCGCATTGCCGGCTTCCTGACCGTTGTAGATGAGAGGAATCCCCTCCCCTGCCACCGAGAGCGCGATGGCGTTGGGCAGCGCCGGCCCGAACTTCTCGAACTGGGTGCCGTGCCAGGCATTCTGATCGTGATTCTCGACATAGGCCATGCGCATCGCGCCGGCCGGCCAGGCGCTTTCATTCTCGCTGTAATAGCCGAACAGGGCGCCGACGTCGGCCTTGCCCTGCGCGATGTTGGCGACGGCCTCGTACCAGCCCCAGGCATAGCTGGCATCGAAGGCGCGATAGTGGAGGTCGCGCATCTGGGCTTCGGCGAGCATGAAGACCGGCTTTTGCCGGTCGAGGTCGGCGCGCACCCGCTCCCAGAAATCGAGCGGCACGTAGGCGGCGACGTCTGCCCGAAAGCCGTCCACGCCGGCCTCCCTGACCCAGAACATCATCGCGTCGGCCATGTAGCGGCGGATCCCGGCCTGGCGGAAATCGAAGTCGATGATGTCGGACCAGTCCCACCAGGGGGTGGGCCGGAACTCGCCCTTCCAGTCCCGGTCGTACCAATCGGGATGCGCCGCGACGAGCGGATTGTCCCAGGCGCTGTGGTTCGCCACCCAGTCGAGGATGACGTGCATGCCCAACGCGTGGGCGGTCCGGACGAACGACTTCAGGTCGGCCATCGAGCCGAATTCCGGGTTCACGGCGTAATAATCGCGGACGCTGTACGGGCTTCCGAGGCTGCCCTTGCGGTTCTTGTCGCCGATGGGGTGGACAGGCATCAACCAGATGATGTCGGCGCCGAGCGCCTTGAGGCGAGGCAGCTGCTTCGCCGCGGCCCGAAACGTGCCTTCGGGCGTGAATTGCCGGGTATTGAGCTGGTAGAGGACGGCGTTCTTCGACCAGCCGGGATGCTTCACCCCGCTCAGGTCGACCGGGTCGTAAGGATCGCCGGCCCGCGCCGGTCCGCTCAGGGCGGCCAGGGCCAGCAGCGCGAGGACGAGGCGGATCATTCGGAATCCCCTGGCGGCTCTTCCACCCTGAGCATGGCGAGCGCGGCGAGGCCCATGGTCGCCGCGGCGAAGGCCATGGTCCAGATCGGATCGTCGGGGAAGAAGCGCTTCATGACCGATCCCATCACCGTCGCCACCAGCAATTGCGGGACGACGACGAAGACGTTGAACAGCCCCATGTAGATGCCGAGCTTGCGCTGAGGCAGGGCCGAGGCGAGGATGGCGTAGGGCATTGCGAGGATCGAGGCCCAGGCGATTCCGACTCCGATCTCGCTGATTAGGAGCAGCTTCGGATCACTCAGATGGAAGAAGCTCAAATAGCCGGCCGCGCCGCACAGGAGCGCGGCGATGTGGGTCCGCACCCGGCCGATGCGCCCGGCGAGGAGCGGCAGGAGGGTGAGCGCGGCAACGGCGGCGACGCCGTTATAGGCGGTGAAGAGCACCCCCACCCAGTTCGCCGCCTCCTGATAGGACGGGCTGTCGGCATCGGCCGACCCATAGAAATATTGGGCGACGACCGGAGTCGTGTTGATCCACATGATGAACAGCGCCGACCAGCTGAAGAATTGCGCAAGCGCGAGCCGCTTCATCAGCACCGGCATCCCGGCGAAATCGCCGACGATATGGCCGAGCATTCCGGGCGCGGTGCCGCCCCGGGCGCCGCGGATGGCGACCATGCCGGCGAGCCCGTAGGCGGCGAGCAGGCCGCCGAGCAGATAGACCTCCTTCTCCAGGCCAAGCCGGCGGACGGCGAGCACCACCAGCAGGCCGGCGCCGAGCCAGGCCAGGCTCGAGGCGAAGCCCCGGGCGGCCAGCATACGAACGGTGTGGCCCTGCTCCTCGGCCCGGGCGCCCTCGAACTGCGCCATCTGCTCGGGACTGTATTCGCGGGTGGTCAGCACGGTCCACAGGACGGCCAGCAACAGGGCCGCCCCGCCGAACCAGAAAGCGAAGCGCACGGTGTCCGGAATGCCCCCCTCCGCCGCGACGTTCGACACTCCCGCTTGCTCGAGCGCCCACGGAAAGATCGAGCCGACCACCGCGCCGGCGCCGATGAAGGCGGTCTGCACCGCATAGCCGGCGCTGTGCTGGTCCTTCCTGAGCATGTCGCCGACGAAGGCGCGGAACGGCTCCATCGAGATGTTGAGCGAGGCATCGAGCACCCACAGCATCACCGCGGCGAAGAGCAAGGCGGGAGCGAGCGGCATGGCGAAGAGCGACAAAGCCGCGAGGATCGCTCCGGCCAGGAAATAGGGCCGCCGCCGCCCCAGCCGGCCGAGCCAGGTCCGGTCGCTCATGTGACCGATGACCGGCTGGACGAGCAGACCGGTGAGCGGCGCCGCGACCCACAAAGCGGGGAGATCGTCCAGGCTGGTTCCGAGCGACTGGAAGATCCGGCTCATGTTCGCATTCTGCAGCGCGAAGCCGATCTGGATCCCGAAGAAGCCGAAGCTGATGTTCCACATCTGGGCGAAGCCGAGCCTTGGCTTGGCGGCGATCCTGGGAGTGTCGGTCACTAGGCGGCTCCTGCGGGAATCGCGCAGTGGCGCGCGATGAAATCGGCATGGGGCGGAAGCTGACCGGCGACATGGTCTGCATGCTTCCCGGCAAGGCCGAGAAAGTCGGCGAGCTGATCCGGGGACAGCTGGTCGGCGAGCGGGTGATAGCCCGCCGGAACGACGCCCTGACCGAGCATCACCTGAAGCCAGCCGACCTCCGCGAACAGCTCCTCAGCGTTGCGGAAAATGCGCCCGTTGGCGCGAAACAGAGCGACCCGCCGTTGGAGGCTCTCGGGTACCTCTCCATCGCGGCAGGCTCGCCAGAATTCGCCGTCAGCGCCACTGGCCCAATAGTGGAAGGTGAGGAAGTCCCGCACCGACAGCCATTCGACCTCGGTCTGGCGGTTATATTCGTCCACCTCCTCCGGCACGATGCCACGGCCTGGAAAGAGCTGCAGGAGCCGCGCGATCCCCGACTGAACCAGGTGGATGGCGGTCGATTCGAGCGGCTCCATGAAGCCTCCCGCCAGCCCCAAGGCGACGCAGTTCCTGTGCCAGGCTTTCCGCCTTTTCCCGGCGACGAAGCGAAGCGGCCGCGGATCGCCGAGAGCCGGCCCGTCGAGATTGGCGAGGAGGACGCGCGCCGCCTCATCGTCGCTCATGAAAGCGCTGCAATAGACGTGGCCGTTGCCGGTGCGGTGCTGGAGCGGGATCCGCCACTGCCAGCCCGCCTCGCGTGCGGTCGCCCGGGTGTAGGGCGTGAGCTCCCCGCCGGATTCGGACGGCACCGCCAGCGCCCGGTCGCAGGGCAGGAATTTCGACCAGTCCTCATAGCCGGTGCCGAGTGCCTCCTCGATGATCAGGCCTCGAAAGCCCGAGCAGTCGATGAAGAAATCGCCCTCGATCCGCTCGCCGCTTTCGAGAAGGACCGCCTCGACGAAGCCGTCCCCGCCCCGCAGCGGAACCGCCTTCACCCTGCCCTCGCTGCGCCGGACGCCGCGGGCTTCGGCATAGCGGCGGAGGTAGGCGGCGTAGAGCGAGGCGTCGAAATGAAAGGCATGAGCGAGGCCGCTGGGAAGCCGGTCCGGCCGCTCCTCCCATCGGCCGAAGCGGTTCAGCGCGGCCGCCCGCGCCGCCGCGGAATAATCCCACAAGGATGTCGAGCCGCCTTCCGCCCGGTGCCGCAGCCAGTAATGGTGGAAGGGAATGAGGCCGAGATCGCGTCCGACCGTCCCGAAGGCGTGGATGTAGCGCCGGCCGGGGGCGCCCCAGCCGACGAACTGGACCCCGAGCTTGAACGTCCCCGCCGTCGCGCGGACGAACTCGTCCTCGTCGAGACCGAGCCCGGCGTTGAACAGCCGCAGCTGCGGGATCGTCGCCTCGCCGACGCCGACCGTTCCGATCTCCTCGGATTCGACGAGGCGGATCTCGGCCAGCGGTCCGAGGAACCGCGCCAGCGCCGCCGCGGCCATCCAGCCGGCGGTGCCGCCGCCGACGATCACGATGGTGCTGACGGGCTGCCCGCTCATGCGCCTCCGACCGATCCGAGCGTCGGCTTGCTTCCCGGCGAAGGCCGGGACCCAGCCTTTGCCTCCGGGCCGCTGGACCCCGGCCGTTGCCGGGGAGCGTTAACATGAAACGGGCCGCGCCTCCCCCCCGAAGACGCGGCCCGATCCATCGCTCGCGGCGGCATCAGAATTTGTAGTTGAAGCCGGCCAGGAAGCGGCGGCCGTAAATCTGATAGTCGATCACGGTCAGCCGGTTGTCGGGATTGAAGAGCGTCGCGAAGCGCTCGTCGGTGAGGTTCTGGCCCTGGAGGTAGACGGACAGGCCCTGGAGCCTCGACCCTTCCTGGAATTCGTAGCCGATCTGCGCATCGACGATGGTCTCGCCGAGCGCGGTGCGGGCAGTTCGATTGCCCCCGAAGCCGGAAAGCTCGCCGAGGAAGGTGGAGCGATGCCGGACGCTGACCCGGGTGGAGAAGCCCGCTTTTTCGTAATAGCCGGTCCCGTTGATGACCCATTTCGAATAGCCGAGAATCTGCGTCGGGTTGCTCGTCGGAGTTTCCTTCACGCTGGTCTTGGTCCAGGCGACGCCGCCGGTGATACCGAAGCCGTCGAGGGCGTCGCTGATCACCTCGAACGGCAGGGTCGCCGCCGCCTCGGCGCCGTACATCTTGCCGCCGCCGGTATTGACCGGGCGGCTGAGCCGTCCGATCCGCGTCGTCGCCAGCGCCTGGTCGGCGGCGCTGAGCGGGAAGCCGGTATAGTCGAACGGAGTCTCCCTCGGATCGTAGATGAAGTTGTCGAGATCCTTGTAGAAGAGCTGCATGGCGACATAGCCCGAGCGGCCGAAATATTTCTCGACGTTGAAATCGATCGCATTGGCGCGGACCGGGCGGAGGAAGGGATTGCCGCCGGAGCCCGTGATGATGCCCTCGCCGATATTGAGGCCGTAGGCGATCGCCACGCGCATCTGGTCGAGCCTCGGCCGCTGGATCTCGCGGGCCAGCGCGAGCCGGAAGACCCAGTCGCTGTCCGTGCGCAGCGACAGGTTGAGGCTCGGCAGGACGTCCCAGAATTTCGCGCCGAGCTCGGTCGGCGAGAAGACCCCGTTATTGTTCACCAGGCCGCTCGACGACTGCTCCGTGTGGATCGCCTGCACCCCGACATTGCCGGTGAGGACGGAGCTTCCGAGCTGCGCCTTGATGTCCGCCTGCACATAGCCGGTGATCAGATTCTCGTTGACCACATAGGCCTTGGCCGCGACGTCGCCGTTCGCGGTGTTGGAGACCAGGGTGTAGATGTTCCCGGCCGCCAGGATCTCGCGCGGATCGTAGCTGACCATGGGCCCCAGGCCGAGATAATCGAGGTTGGTCGGGTCCTTCAGGAACTGCGAGGGAATGGGAGTCTCGAGGGCGCCGCCGGCGAGCCGGATGATCGCCTCGTCCGGGGTCAGGCTCTTCTCGCGGACCGTGTAGTTCGCGCCCGCCTTGACGGCGGAGAGGAAGCCGCCGTCCAGCTCCTTCTCGACCTGGCCGCGGAACTGCCAGAGCTCGTCGTCGACGATGCGGTTGTTGTAATAGCCGACCTGCGGGAGAACCCCGCCGCCCCAGCCCTGCGGGTCGGTCAGCTTGATCAGGTTCGTGTCCGAATAATTGAGAGTCGGATCGAAGATGATGCCGCGCTCCGTCGCCTGGAAGGAGATCGTGTCGCGGGCCCCGTTATTGGCGCCGAAGCCGGTGCCCGAATAGCTCTCGAGGATCAGCTCGT
>DASVPM010000070.1:0-6682 GCA_036382815.1 Allosphingosinicella sp.
TTCAAAGTCGTCGATCGAGCGGCGCAGCGCCTCTTGGTCGACCCTCGCAGCCGAGAGCGGGTCCACCATCCGCATGCCCAGCATGAGCTTGTAGAATTCATGATCGCTCCACGGACGGTCCGGCCATGCCGAGCGCCACCAATTCATGTCCTGGACGAATTCCGAGCAGAGATAGCTATCGGCACCTCCTTCCTTCCGGAACGCTCGGTTCTTGAAGCTGAACGGCATGCTTATCCAGACGGGCAGCGCCGTCCCCGCGGCGTCCCGGGCGGGAGACAGAAGCGACGCCGCCGCGGCGCGGAGCGCGAGCGCATCGAGCTCGCGGGACCGGCTGCTCGTCCCGATTCGGGGCTCGGCGAAACGGCCGTCGGCACCGAGAATCCCGACGACCACGACGTCTCCATGATGACCGAGCGCCCGCAGCGCCTCGACCTCGCTTCCCAGAGCGTCGATACCCTGCGAGATCATCGCCGGAGCCGTTTTGACCTTCGTCAGGTTCGCCTTTGCGGCCACCGTCGCAGGATCCCCGGCCGGCATTGCCCGATCGGGGACCTGTCCCTGCGCGGCCGCGGCGAGCGCCGCCAACGGTACGAAAAGGCTGAACATCCCATGGCTTCCCGCTTATCGGCGTTCGGCATGACATGACGGGCGGGGGCCGGGCAAGCGCGGCGCGCCGGTGGAGCCGCGGAGGTGCGAAAATCCTGTCCTCCGGTTGAGGAAACTGGCAGTCATCCCGCCATGTTCTTCTCTTTCGTCGACGAGCTTCGCGCCGCGGGGATCCCCGCCTCGCTGAAGGAGCATCTGGTGCTTCTGGAGGCGCTCGACGCCGAGGTCATCGCGGCGAGCCCCGAGCAATTCTACTATCTCGCCCGCGCCGTCTTCGTGAAGGACGAAGGCCTGCTCGACCGCTTCGACCAGGTGTTCGGCAAGGTCTTCAAGGGCCTCGAGGCCGATTACGGGACCGACGCGGTGCCGATCCCGGAGGACTGGCTGAAGAAAATCGCCGAGCTCTACCTCTCGCCCGAGGAGATGGCGAAGATCGAGGCGCTGGGCTCCTGGGAGGAGATCATGGCGGCGCTCAGGCAAAGGCTGGAGGAGCAGAAGGATCGCCACCAGGGCGGCTCGAAATGGATCGGGACCGCCGGCACCTCGCCCTTCGGCGCCTATGGCTACAACCCGGAAGGGATCCGGATCGGCCAGGAAGGCGGCCGCAACCGCTCGGCCATCAAGGTCTGGGACAAGCGCGAGTTCAGGAACCTCGACAACCAGGTCGAGCTCGGCACCCGCAACATCAAGGTCGCGCTCCGCCGTCTCAGGCGCTTCGCCCGCGAGGGCGCGGCCGACGAGCTCGACCTCGACGAAACGATCGACGGAACCGCGAGGCAGGGCTGGCTCGACATCCGGATGCGGCCGGAGCGGCACAATGCCGTGAAGCTGCTCCTGCTGCTCGACGTCGGCGGCTCGATGGACCCGCATATCAAGGTCTGCGAGGAGCTCTTCTCCGCCGCCCATTCGGAGTTCAAGAATCTCGAATTCTTCTACTTCCACAATTGCCCCTACGAGAGCCTGTGGAAGGACAATCGCCGCCGCTTCGCCGAGCGCACGCCGACCTGGGACGTGCTCCACAAATTCGGTCACGACTGGAAGATCGTGCTCGTCGGCGACGCCTCGATGAGCCCCTACGAGGTCAGCCACCCGGGCGGCTCGGTCGAGCATTTCAACGACGAGGCCGGGGCGGTGTGGATGCAGCGCCTGGCGAACACCTATCCAAGCTCCGTCTGGCTCAACCCCACGCCCGAGAAATATTGGAGCTACAGCCAGTCCACCCAGATGATCCGCCAGCTCATGCACGAGCGCATGTACCCGCTCACCCTGGCGGGGCTGGACGACGCGATGCGGGCGCTGAGCCGGAAGGTTTAGCGCCCGTCATCCCGGCGGAAGCCGGGACCTCGGGAACACCCGCCGAGACTTCTCGTCCTGAGGTCCCGGCTTTCGCCGGGACGACGGGCTCAGGCGAAATCCCCCAGCAGAAACCGCGGCCCCGGCCCCGCCCGGCCCGCCCTGTCCCCCGGGTTGTAGAGCCGGCAGGTGTCCAGCGACAGGCAGCCGCAGCCGATGCAGCCGTCGAGGCGGTCGCGGGTCCGCTCGAGCATCGCGATGCGCGCGTCCAGGGTCGACCGCAGGCGCTCGCTGATCGCCTGCCAGTCCGCCTTGTTGGGAGCACGGCCGTTCGGCAGGCTCGCCATCTCCGCCTGGATCTCGCTGAGGGTAAGGCCGCAGCGCTGCGCGATCAGGGCAAAGGACAGGCGCCGTATGTCGGAGCGCATGAAACGGCGCTGGTTGCCGCCCGTGCGGATCGCGCCGACCAGGCCGCGGGCCTCGTAGAAGCGGATCGCCGAGACGGAAAGCCCGGTCCGCCGGGCGAGATCGCCGATGGTGAGGAGGTTCGGGGAAGCCATGGACACGCCTTCGAATCGAAGCTTGACCTCAACTTAGCTTGAGGTCGTACGACTCGCAATCGAAGGGGCTCGAGAGCGAGGAGAATGCAAATGGCATCGGCCAGGATCGAACATGTGAACGTGACGGTGACCGATCCGGAGCGGGCCGCGAGGCTGATGGAATCGGTGTTCGGCTGGAAGATACGCTGGCAGGGACCGTCACTGGCCGGCGGTCGCACCGTCCATGTCGGCTCCGGCGACAATTACGTCGCGCTCTATACCGCCGGGAACAAGACCTATTCCCGGGAGGATTTCATCAAGGGCCGGCCGCTCAACCATATCGGGGTCGAGGTCGATGCGCTTGACGAGACCGAGGCGCGGGTCGTCGCGGCCGGCCTCACGCCCTTCTCGCACGGCGATTACGAGCCGGGCCGGCGCTTCTATTTCCTCGATCCGGACGGGATCGAATATGAGGTGGTGAGCTATCGGTAAGCCCGTCATCCCGGCGAAAGCCGGGACCTCGTGGAGACCCGCCCAGACTTCTCGTCCCGAGGTTCCGGCTTTCGCCGGGATGACGATTCGCGTTCAGCCGCCTGCTTTGACGGCGGCGATGGCGGGGGGCAGGTGAGCGGCGGCGAACGGCTTCTTCACGACGGGCGCCCGGGGGTCGCGCGCCTTCACCTGCCGGATATGCTGGGTGATGAACAGCACCGGGACCTCGAGCTTCTTCCGGATCCGTTCGACCGCGCTGATGCCGTTTCCCCGGTCGAGCTCGACCGCCGCGGTGACCAGGTCCGGCGGATCGGCTTCCGCGCAAGCCACCGCCTCCTCCTCGGTCGTCGCGAGGTCGATCGACGTGAAGCCGGCGTCCCGCAGCGCGTCCTCGATCATGAAGGACGTGAAAATCTGTGGCTCGATGATCAGAGCACGCATCATATTCTCTTGTCTTGAACTCTTACGGCGGCGGGACCAGGAACAACCCGACGAGCAGCCTCAACGAACCTGATCTATGTTGGTTGCGGCTTCCGAAAGAAAAAAGCCGTTTGTTAACAACGCGTCGCTAGGACACCGGCCGCCGCGCCCTGAGCGCCTGCGCGAGAGTGCCCTCGTCGAGATAGTCGAGCTCGCCGCCGACCGGCAGGCCGTGGGCAAGCTGGGTGATACGGATCGGATAGCCCTCCAGCCGCTCGGCGAGATAATGGGCGGTCGTCTGGCCCTCCAGTGTGGCGTTCATCGCCAGCACCACCTCGTCGATCCCGCCTTTAGCGACCCGGCCGAGCAAGGAATCGATGTTGAGGTCCTCGGGCCTTACGCCCTCCAGCGCGGAGAGGCGGCCGCCCAGAACGTGGAAGCGCCCCGGGAAGAGGCGCGAACGGTCCAGCGCCCACAGGTCGGACACCTCTTCCACCACGCAGAGCAGACGGTCGTCGCGGCGGGAATCGGTGCAGACGCTGCAGGGGTCGATCGTGTCGACGTTGAAGCAGGTAGAGCAGATCGACAGATTCTCGTTCACCCGCTCCAGCGCCTTCAGCAAGGGCGCCAGCGCGGTGTCGCGCTTCTTCATCAGGTGAAGCACCGCCCGCCGCGCCGAGCGCGGCCCGAGCCCGGGAAGGCGCGCCAGCGCCTGGGTCAAGGCGTCGATTTCCGGGGAAGCCATGAGGCGTAGGTAGGGATTCGTCCGGGTAGGCGCAAACCCGTCCTTGCGACCTCGCGAAAGCGGGGAAGCAATCCGGCGGGGCGTCGAAAGCGGAACTGGATTGCTTCGTCGCTTCGCTCCTCGCAATGACGATCTTATGCGCATCGCCTTCATGGGTACGCCCGAATTCGCCGTTCCGACGCTCGAGGCCC
Organism: Allosphingosinicella sp.; assembly: GCA_036382815.1. Classification (GTDB taxonomy): domain Bacteria; phylum Pseudomonadota; class Alphaproteobacteria; order Sphingomonadales; family Sphingomonadaceae; genus Allosphingosinicella. The sequence goes on from DASVPM010000070.1 coordinate 4,287, forward strand.
TGGCCTCGGCCGGGCATGAGATCGCCGCGGTCTACTCCCAGCCTCCGCGTCCCGCGGGCCGCGGCAAGGCGCTTCGGCCCTCCCCCGTCCAGCAGCGCGCCGAAGCGCTCGGGATCGAGGTCCGGACCCCTCTGTCGCTCAAGGACCCTGAGGCTCAGGCCGGCTTCGCCGGGCTCGACCTCGACGCCGCAGTCGTCGCCGCCTACGGGCTGATCCTGCCGAAGCCGATCCTGGACGCGCCGCGGCTCGGCTGCCTCAACGTCCACGCCTCGCTCCTGCCTCGCTGGCGGGGCGCGGCGCCGATCCAGCGCGCCATCCTCGCCGGCGACCGGACGACCGGGGTGACGATCATGCAGATGGAGGAGGGGCTCGACACCGGACCGATGCTCGCGGCGGCGGGTACCCCGATCGGCCGCAAGACGGCGGGCGAGCTGACCGCGGAGCTGGGCCGGCTCGGCGCCGAGTGGATGGTCGAGGTTCTCGGCCAGCTCCACCGGATCGGGCCCCGGGAGCAGTCCGAGGACAAGGCGACCTACGCCCCCAAGATCAGGAAGGAGGAAGCGCGCCTCGATTTTTCGCGGCACGCCCTCGAGCTCGAGCGCCAGGTCAGGGCGTTCAATCCGGCCCCCGGCGCCTGGTTCGAGTTTGGCGGGGAGCGGCTGAAGCTGCTCGCCGCCGATACAGTGCAGGTCGAAGGGGAACCCGGGACCGTGCTGGACGAGCGGCTGACCATATCCTGCGGCGTCGGCGGGCTCGTGCCGACCCTGATCCAGCGTTCGGGCCGGGCGCCGATGAGCGGGGCCGAGCTGCTGAGAGGCTTCCCCATTCCACCCGGAACACGGCTCGGGTGACCCGCTTCCGCCTCACCGTCGAATATGACGGCGGCCCGTTCATGGGCTGGCAGCGGCAGGCGCACGGCCCTTCGGTCCAGCAGGCCCTCGAGGAAGCGGTCGAGGCGATCGTCGGGGAGCCGGCGATCGTCCACGCCGCCGGGCGCACCGACGCCGGAGTCCATGCCCTGGCGATGGCGGCGCATGTCGATATCGGGCGGCCGATCACGCCGTTCCGGCTCGCCGAGGGGCTGAACGCCCGGCTTCGCCCGCTGCCCGTGGCCATACTCGAGGCTGCTTTGGTGGCGGACGACTGGCATGCCCGCTTCAGCTGCGTCGGGCGCCGCTACGTCTACCGGATCGCCAACCGCCGGGCGCCCCTGGCGCTGGAGGCCGGGCGGGCGTGGCAGGTGGCGGTCTCGCTGGACGCGGCGGCGATGGCGGAGGCGGCGCAAAGCCTCGTCGGCCTGCACGATTTCACCACCTTCCGCTCGGCCCACTGCCAGTCCGACAGCCCGGTCAAGAGGCTCGACCGGCTCGATGTCCGCCGCGACGGGAGCCTCATCCTGATCGAGGCGGCCGCGCGCTCCTTCCTCCACCACCAGGTGCGCTCCATGGTCGGGTGCCTGCAGCTGGTCGGCCGGGGGAAGTGGACCGCGGCGGATTTGAAGGCGGCGCTGGAGGCAAGGGACCGCGGTGCGCTCGGCCTGAATGCCCCGCCGCAGGGTCTGTATTTCGTCGAAGCGGTCTATCCGGCTTGAATCCTCCCCAGCATGTGCTGGGGAGGGGGACCGCGCGAAGCGCGGTGGAGGGGCTCTTCGGGTTTCTGAAATACCCCTCCACCATGCTTCGCATGGTCCCCCTCCCCGGCAAATGCCGGGGAGGATTTAAGGGAGATCACCCCGCCTTCCTCACTCCCGCGCCGAAACCGAACAGGCGCTGGAGCGACTTGTCCAGCATCAGCAGCTGCCAGAGCAGCCGGCCATGCTCCTCGCGGCCGGAGCGGTGGGCGGCGGCGAGCCGGGCGACGACGTCCGGCTTGAACCAGCCGAGCTCGGCGAGCGCCGGGCTGTGCGCGATGGCCGCGGCCTCTCCCGCGAGGGGCCCCCGGAACCAGGCGCTGACCGGGGTCACGAAGCCCATCTTCGTCCGGTGAAGCACTTCGTCCGGCAGATAGCGGCCGAGCGCCCGCTTCATCAGCCATTTGCCCGAGCCGCCGCGAAGCCGCATCGCGGCGGGCAGCCGCGCGGCGAATTCGACGAGCCGATGGTCGAGCAAGGGCTCGCGCGCCTCGAGGCTGACGGCCATGCTCGTCCGGTCGACCTTGGTGAGGATGTCGCCGGGCAGCCAGATCTTGAGGTCGGCATATTGAGCCCGCGACAGCGAGTCCGCGGCGGGAGCGCCGGCCATGGCCTCGACATAGCGGCTTTCGGCCCGGTGGCCGTCGAGAAGGCGTTTGTGGATCGCCGTGTAAAGAATCGATCTCATGGGCTGCCGGGTCACGCCCACCGCTGCCGCATAGGCTTCGCCGCCGTCCTGGCCGATCGCCTGCAGGGTCGTCTTCGC
>DASVPM010000071.1:0-4632 GCA_036382815.1 Allosphingosinicella sp.
CAGGTGATGGAGGCCGCCAAGGTCCTCGCCGGGTTCAGCCTCGGCGAGGCCGACCTTCTGCGCCGGGCGATGGGCAAGAAGATCAAGTCGGAGATGGACGCCCAGCGCGCCGGCTTCGTCGCCGGCTGCGAGCGGGTCAACTCGATCCCGAAGGGCAAGGCGAACGAGCTTTTCGACTTGATCGACAAGTTCGCCGGCTACGGCTTCAACAAGAGCCACGCCGCCGCCTACGCCCTCATCGCCTACCAGACCGCCTGGCTGAAGGCGCATTATCCGGTCGAATTCTACGCCGCCTCGATGTGCTTCGACATCCATCAGACCGACAAGCTCGCCATCTTCGCCGACGACATGCGGCGGCTCGAGATCGAGTGCCTGCCGCCCTCGATCAACGCCAGCGAGGCCGAGTTTTCGGTCGAGCCCGCCGGTGAGGGCCTCGCCGTGCGCTACGCGCTCGGAGCGCTCAAGGGCGTCGGCGAAAAGGCGATGGAGCAACTCGTCGAGGAGCGGCGCCTGAACGGCGGCTTCAAGTCGCTCGAGGATTTCGCCGAACGGGTCGATCCGCGTCTTCTGAACCGCCGCCAGCTCGAGAGCCTCGCCGGGGGCGGCGCCTTCGACCCGCTCAACCCCAACCGGGCGGCCGTCTTCGCGGCTGCCGAGACCCTGCTCGCCCACGCCGCGAGCGCCGCCGACGCGCGCGAGAGCGGGCAGGGGGGGCTCTTCGGCGGCGGAGAATCCAACGTCGTCCCGATCCGGATGCCGGTGGCGGCGACCTGGTCTCTGGCCCAGCGCATGGCCGCCGAGAAGGAATCGTTCGGCTTCTATTTCTCGGCCCACCCGGTCGATCGCTACCGCCACCTCGCCGAAGCCCATGGCGCGAAGAGCTATGCGGCCCTCGCCTCGCTTCCGGCGCCCGCCGACGGAGGACGCACCGGAGCGGTGATGGCGGGGATGGTCGAGGAGGCCCGTCCCCGCACCTCCGCTCGCGGCCGGCGCTATCTGATGGCGACCATGTCCGATTCGTCCGGCCAGTTCGTCGCCACGGTCTTCGACGACGACGCCTCCGCCCAGGTCGAGGCGGCCGCAAAATCGGGAGCCTGCGCACTCCTCAGCGTCGAGCTCGACCGCCGCCCGGGCGAGGAGGCGCCGCGGGTGACGATCCGCTCGCTGCAATTGTTCGAGAGCCTGTCGAAACGCACCCGCCTCCAGCTCGAGGTCGAGGTGGAGGACGTCGCGGCGATCGCGCGCCTGGCGGAGGCGGTCGCCGAGGAGCGCGGCGGCCAGGGCGAGCTTCGCCTTCGAATCCGGATAGAAAGCGGCGAGGCGGAGCTGGTGCTTGGCCGCGACTTCCGTCTCGACGCGGAGGTCGCCGCCCGGCTCGAACGCCTCGAGGGAGTCGCCGCGGTGCGCCTCTCGGTGGCGCCGCAGCCGCGGCTTGCGCTCGTTTCCTGAGCGCATAGACTGGCCTCTTCCAGGCGCTGGGAGGGATCATGCTCGGAGGGATGCAGGACTGGCCGTTGAGGATCATGCGGATCCTCGACCATGCGGCGCGAGAGCATGGCCCGCGCGAACTGGTTTCGCTTTACGCCGACGGCCGCACCATCCGCACCGACTGGGCCGGGATCGCCCGCGACTCCCGCAAGCTGGCGCGGGCGCTCGAGCGGCTCGGCCTCGGGCCCGGCGACCGGGTCGGCACCCTGGCGATGAACCATGCCCGGCATGTCGTCGCCTGGTACGGCACGATCGGGATGGGCGGGGTGATCCACACCATCAATCCGCGCCTGTTCGACGAGCAGCTGGTCTATATCGCCAACCATGCCGAGGACCGGGTACTGTTCTACGACAGCGCCTTCGCGCCCCTGGTCGAGCGGCTCAAGCCCCGCTGGACGAGCATCGAGCATTTCGTCTGCTTCGATAATGGCGAGTTCGATGATCTGGTCGCCGCTGAGGACGGCGACTATCGCTGGGTCGAAGGCGACGAGCGCGAGCCCGCGATGCTCTGTTACACCAGCGGCACGACCGGCAACCCGAAGGGCGTGCTCTACGAGCACCGCTCGGCCGTGCTCCACGCGATGATGCAGCTGAGCCCGGACGTCTTCGACCTAAGCGCTCGTTCGGTGGTCCTGCCCGTCGTGCCGATGTTCCACGCCGCGGGCTGGGGGCTTCCTTTCTGCACGGCGATGTGCGGCGGTAAGATGGTCTTCTCGGCCGATTACACGCCGCAGGTCTTGTGCGACCTGATGAAGGCCGAGGGCGTCACCCACACGGCGGGGGTCCCGACCGTCTGGCTGGCTCTGGTCAACCATGTCGATTCGACCGGCGATGATCTCGGTAAGCTAACCACCGTCCATATCGGCGGTTCGGCGGCGCCGAGGGCGATGATCGAATGGTTCATGGATCGTGGCATCAGGGTCGGCCACGCCTGGGGGATGACGGAGATGTCGCCGCTCGGAACCGTCGGGGCAGGCAGCGGCGACTGGGACGAGCTCGGCCGCGAGCAAAGGGTGGACCTGCTCTGCAAGCAGGGCAGGGTGCCGTTCTGCGTCGAGCTGCGCACGGTCGACGAGGCCGGCAAAATCCTTCCCCGCGACGGCAGGACCTCCGGCCGGTTGCAGACCCGCGGACCCTGGATCATCCGCCAATATTTCCAGGACGAGCGCGGCGAATGCATCGACGAGGAAGGCTGGTTCGACACCGGCGACGTCGCCGCGCTGCACCCTGACGGTGTGCTCCAGATCACCGACCGCTCGAAGGACGTCATCAAGTCCGGCGGGGAGTGGATCAGCTCGATCGATCTCGAGAACGCCGCCGTCGGCTGCGCCGGAGTGGCCGAGGCGGCTGCCGTGGGGGTGAAGCATCCCAAGTGGGACGAGCGGCCGATCCTCCTGGTGGTGAGGAAGACCGGGTCGGACGTCACGGCGCAGCAGATCCTCGATCACCTCGCCGGGCATGTCGCCCGATGGTGGCTTCCCGACGAGATCCTGTTCGTCGAGAGCCTGCCCCACACGGCGACGGGCAAATTGCTGAAGACGGCGCTTCGCGAGCAGTATCGCGATTACAGGCTCGCCAGCGCGGCGTAAGCCGTCATCCCGGCGGAAGCCGGGATCTCAGCGGGAATGAGGCTCTGCCGGAGAACCCGAGGTCCCGGCTTTCGCCGGTACGACGCGCCTCACAACAACCTCAGCTGCGGGCCCTGCGGTGGAACGAACAAATCGGTCCGCAACTTCCGCTTCTCCCGGTTCAGCCCGTGCTTCTTCGCCGCGATCTCGAAGCGCACCCGCATCAGCTCGGCCCAGGGCCCCGAGCCGGTCATCCGGGTGAACCAGTTGGGATCGTTGTCCTTGCCCCCGCGCATCGCGCGGATGATGTTCATCACCTTGTCGGCGCGATCGGGGAAATGCTCGTCGAGCCAGGCCCGGAACAGCGGGGCGACCTCGTAGGGCAGCCTCACCGGCAGGAAGAACGCGCCTTCGGCCCCGGCCTTCGCCGCCGCCTCGACGATATGCTCGACCTCATGGTCGGTGATTCCAGGGATCACGGGAGCTATTGCGACGATGGTCGGGACGCCCGCGTCGCTCAGCGCCCGGACCGCCGCCAGCCGCTTGCGGCCTGAGGGCGCCCGAGGCTCGAGGGTCCTGGATATTTCCGTCGTCAGCGACGTCACCGACAAAGCGACCCGCGCGAGCCCCTCGGACGCCATTCGCGCGAGGATGTCGATGTCGCGCACCACCCGGTCCGATTTGGTCGTGATCGTCACCGGATGCTTCGTCTCGGCGAGCACCTCCAGCACCGACCGGGTGATCCGCCATTCCGACTCGATCGGCTGGTAGGGATCCGTATTGGTTCCGATCGCCATCGACCGGACGACATAGCCGGGCTTGGCCAGCTCCTCGCGCAGGATCTTGGCCGCGTCGGGCTTGGCGAACAATTTCGTCTCGAAGTCGAGTCCGGGCGAGAGATCGTGGAAGGCATGGGTGGGGCGCGCGAAGCAGTAGATGCAGCCATGTTCGCAGCCGCGATAATTGTTGATCGAACGGTCGAAGCCGATGTCGAGCGAACGGTTGTACGTGATGATCGATTTCGGCTTTTCGAGCGTGACCGTCGTCCTGACCGGAGGAAGGCCTTCGTCCACCTCCTCGCGAACGTCGAGCCAATCGCCGTCGAGCTCCCGGACGGGAAGGTTGAAGCGCGTCGGAGTCCGGTTTTCCGGCGCGCCGCGGCCGTGATGGGCGTCAGGTCGGGGCATCCGCCCTGGGTAGCGCGGAGACGAGAACGGATCAAGAACTATCCCACCAAGCTGCGCTTGGGGAGGATCATTCCGTTCCGTAGGCCAGCTTTGCCTCGTCGACCTTGAGGCGCACCGCATTTGCGCCGGCCATCCCCGGGAATTTCGGCCACATCCCCTGCGCGAGCGCCGCGCGGCTCGGCCCGGGCTTTCCCGCCTCCTCCTCGTAGATCCAGTAGTTGCGCAGCACGATCGGGACGTAGCCGCGCGTCTCCCAATAAGGCAGCGACTCGATGTAGAGGAGGGGATCGCCCTTGTCGAAGCGGCGCGAATTCCATTCCGCGACAGGCGCCGGTCCGGCATTGTAGGCGGCGATCACCTTGGGGAGCAGCCCGCCGGTGGCGCCATGG
>DASVPM010000072.1:0-2234 GCA_036382815.1 Allosphingosinicella sp.
ATCATCGCCATCATCTCCGCGCGATGCGGAGCGATGCAGGCGATGTCCGACAAGGTGAAAGCGACCTTGCGTCCCGCCTCGTGCGCGATCCGCATCGCCTCGTCCATCGCCGCGCGCGGGCCCTTCGAGCGCCACAGATAGGCTTCCAGATAGAGTATGGCGGAGTCCCTGATCTGCTCGGCATCGAGCGCGTCGACGGTCAGCTCGTGGGCGGCGCCGCGGAAGGTGTTCATCGTCCGCTGGGCGTCGGGGGTGACGACGATGAGGCAGCGCCCGGTCGGGAGCCCGCCCTTCAGCGGCGGAGTCCGGAACTCCACGCCCAGAGCCCTGATGTCGTGGGCGAAGATATCGCCGAGCTGGTCGTCGGCGATCTGGCCGACGAAGCCCGCCCGGCCGCCGAGCGCCGCGACGCCGGCCATGGTGTTCGCCGCCGAGCCGCCGCTGGTCTCCTTCGCCTGGGGCATCTTCGCGTAAAGCCGCTTCGCGCCTTCGGCGTCGAGCACCTGCATGGAGCCCTTGAGCAGCCGCTCCTCGGCCAGGAAGGAGTCGTCGACATGGGCGATGACGTCCACGATCGCGTCGCCGATGGCGAGGACGTCCAGGCGGGTTTCCTTCACCGGCGCACTGATGGCGGGAAGAGGCGCTGACTGGAAGCCCTTTTAACGCTCCTGCCTCACAGTGCGAAGCACGGGGAGGGGAGGGGGAGTATCGTCGCCCCAGCGCAGGCTGGGGCCCCAGCGGGTGAAAGGCGCCACGTTCTTCACTCACGGGGATCCCAGCCTTCGCTGGGATGACGTATCGTCCCATCGCGTTGCGATGGGCAGGCAAACCGGTTACGCAACCGTCATGTCGACCCAAGCCCCCGCGCCCGCCATTCCCCGCTCGCTGTTCGCCTACTCGATCGTCTACGGCGGCATGGTCTGCATCGCCGGAGTCCTCGCCAACAAGCAGGTGGCGCTCGGCCCGCTGGGGGTGGAGGCGGGGATTTTCGCCTTTCTTCTGCTCGTTGTGATGTCCAGCGCGGTCGCCGAGCTGTTCGGGCGGGAGACGGCGAACCGGCTGGTGACGATCGGCTTCGCGCCCCTGGTGCTCTCGATCCTGCTCGCCATCCTCGTTCTGGCTTTGCCTCCCGCTCACGACATGCCGGCGGACAGGCTCGGTGCTTTCAACACGATCATGGGCGGCACTCCGCGGATATGGATCGCCGGAATCATCGCTTACGGAGTCTCGCAGTTCCTCAACGTCACCATCTTCAGCGCCCTTCGCGGCAAGGGGGAGGGGCGGATGGTCTGGCTCCGGGCCGGGATCGCCGCGGTCCTTTCGCAGATCGTCGACACCTTGCTCTTCATCACCATCTCCTTTTACAGGGAGTTCCCGATCACCGATCTGCTGATCGGCCAGATGATCGCCAAGGTGGCGCTCTCGATCATCCTCGTGCCGCCGCTCGTGTCGCTCGCCGTGGCCCTCGGAAGGCGCCTCGACGGGGCTTCGGAGCCCGCCCGAGCCTGATTTGTTCCGCCAGCCTAATCAGGCACTTAGGGTCCGGTGCGACATCGCTGCAACCCATGCTAACTTTTTTGCCGCCGGGCGCACTTTGAGTCTTCGAATCGTGCCGTTGGGGCTATAGCAGGCCCCGGGAACGAGGCGATTCGGCCTCCGAGGGGAACTAGCTATCATGAAGAAGCTCTCGCTGCTTTGGGCGACCACGGCGCTCGTCATGCCGGTCACGGCCTTCGCTCAGTCCACCGGTTCGCAGGACTTCGAGGAAGAAGAGATCGTCATCACCGGCACCCGCAACCAGGAGGTCGGCGGAATCACCGCGCCGGACACGACAAAGGCCAAGGCGGCATTGACCCAGGAAGTGATCCAGCGCCAGAATCCGGGCCAGACGATCCTCGACACGATCAACCTCGTCCCGGGCGTCAGCTTCCAGAACAACGATGCCTACGGCTCGTCGGGCGGAACGCTCAACATCCGCGGCTTCTCGTCCGACCGCGTCTCGCTGACGCTGGACGGCGTTCCGCTCAACGATTCGGGCAATTACGCGATCTTCTCCAACCAGCAGATCGATCCGGAGATCATCAGCGAGGTCAACGTCAACCTCGGCACCACGGACGTCGACAGCCCGACCGCCTCGGCGGCCGGAGGCACCGTCAACTATCGCACGATCGTCCCCAGGACGGAGCTGGGCGCGATGGTTTCGGCCTCGATCGGCCAATATGATTTCCACCGGG
>DASVPM010000073.1:0-17397 GCA_036382815.1 Allosphingosinicella sp.
TGATGATGACGAGCGGCAGCTCGGTCATGATGGCGAGCCCCATAGCCTCCATCTTGAGGGCTATCCCGGGCCCGGACGAGGACGTGACCCCGAGGCTTCCGGCATAGCTCGCCCCGATCGCCGAGCCGATCGCGGCGATCTCGTCCTCCGCCTGGAAGGTCGTCACCCCGAATTCCTTGAGACGCGAGAGGTGGTGGAGGATCGCCGAAGCCGGAGTGATGGGATAGCCGCCGAAGAACATCGGCAGTCCCGCCAGCTGAGCGCCGGCGACGAGCCCGAGCGAGATCGCCTCGGCGCCGGTGACGGTCCGGTACAGGCCCGGCTCGGCGGGGGCGGGATCGATGTGCCGCTGCGGGATCTGGCCGCCGATCTCGGCGGTCTCGCCATAAGCGTGGCCGGCGTTGAGCGCCGCGATATTGGCCTCGGCGAGCTCGGCCGCCTTGGCGAATTTGGAGCGAAGCCATTCGACGATCGGGGCGCGGTCGCGATCGAACATCCACAGCGCCAGGCCGAGCGTCCACATGTTCTTGCAGCGCAGGGCCTCCTTGTTGCCGAGGCCGAACGGCTTCACCGCATCGAGGGTGAGCTGCGAGATGTTGAACCGGATGACCTGCCACTTGCCGAGGCTGCCGTCGTCGAGCGGATTGGCCTCGTAGCCGGCCTTGGCGAGGTTGCGGGCGCCGAACTCGCCTTCGTCGGCGATGATCAGCCCGCCGGGCTTCAAATCCACCACGTTGGTCTTGAGCGCCGCCGGGTTCATCGCGATCAGGACGTCGGGCGAATCGCCGGCCGTCTCGATCGCGGCGGAGCCGAAATTGATCTGGAAGGCGGAAACGCCGAAGGTCGTCCCCTGCGGGGCGCGAATCTCGGCCGGGAAATCGGGAAAGGTCGCAAGGTCGTTGCCGGCGAGCGCGGTGGACAAGGTGAACTGGCCGCCGGTCAGCTGCATTCCGTCGCCGCTGTCGCCGGCGAAGCGGACGACCACGGCTTCGCACGGCGTGTCTGCGCCGGCTTCCTCGGGCGTTACGATATGGGTGGCCGTGGCCAACGCCTGTTCCTTCTCAGCAGCTTGCTGAATATCCCTAGCGACGCGGGCGCATGCCGACAACTCGCCACGTCACCTCGTCCGGAGGACAAGGCCGGGGCAAGGAGTCGGTCAGCTGGATTTGGCGTCCGCCTCCTCGGCAGCGCTGCGATCGTCGCGCTTCATCCCGCCTTCCGGCGCGGGACGCTCGACCTTGCGACAGATGCGCTGGGGCGTGATCCGGCCGGACATCTGGACCGACCGGCAGATCTTCCTTTCCTTGGGCTCTTCCGCCTTTTCCCTGGCGGAAGCGGATGCGGCCGCGATCAGGGCAAGCCCTGCCGCGACCGCGATATCGACCCTGACCATTCCGCCCGAGCCCCAGACGGTCTTAATATCCGCGGCGGCCGGCCGAACGCAGCGTCTGAGCGGCTTCGCTCTGGCTGTCGGCGCTTTGCGCGTCCCACTCGGCCTGGGTCTTGCAGGATTTCCTGGCGGGGATCCGGCCTACCGCCGGCATCTCGATCCGGCAAATCTTCTTCTCGCCCTTGGCCGCCGGCTTGTCCTTGGCAACGGCCACGCCGCCGAGCATCATGGTCGCGGCGCACAGCGCCAAGATATTGAAACTACGCATTTTAATCCCTCCCGTTCAGGCATCCCTTGCCTCACCGATGCTGAATAAGTCAAGGGGCGAACCGGTCAGCCGTCAAACCAGCAATTTCGGTATCCCGGCTTGCTCCGCCTTGGCCAATCGCAACGCCCGCCCTAAGGCGGGGCGGTGACTGGAGCCGCGATGAGCGAAACATACGTGCGGCCGGACGTCCGCCTCTTCCTCGACTATTACAACCGGCTGCCCGGGCCCCGTGCCCATGAGGTCGGGCCGAATCAGGCGCGAGCGATGATGCTCGCCTCGCGCCACGTCGCGGACGCCGCGGTCGGCGATCTGGCGGCGATCCGCAATCTCTCCTGTCCCGGTCCGGGCGGCGAGATCCCCCTCCGCCTCTACGATGCCCGCGAGACCCGAGGCGCCGGTCCCCTCCTCCTCTTCTTCCACGGCGGCGGCTTCGTGTTCGGGGATCTCGATACGCACGAGCCGTTCTGCGCGGAGGTGGCGCGCCGGCTCGACCTGCCGGTGCTGGCGGTCGATTACCGCCTCGCCCCCGAGCACCCCTTCCCCGCCGGCGCCGAGGATTGCATCGCCGCCGCGCGGTGGGCGGCGGCAAGTCCCTCCCCGCTCGGCCGGGAGGTGACAGGGCTGGTCACCGCCGGCGACAGCGCCGGCGGCAATTTCACCATCGTCGTCGGCCTCGCGCTCAGGGACGAACCCGCCGCCGTACCGGTGATCGCGCAATGGCCGATCTACCCGGCCGCCGATCCCGCCAAGGGCTATCCGTCGTTCGAGGATTTCGCCGAGGGCTATTTCCTCAGCCATGAAGGCATGAAATGGTTCGACGGCTGCTATCGGCCCGACGGCGCGGACTGGCGTTATTCGCCCTTGCTCAAGAGCCAGGCCGGGATGCCGCCGACGCTGATCCAGACCGCGAGCCTCGATCCGATACGCGACCAGGGCCGGGCCTATGCCGCCGCCTGCGCCGAGGCCGGGGTTCCGGTCGTCTTCCGCGAGGCCAAGGGCAATATACACGGCTTCATCAATTTGAGGCGGGCGATTCCCTCTTCGGAGGAGGATATCCGGGAAGGCATCGAGGCGCTGAAGCTGATCCTGAGCGAGGTCGGGCCATGACCGTCGTCCCAGCGCAGGCTGGGACCCCAAAGGGTGAAGAACACCGCCGGACATGCCGCGCTCCACGGCCGTTCGCGCCCTTCGCCCGCGGGGGTCCCAGCCTCCGCTGGGATGACGGCCTTGGACAAGGAGGACCCGAATGACCGAATATGGCTATCGCCCGGCCGTCGGGATCATGCTGCTCAACGCGGAGGGCAAGGTCTGGGCCGGGCAGCGGCTCGATAACAGGCTCGAGGCCTGGCAGATGCCGCAGGGCGGTCTCGACCCCGGCGAGGCGCCGCTCGACGCAGCGCTTCGCGAGCTCGAGGAGGAAACGGGCATCCGCCCCGATCTCGTCGAGATCCTCGCCCGACACGGCGAGGAGCTCTATTACGATCTGCCCGAGGAGATGATCGGCAAGGTCTGGAAGGAGCCCTGGCGCGGGCAGCGCCAGACGTGGTTCCTGGCCCGCTTCCTCGGCACCGACGAGGATGTGAACATCGCCACGCCGGAGCCCGAATTCCGGGCCTGGAAATGGGCCGAGCCGGAGGACCTGCCGGCGATGATCGTTCCCTTCAAGAAGAAGCTCTACGAAGAGGTGCTGGAGGCGTTCCGCGACTGGCTGTGATCTTTCCCCTCCCTGGAAGGGAGGGGCTGGGGTGGGTAGGCGAGCGCAGCGAGACTCTTTCTGATTCGGAGTTTCGGCCGCCTTCGGCGGACCCACCCCCGACCCCTCCCTTACAGGGAGGGGAGCGCCGACGAGGGGTTTTGCACCGTCCGTTCTCCCGCTAGAGCTTCGGCCATGCGGGGCCTGACCAACGACGAAGCGGCAGCGGTGGAGCGTTCGGCGGAGGAACCGATGCTGGCCCAGGTCGAGGCCTGGGCCGCGGTCAACAGCGGATCGCACAATCTGGTCGGACTCGGCCAGGTCGCCGGCCTCCTCGCCGAGGCCTTCGCCGCCCTTCCCGGCGAGCCGCTGCTGCGCGACGCCGCGCCGGTCGATTCGGTAAGCGGGGCGGGCGGGCGCGTCGCCGTGCAGCATGGCCGCAACCTCCATCTCGCCGTCCGCCCGCATGCGCCGGTGCAGCTGCTCTTCACAGGCCATATGGATACGGTGTTCGCCGCCGATCACCCCTTCCAGGACGTGTTCTGGCGGGACGAAGGCGTGCTCGGCGGGCCGGGCGTCGCCGACATGAAGGGCGGGCTCGCAGTCCTTCTCGCCGCGCTGAAGGCGGTCGAGGCCTCGCCGCCCGCGGCCGGCCTCGGCTATGAGATCGTCATCAACTCGGACGAGGAAGTGGGCTCGCCCGGCTCCGCGGCCCTCATCGCGGAGGCGGCGCGCGGCAAGAAGGCGGCGCTCACCTACGAGCCCTCCGCGCTTCCCGACGGAACTTTGGCCGGCGCCCGGCCGGGAAGCGGCAATTTCTCGCTGATCGTCAGCGGGAAAAGCGCCCATGCCGGCCGCAATCCGGAAGAAGGCCGGAACGCGGTGCTGGCCGCGGCCGAGCTGGCGTTGCGGCTGGACGAAGCCAGGGCCGAGGGATTGAGCGTCAACCCGGCGAAAATCGAGGGCGGCGGGCCGAACAACGTCGTTCCCGATCATGCCATCCTGCGCATAAACATGCGTCCACGCACCCCTGCCGATCAGGACCGGGCCCAGGCCGCCCTCGAGGAGGCTGTCGCAAAGGTCGCGGCCAGCCGCGAAGTGCGCATAAATATGCACGGCGGCTGGGGTCGCCCGCCGACGCCGCTCGATCCCGCGGCCGAGAAATTGTTCGCCCTGGTCGCGCGCTGCGGCGCCGATCTCGGCCAGACGATCGGCTGGCGGGATTCGGGTGGGGTGTGCGACGGCAACAACATCGCGGCGTGCGGAGTGCCGGTGGTCGACACGATGGGCGTACGGGGCGGCGCGATCCATTCCGATGCCGAATATCTGATCGTCGACAGCCTCGCCGAGCGGGCGCGCCTGTCGGCGCTGACGATCCTGAGGCTGGCGCAGGGGGAGGGTTTGTGAGCTTTCGGATCCGGGCCGCCCGCAACGACGATTTCCAGGCCCTCTACGAAATGGCCAAGCTAACCGGCGGCGGCTTCACCAACCTGCCCGCCGACCGCGGCGCGCTGGTGGACAAGCTGATCCGATCCGAGAAGGGCTTCGCCGCCGAGATATCGGAGCCGGGCGACCAGCTCTACGTCTTCATGCTCGAAAATGCCGAAACCGGGCAGATACGCGGCACTTGCCAGGTGTTCGGAATGGTCGGGGTCGACACGCCTTTCTACAGCTACCGGGTCAGCACCCTCACCCAGACATCGAGGGCGCTGGGCCAGACCTTCCGCAACGAGATGGTGACCCTGACCACCGACCTCGAAGGTTCCTCGGAGGTGGGCGGCCTCTTCCTCCATCCCGGCGAGCGCGCCGGCGGACTCGGGATGCTGCTGGCCCGAAGCCGCTACCTGTTCATCAAGCTTCACCGCGAGCGCTTCGCGAAGCGGGTGATCGCCGAGCTTCGCGGCGTCATGGACGAGAAAGGCGGCTCGCCGTTCTGGGATGCGATCGCCGGCCGGTTCTTCGGGATGACCTTCCAGGAGGCGGACGAGTTCAACGGCGCCCACGGCACCCAGTTCATCGCAGACCTGATGCCCAAGACCCCGATCTACACCGCCATGCTGCCCGAAAGCGCGCGGGCGGTGATGGGCGTCCCCCACCCCTCCGGCCGGGCGGCGATGAAGATGCTTGAGCGCGAAGGCTTTCAGTTCGACTGCTATGTCGACATTTTCGACGGCGGCCCGACCATGACTGCCGCCGCCGACCAGATCCGGACGGTGCGCGAATCGCGCGAGCTGGTGCTCGACGAAGTGGTCGAGAGCGTCGAGGGCAACAATATGATGCTTGCCCGGGGACGCCTGGCGGACTTCGTCGCCTGCTGCGGCGACGTCGCCATTTCCCCGGAGGAGACGGCGACCCTGAGCCGCGAGACCGCCGCCTTGCTCGGAATCGAACCGGGCGATACTTTTCTCGCCATGGGGCGGTAGATGCCGCTCGCCGAGATCAATTTCGACGGAATCATCGGCCCGAGCCACAATTATTCGGGCCTCAGCCTCGGCAATATCGCCTCTTCGACCAACAAGGGGCTCGTCTCCCACCCGCGCGCGGCGGCGCTCCAGGGCCTGGAGAAGATGCGGCACAATCTGCGCATCGGCCTGCCGCAAGGGCTGCTCCTCCCTCACCGCCGGCCCGACCGTGCCTGGCTGGCCGAGCTCGGCACCCGGATCGAGGACGTGCCCGCCTCGCTCCGCCCCGCCGCTTTCTCCGCCTCGGCGATGTGGGCGGCCAACGCCGCCACCGTCTCTCCGGCTCCGGACACTGCCGACGGCCGCTGCCACCTGACGGTCGCCAATCTGCGCACCATGGCGCATCGGAGCCACGAATGGCCCGAGACGCTCACCCAGCTCCGGCTGGCTTTCGCCGACGACTCCCGCTTCGCGGTCCATCCGCCCGTTCCCGGAACATTCGGCGACGAAGGCGCGGCCAACCACATGCGCCTGTGCGCCTCCCACGGCGAGCCCGGCGTGGAAGTGTTCGTCTACGGCCTTCGCGGCGGGCCGTTTCCCGTGCGCCAGCATGACGAGGCGAGCCGGGCGGTCGGGCGCCTCCACGGGCTCGATCCCGAGCGGACGCTGTTCGTCGCCCAATCCGAGGAAGCGATCGCCGCGGGCGCCTTCCACAACGACGTCGTCGCCGTCGCCAATGAGCGGGTGCTGTTCGCTCACGAGCGGGCGTTCGAGGACCGGCCCGGCTTCCATGCCGAGCTTAAACGGCTTCTTCCGGAAGTGGAGATCATCGAGGTTCCGGCGAGCTTGGTCAGCCTCGAGGACGCTGTTCGAAGCTATCTGTTCAATGCCCAGCTGGTCACCCTCCCCGCCGGCGGGATGGCCCTCATTCTTCCCGGCGAAGCGCGCGAGACTCCGAGCGTCTGGACGTGGCTCCAGGCCATGGCCGCCGGCAACGGCCCGATCCGCCAATTGTTCGTCGTCGACGTGCGCCAGTCCATGGCCAATGGCGGCGGGCCCGCCTGCCTGAGGCTCAGGGTGGCGGCGGAGCCGGAGGCGGTCGATCCGAGGTTCATGGCCGACGAGGCCAAGCTCGACCGGCTGGCGGCCGTGGTCGAGGCCGAATGGCCGGAGCGGATCGAGCCCGACGATTTGCTGGAGCCGGCCCTGTGGGCCCGGATGGAGGGCGCGAGGGCGGCGCTGCTCGGGACGTTGGGATTGGAGGTGTTGATTTAAAATCCTCCCCGGCATTTGCCGGGGAGGGGGACCGCGCGAAGCGCGGTGGAGGGGTTCTCTTAAGTCAGCAAGGCCCCTCCACCATGCTTCGCATGGTCCCCCTCCCCTGCAAATGCAGGGGAGGAGTTTACCCCTCCGCGCTCCAGAAGATGTCGATCGGCGACTCGATCCCGGCCAGGAGCCGGCCGATGGGAGCCGAGGACAGCGGCCCTTCCTTGATGGCCTGCTCGAGCATGGCCCGCTTCCGCGCCCCGGCGATCACGATCATGATCGCGCGGGCCGAGGTCAGCGCCGGCGCGGTCAGGGTGACGCGCTCGACCGGCGCCGTCTCCGGCATCGGGTCGGGCCGCACGCCTACGGCCCGGCGCTCGCGCGGACCGGCGATTGCGCGCTCGAGATCGGGACCGGGGAAGATGCTGGCGGTGTGGCCGTTCGCGCCCATGCCGAGGCAGGCGAGGTCGAGCGGCCAGCCGAGCAGCGAGAGCCGGGCGTCGGCGAGCCGCCCCGCCTCCTGGCGGTCGCCGAGCGCCGCCTCGTCGACCAGAGACACGAGCTCGGCGCCCCGGGCGGCGAAATAGCCTTCGAGCTTGCGGTAGTTGCTGAGCGTATCGCCGAGCCCGACCAGCCGGTCGTCCGTCGGCATGATCGTCACCTTCGACCAGTCGATCGCCTTCGATTTGGCGAGCTGGGCGAAAATGAGGTCCGACGTCGACCCGCCGGGCAAGGCGACGCGGGCGCCCTTATGCGCCTCGATCGCGCTTTCGATGACGAAACCGATATCCCCCGCGGCCTGCTCCGCCATCTCCTTGGCGGTGTCGAACTCCCACCATTCGATCTCGTCCATGCTCTCGTATCTCTCTCATTGCGGCGTTGAGCGGCAAGGAACCCTCGCGACGCGAAACCCGTTCCAGCCGCGATCGCCTTAGGGAGACAAACCATGCCTGCCAAATCGAAAGCGCAGCAGAAGGCCGCCGGTGCCGCTTTGTCCGCCAAGCGCGGCGACACGCCGAAGAGCAAGCTCCAGGGTGCCTCGAAGCAGATGGCCTCATCGATGAGCGAGAAGCAGCTCGAGGAGCTCGCCTCGACGAAACGCAAGGGCAAGCCCGAGCGCGCAGGGGACTGAGCGGCCGATCGGGTTACCAGGTCGTTCGCCTTACCCGTTCACCCTCCGGCAGCAGCGGGCGCCGCATCAGTGCGGCCTGGAACGGAGGCGAGAATGGACGCATTGGTCGAGGTGCCGGAGCCGGGAGGCGAGCAAGGGGGTGAACCCCGCCCGCAGCCTCCGATCTGGGCCGAGCCGAGGCAGCTGTTCTTCTTCAGGCTCGGCGCCCTGCTCGGGGACGGCCCGGCGAGGCCGATCGAGATCCTCGCATTGGCCGAGAGCGGCGCCATCGTGCGGGTCGAGCGAAACCTGCAGGAGGACGAGCGGCTGGTGCTCGAGCTCAACTCCCACCTTCGCTTCGACGTGCGGGTGGAATGGTCGTCCGACAGTCTCGCCGGGCTCGAGTTCGAGGATCGCGAGCAGGTCCGGGCAGCGCTCGCGGCGCGGGACCGGGCCCACCCCTACCGGGCGCCGCGGCTCGAGCTCGCCGCGCAAATCGTCCTTCGCCTCGGCGAAACCTGCGTGACGGCCCAAGCGAAGGACGTCTCCGAAGGCGGAATCAAGGTCGAGCTCGCCGCGCCCTGCCCCGTCGGCGGCGAGACCCACGTGGTCGTGCCCGGAATGCCGCCGGTGGCGGGCCGGATATTGTGGTGCCGCGACGGACGCGCCGGGATATCGTTCCAGCGCCCGCTTCCCTTTCGAAACCTGATCGAGTGCCTCATCCGTCAACCCGCGGTGCAGCTGCCGACCTAGGCCGCGTTCCTCGATTGCTCCGGCGAATGCCGGGAGGAACTAGAAGTTGCCGCAGCGCCCGATGAGTTGGGCGCTCCACGAGGTCGTGTCCTCGGCGAGGCGGGCCGGGTCGAATTCGCCTACCTCCTCGACCTCCAGGCTCCGCCGCGGGCGATAGACGACGTCCCTGATGACGAAGAAGGCCGAGGGGTCGTCCGGCCGAACGACCTCAAGTCGTTCGATCGTCCCGTGCGAGATGAGCCCGATCTCCTCGCGGAGCTCGCGGAGCATCGCCAGCTCGGAGGCCTCCCCCCGCTTGCGGCCGCCGCCGGGCACGCGCCAGCCGGGGGCGTAGGTCAGCCGGATCAGAACCACTTTGCCCTGGGGAGTCAGGGGCACTCCATGGACTCCGGGTCGTCCGGGCCCCGTCAGCTTGCGCAGCCCCAGCCGAAGACCGTTGAGGAAAGTGAAGACGGTTCGGATCAGCCGGCGCCGCAGGCTCATGCTCTCAGTCTATCCGCAGGCGCAGGAACAGCATCGCGCCGTTCCGGTCGCCCGCATAAGAGGGTTCGAGGCCGGCGGGAACGAAGTTGAACGCCCACAGGCCGCCGATGCCGAGGCGGAGATGGGGCGCGGCCCGAAAGTCGTGCAACGCCCCGAGCGAAACCTTGCCGACGCGGTAGGCGGGTCCATGATGGCCGCCGGAGGCTCCAAGCTCGTCATTCTCGGTGCGCTCGGCGCGTCCGAACAGGGTCCACGGTCCCTTGGCCAGCGCGCTTTCGAGCAGGAAGGCATCGAGATTGCCATGCTCGCGCGAGCGGCGGCCCCAGGCCAGGGTCGTCGACCAGCGGGCATGCCGGCCCAGCGGGCGGTTGTAGAGCGCGCTCGCCGACCAGCGTGTCTGATCCTCCCCCGGTTCGAGCTGCTCCGGATCGATCAGGTGCGCCCAGCTCGCCTGGAGCGACAAGGTCCGCGCCGGGTTCCAGCTGAGCCGGAGCGCGGTCGAATCGAGCGGCGCCGTCTCGATGTCGAAGCGGTGCTGGTCGGGCTCGCGGCCATTGAAGCGCGAGCCTTCCAGCTTGACGTTGCCGGCGACGATTCCGGCGGTGAGGACTCCGAAGCTGATATGGGTCGAGTCCAGCCAATGGTGGCTGATCGGCGCTTCCGGCGAATTCATCGCCGGCAGCCGATGCATGAACGGCGGCGGCCCGAAGGCGGGCTCCCCGGGCAGGCCCGCATAGACGAACAGGCTCGACTGCTCGGAGAGCGGCACGCTGTAGCTGGCCGAAAGCTCCATCACGAGGTCGTGCGGATGCTGGCGGTCGACGAGCGGAGTCGCCCCATCGGCGGTCTCGCCCGAAGCGAGCAGCAACGGAAAGCCGCGCCGCCCCATCAGCGGATCGGGGCTCAGGCCGGCGCGAAGCTGGAGGGTGCCGGGCCCGGCGGGACGCCGGGCCATGCCCATCGCCATGCCCGAGAGAAAGGCTTTCTCCCCACCCCGAGGACCCCCTTGCCGATCATAGACTCCGAAAAGCATCGCGTGGCCCATCAGCGACCAGCGGCCCGCGGCGATGTGCAAGCCCCCGTGGGGCGAGGTCTCCGGCTGCCACGCCGTGCCCGACGCCTCGCGGGTGACCATGTAGGGACCGAGCGCTCCGGTCATCGGGTGGGGCGAGGGACCCTGCATCAGGGGTTGCGCTTCCTCCTCCGCCTGGCCTGCGCCGGGGACGGAGACGGGCTCCGCGGGCGCACCATGGCCTTCGTGCTGGGCGAGGGCGGGGCTGGCGAGAAGCGCCAGCAGCGGAGCGAACAGGAGGGGTTTCATGGGGCCGCCGGCAGATAGGGTGCCCGCAGGGCGCTTGCAACGCCCGCAGCCTTTCCGCCAACGTCGGAGGGAAGGAGTCGAATATGGTCAGAGCTGTTCGCCGGATCGTCACCGGCCATGACGCACAGGGGCGCTCGATCGTCCAGGAAGATGGGCCGCCGACGCGAGTGGCAACCCTGGGCGGCGAGAGCGGGACGACGTTCCATGAAGTGTGGAACACGCGCTCGACGCCCGCGCCGATCGACGCCGGCTCCGGCGAGGCGCCCGAGCCCGGTATAGCACTGCTGCCGCCGGCGGGCGGCACCCGGATCAGGATCCTCGACATACCGCCCGACGACGGCAGCGTCGCCGCCCTGCCGCGCGCGGCGGTGCGGGCCCTGTTCGAGGCGATCGGCGCCGGCCACGCTTTGGCCGATGATCCGCCCCACCCGCTGATGCACCGCACCGAGACGATCGACTATGGGATCGTCCTGGAAGGCGAGCTCGTCCTGATCCTCGACGGAAGCGAGACGATCGTCCGGGCCGGCGACATCGTCGTCCAGCGCGGAACCAGCCACGCCTGGGCCAACCGGTCGAGCGCCAACGCCAGGATCGCCTTCATCCTCATCGACGGGCGGTTCGAGGGGGGGTTCGCAGAAAGAAATTCGGTTTGAAGGCTTTCGAGAGCACGAGCCTTCTGATCTGAGGTGGCAGGTTCGAATCCTGCCGGACGCGGCAGTTTCCGTCCTGCCGCCGGCACACCCCTACCCTGCCCCTTCGCAACCTCGGGTGCCCCGGAAGGGGCCCCTCACCTTTGCAGGACTGGATGCCGTAAAGCGGTTTCAGCTCGGCAGCCGCAACCGCCTGTGGCCCGGATCGCAGCCAAAATGCCAGCCTTGGGACTGCGTGCGTTCACCGGGCGGACCAGCGATAGGTCTTGCTGGCGAAGGTGAAGGCGCCCGCGCCGAGGACGAGGAAGACGGCCAGGGCCAGCCACAGGTCGCGGCTCAGCGCCTCCCTCAGATCCCCCGCGCCGAGCGCCGAGCGGAGCGCCTGGGCGAAAGCGTTGACCGGAGAGAAAGCGAGAACCTGGCGCAGCCCTTCCGGAAGTCCGCCGGTGGGGATCAGCAGGTCGCCGGTGAACAGTCCGACGAAGTAAAGCGAGTTCGCCATGACGAGCGCCGTCTGGGTCGATTTCGAGCGGGAAGCCACGGCCAGTCCGAGCGACAGCAGGCAGCAGGTCGCCGTCAGCAGGACGACGCCGCCGACCAGGATGCCCGCGGCGCTCAGCCCGGTGCCGAAACCGTAGAAGGTGGCGGCGACCGCGCAGAGCATCAACGCGCTCGTCAGGATGACCGCGAGCTTCGAGCCCGCCCAGGCGGCGAGGATGAGCCCCCGGCCGACCGGCCACAGCGATTGCTGGCGGGTGAGGCCATGCTCGCGAGAGGCGACCAGGGGAACGGCGAAGCCCATGAGCGAGGACGAAAGTGCGACCATCACGATGAGGCCCGCCAAGAGATAATTGACCCGGGACTGGGCGCTCGCCTGGGCCCCGTCGGGAGCCGAGACCCGGAGCAGCGCCCTTGGAGGCTCTCCCGCCGCCGCCATGTTCCAGTTGGTGACGACGCCCTGAAGGATGCCGAGCGACGCCCGGATCGCCGGGTCCGACTTGTCCTTCGCGCGCACCGCGACGGGCATGCTCCCCTTCGAGGCCGTGACCGCACCGAAATTGCGCGGGATGACGATCTGGATGGTGCGCTTGCCGAGCTTGTCGCCGGGCGACGGCTCGACCCGCTTCACCGAAACCACGTCCTGCCGGCTCATTACCCCGACGACGCTTTGCGCGAAGTCCCGGCTGGTCTCGGACTGGTCGCGGTCCTCGACGACCAGGGACACCTCCCCCAGCTTAGGATTGGCGAACAGCTGCATGTAGGCGACCAGGATCAGCAGCGGGAAGGCGAAGGTCCAGAAGACCGAGATCCGCGAACGGCTGAAGGTGCGAAGGTCGGCGCCTATCAAGGCGAAAAACTGATTCATCATTGCTCGGCTCCAGCGGCGAGCACGTCCTGGATGCCGGCCCGCGATACGGAATAGGTCGAATTCTTCGAAGCGGCCGCGAACAGGCCGAAGGCGCGACCGAAATCGGGGCCGCCGCGCGCGACCAGGCTCCGGCCGTCCACCGTGGCGGAGTGGAAATCGTCGAGAGCCGCCACCGCTTCGCGGCCAGCCTCGAGGTCGATGCCTTCGATCCGGCCGACCCAGCACCAGCCGAGCGCCTTCACCAGATCGCCCACCGGGCCCTGCCGCTTCACCCGGCCGGCCTCGAGCACCACGACCCGGTCGACGCAATCGAGGTCCCGCTGCAGGTGGGAGCAAAGGATCATCGAACGGGACCGGCCCCACGGCCCGAAGATCAGCGCCCGCAAGGCCCCGGCGAAGCGGGCATCCAGCCCCAGCGAGGCTTCATCGAGGATGACAAGGTCCGGCGCATGTCCGAGCGCGGCGTAGATCATCAGCCTTTGAAGTTGCCCGCGCGAAAGCGAGCCGACCTTCTTGCCGGCAAGCTCGGCCAGTCCCATGGCCTCGAAAATGGCCGGGTCGCCCCGCCTGAACACGCCGTCGAGCAGGCGCACCGCCTCCG
Source organism: Allosphingosinicella sp. (assembly GCA_036382815.1). Lineage (GTDB taxonomy): Bacteria > Pseudomonadota > Alphaproteobacteria > Sphingomonadales > Sphingomonadaceae > Allosphingosinicella. The sequence goes on from DASVPM010000073.1 coordinate 13,308, forward strand.
ACACCTTGAGCAGCCGAGGCAGCGGCGCCTGGTTCAGCAGCGCGCCGATGCGCTGCCGCCGAAGCGGCTCGAACGAGAGCTTGTGGACGGGCCCGCCCAGCACCTGGCAGTCGCCCTTCACGGCGACGAGCCCGAGCACCGCGTCGATCAAGGTCGATTTGCCGGAGCCGTTGGATCCGATCAGCGCGACCTTCTCTCCCTCGGCCACGTGGAAGTCGTCCACGCGCAGCTCGAACCCGCCGTCGCCGCTCACCCGCAGGTCGCGCAGACGGATCGCGTCCGGCTTCGGAGCCGCCGGAACCGGCTCCGGGTCGCCCAGGGCCGCGGCGACCCGGGCGAAATGGAGAGCGGCGGCGGCTTCGCCGCCCCCGGCGCTTTCGGGCTTCGCTCACAGGAGATGAGCGATTCCCGCATGCGCGTCGAGGTCGTCGGGATCATGAACAAGCGCCTGCCTGAACGCCTTTTCGGCGCGCTCGGTCGCGACCAGGGTGCGAACCTGCGCGCCCGCGGCACGGCCGGCCACGGCGGCGAGGCTGGCGCGATGGCCGCACAGGGCCGCCCGCCTGCCCTCGGGAAGGCCGCGCGCGCGGGCTTCGCCGATCCAGGCATCGGCTGCGGCGATCGCGGCGGGCGACACGTCCTCGCCCCGCGCGAGACGCTCGCGCGCGGCGACGAAGGTCGCGACGACTCCGAGGTCGATCGCTTCCCAGCCGGCGCAGCCGGCGCCTAGCGCGAGGCCCTCCGCCGCGCAGGCGTCGAGCCCCTCGAGGTCGCGGTCCGTCCTCGCCCGCAAAAGGCGCCGACCAAGCGAGTCGAGCCGCTCCCCGTCGGGAAGTGGCCTCGGCCTCTCCCAGTCGTCGATCGTCGTCCCCAGGCCCGCTTCGATCAGGCCGATCGCGTCTTCGGAATCGCGAAGCGCGGCGATCGACCGGAAGAGGTCGCGCAGGCCCGGGCCGCCGCCGCGCGCTTCGAGCGCCGCGATCAGATCGCGGGCCCGCGCGCGCAGGGCCCGGCGGTCCTCCGGCGTCGGAGCGACGCTTTCGAAATGGATATCGCTGGTGAAAGGCGTGGCGAGCAGGCCGCGGAGCGGGGCGCGGGCTCGGCTTTCGGCCCCGCCGATCTCGACCTCATCGCCGGCGAACCAGTCGGCGAGGCCCTCGTCGAGCAGGCGAAGACCGCTTCGAAGCCCGGCATGCGCGAGCTCGTGGCGGAGGATTTCGACGCCGCAGCCCGCCGGCAGCCGGATGAAGGCGCAGGAGGCCGCGAACGACTCGGCGAAAGCGAAGGGATGACCCTCTTCCCTCGCATCGACCAGGACGATCGGCTCGTCGACGGCGAGGCGGCGGGCCACCTCAGCCTGTCCGTCCAGCACGTCGCGGGCCAGAGCGCTCTGAGTCGCCGGATCGTCGCAGAAGAGGAAAGCCCGGTGGCCGGCTTTGGCGGGAGACCGGCGGTCGGCGACCAGGGCTTCGAGAGCGGACAGCCCAGCGCCTCGATCCACCAGCCGCCGCACGATCGCCAGGTCGCGCTCGCATTCCGTCCAGTCGCCTTCGGCCGCGGCGAGCAGCAAGCGGGCCGCGACGTGGCCCGCATCGTAGGGGTCGGCCTGGATCTGCCGGTCTAGCTCTGCTCGGCGGGATGCGCTCGGGACCATTTCAACCTCCGATGATGACGAGGGCCAGGGCCGCTTCCGAGACCCCATCTATGTCGAGAGCCTGCTCCATCTCCGCTTCGTAGAAGGAGGCGGAGACCAGCGCCTTCAGTCCGAGGGCGACGGCGACCAGGCTGATGTTCTGCATGAGGTGACCCGCTTCGATCAGCGCCAGCCGGTAGCCGCGAGGCCCATATTTCTGGACCGAGCGCTCGAAGACGCCCGTCAGGATCAGCGTGCAGGGCGCGGTTCCGACATTGTCGAGCGCCGTCTCCGAAGCGCGTACGGCGGCGGGCGAAGCTCCGGGGAGCACGCGCAGCTTGTGCTTCCTGGTGTCGTAATAAGAGACCGCGGACGGCAGGCCCGGCACGGCCGCCGACGATACGTAAAGCTCTATCGGGAACAGGGCGCCGCCGGACGGATAGGGGCGCACCCACTGCTCGACGCTGGGAGCGAGCGTCGGGCGGCGCATCCGGTTGGCACGGGCGGCGTGGTGCAGCAGGGTGGAGAGCTGCAGCGCGGAGATGGTGCCGGTCAGGTCCGCACGCGCCGTGCTCGACCGGCTCGCCATCGAGTCGGCGAGGCTGCCCGTGATCTCGGCCGGCTCGGGCCAGTCCAAGGCGGGGCAACCGGCGAGGTCGCGCTGAGAGGCCGCGCTGCGCGCGATCAGGCTCGGATTCTGGATATAGTTGCGGATGTTACGAGTGATGCCCGCATGCGTGCGCCGGTGATACTTCGTCTGCTCGTGGAAATTCTCGTGGACCGAGTCGGTGTCGAAGGTGTGGCGGCTCGTGTGCGGAGCGATCACGCTGCCCGAAGCTTCCGCCTCTTCCTCGGCAAAGTAGCCCAGGGGCCTCGTGAACCATGGCTTTGTGGTCGCGTTCATCGGAGGAAACCTTATGGAAAAGGGTGGGGCTCGCCGTTAAGCGGAGTGGCGGGGTCGAGGCCCCAAAAGCGGGCATTGGTCTCCAGCCGGCGCCGGTCGTTCGAGATAAGGCCCGTTCCGAAGATCAGCGGCTGCAATCCCGGGGCGAGCACTCGAACCACCCGGAAGCCGAGCAGGTCGACATCCTCGCTGGTGAGGTCGTACCAGGAGGTCGCGACGCCGCTCGCGGCGAGGCGTTCGACCAGCTCGCGAAGCCCGCTTATCGGCTCGCCCACCTGGAGGTCGGCGACCTCGACGGTCTCGCCGGAAGAGCGGAACCAGCCCATTCCGGCCCAGGCCTCCGGACGCAGATGGAAGAGCGAGTGATCGTGCGGCTTCTTGATCTCGTGCTTTTCGGGAATGGCCTCGGAGCCGCTGCGCGCGCGCGCCGTCGCCGTCCATCCGTGAAGCACTTCGACCACCGCCTTCTCGACCGCCGCGGCGAGATCGAGGCGGGCACAGGCCCCCACCACACCCAGGCCGAGTGCGCGGTGCTCGGCGAAGGCGAAGACGTTGAAGACTCCGAATTCGTTCGGGGCGGCGTGCAGGGATATCGGGAGCTCGGAGCTGGCGAGCGCCTTCAGGCAGGGCTCGGACAGTTTCGCCCTCGTCGCATCGTCGAGCTTCAGCTTCGGCGGGGCGTAGCGCAGAAGCCAGGCGGAGGCGAAGCCGTCGCGCTCGACCAGTTCGAGATGCCCTGCGAGGATCGCCTGCTCGTCGCCGATATGACAGGCGAGGCCCGACGAAACCGTCTGCCCGAGCACGTCCTCCGGCGCCCATCCCTGGCTGAGATAGACCATCTGCGCCGGCGCCCAGATCGGCGGTCCCGTCAGGCATTCCCGTCCCTCGACCCAGGCGCGGGGCTTGTCCGGATCGTACGCACGGAAAGGAAATGCGTCGTCGGCATATTGGTCGGGCGCGAAGAAAATGCAGTCGGCGAGCCGAATTGCGGCCCCTGGCAGATCGGCTTCGCGAGCGACGAGGAAATCGTCCTCGTCGTAAATCGACGCCGAATAGCGCTCCGCGGTCTCTCCCAGCGTCGACCACAGGGCCTGATCCCGGGAGAAGGCCGCGCCCGATCCCAGCGAGGAATTGTTCCAGGGCGTCGGCTGGCGGTTGATGAAATAGGAAGGGGCGGGTCCGGTCACGGCCGCGACGAACAGGTCGGGCGTGAGAGGGTCGGCGGCCATTTCCCAGAGGCGCGTCGCGATTCCGGCTCGGGCGTCGACGACCCGGCGCAGAGTCATCGGGAGCGAAGGCTGGCGAACCGGCATCATGCGGCGGCCGCTTCGATGGAGGAGCCGCATATCGGGCGAAGCGGCTTGCGCATGTTGGCCTGGCCGCAAACGGGGCAGCGGGGAACCTTGAGCGCCACCGTGTGGCCGGAATCTCCGGTCAGCAGGTTGTGGCGGGCCACCGTCGCCATATGGAGATCGAGCGCGCTGCCGGCCAGGAAGCGGAGGATCCCCGCCGCCGCCGATGCCGCCGCGAAGTGCGCCGAAAGCCGGCTCGGT
>DASVPM010000074.1:0-5713 GCA_036382815.1 Allosphingosinicella sp.
GGCGGTACCGGTCAGGAGCAGGAAACGCATTCGGTCCTCCGTTGAATAAAACGGGTCCCGCCGGGGGCGGGACCCAGAGCGCGCGCGACCTTCAGCGCTTCGCTTGCCTGAAGATTTTATCGAACTCGCCGCCATCCGCGAAATGGGTCTTCTGAGCCTTCGCCCAGCCCCCGAAGTCGGCATCGATAGTCAGCATCGAGACGTTGGGGAACTGCGCCTTGTGGCGCGCGGCGACCGCCGGGTCGCGGGGGCGGTAATAATGCCTGGCGATGAGCTCCTGGGCTTCGGGCGTATAGAGATATTTGAGATAGGCCTCGGCCGCGGCGCGCGTGCCCTTCTGGTCGACGACCTTGTCGACCAGTGCGACGGGAGGCTCCGCCAGGATCGACAGCGAGGGGACCACGATCTCGAACTGGCCCTTGCCCAGCTTGTTGACGGCGAGGAAGGCCTCGTTCTCCCAGGAGAGCAGGACGTCGCCCTGGGCCCGCTCGACGAAGGTGGTCGTGGCGCCCCGCGCGCCGCTGTCGAGGACGGGCACGTTGCGGAACAGCCGGGTCATATATTCCCGTGTCCGCGCGGCCGAGCCGTATTTGCGGGTCGCGTAGCCCCAGGCCGCAAGGTAGTTCCAGCGCGCGCCGCCGCTGGTCTTGGGATTGGGGGTGATGACCTTGACGCCGGGGCGGACGAGATCGTCCCAGTCGGTGATCCGCTTCGGATTGCCCTTGCGGACGAGGAAGACGATCGTCGACGTGTAGGGGCTGCTGTTGTCGGGCAAGCGGGTCTGCCAATCTTGCGGAAGCGATCTGGCGCGCTGCGCGATCTCGTCGATGTCGTAGGCGAGAGCAAGGGTGACCACGTCGGCGGCGAGGCCGTCGATGACGGATCGCGCCTGCTTGCCCGAGCCCCCGTGGCTCTGGCGGATCTCCAGATCCTGGCCGGTCTCGGCCTTCCACTTGCGCGCGAAGCTCGCGTTGACGTCGCGGTAGAGCTCCCTCGTCGGATCGTAGGAGACGTTGAGAAGCTCGCCGCGCTTTTGCTGAGGGCCTTGCCCGCAGCCGGCGACGAGCAAGGCGCCGGCCAGGCCGGCCGCGGCGATGAAGGCACGAACGGATGTCATTGCGTATCCCCTTATATTTAACTTAATTGATTTAGTAGACAATTCATCGGCACTTTTCCCGGCCCTGCTTTCGGACGCCGCGACTTCCTCCTTCAGATTATCGGGTCGATCCGGCCCGGAATTTGTTGCTCGCTGGCCAGATAGGAGACCCGCTCGACGTAGTCGCCGAGCCGCTCCTCCGGGTGCCGCTCAGCCGCAAAACGGCTGAACAGGTCTTCGAGCACGTTCAGTATCTCGGCCTCGCCGACATTCTCGCGGACCATCCGGGCGAGGCGTTGGCCGTGGAAGCCCCCGCCCAAATAGAGGTTGTACTTGCCGGGCGCGCGGCCGGTCAGGGCGATCTCCGCGACATAGGGCCGGGAGCAGCCGTTCGGGCAGCCGCTGATCCTGAAAGTGATCGGTTCGTCCGTCAGTCCGTTCGCTGCGAGGAGGGCTTCGATTCGCAGCAGTATGTCGGGCAGGTAGCGCTCGGCCTCGGCCATCGCGAGGCCGCAGGTCGGCAGGGCGACGCAGGCGATCGAGTTGCGCCGGATCGCGCTTTGCGGCGTGGCCGCGAGGCCATGCTCGGCCAGCAGCCCCTCGATCCCCGGCCGGTCCTCGCCCGCGACGCCCGCGACGATGAGATTCTGGTTGGGCGTAACCCTGAATGTGCCCCGGTGCACTTCGGCAATGGCGCGGAGGCCGTCGAGCCAGGCCCGGTCGAGGCGGCCGCTCTGGACATAAAGTGTGCAGTTGAGGCGCCCGGCCTCCGTCCGATGCCAGCCGAAGCGGTCGCCGTTCGAGATGAAATGGAATGGCCTGGCGGGCTCGAGCGGAGCCCCGAGGCGGGCCTCGATCTCGGCCTTGATCCAGCCCAGGCCCTTGTCGTCGATCGTATATTTGAAGCGGGCACGGTTGCGTTCGGCGCGGTTGCCGTAATCCCGCTGGACCGACATCACCGCTCCGGTCGCGGCGACCAGCCGGTCCTTGGGGATATAGCCGATGACGTCGGCAAGCCGCGGATAGGTGGACGGCTCATTCTCGGTTCGGCCCATTCCGCCGCCGATCGCGACGTTGAAGCCTTCGAGCCCGCCCGGGCCCTTGATGGCGATGAAGCCGAGATCCTGGGTGTAGACGTCGATGTCGTTGGAGGGCGGGACAACGAAGCCGATCTTGAACTTCCGGGGCAGGTAGGTGGCGCCGTATATCGGTTCCTGTTCCTCGCCCGAGCTCGCGACCTTCTCCTCGCCGTACCAGATTTCGTGATAGGCGCGCGTCCTGGGCAGGAAATGGTCGCTGACCTCCTGCGCGGCGGCCGCGACCTCTGCGTGAAGCGCCGACTCCTCCGGATCCGCCGCGCACATGACGTTGCGTGAGACGTCGCCGCAGGCCGCGATGGTGTCGAGCAGCACCTCGTGCAGGCCCTGGATGGTCGCCCTTACGTCCTCCTTGAGCACCCAGTGGAACTGGAAGGTCTGGCGGGTGGTGAGGCGAAGCTGGCCGCCGCCATGCGCCCGGGCGAGCGCGTCGAGCTTCAGCCATTGCCCGGGCGTGCAGATGCCCCCCGGAAGCCGGACCCGGATCATGAAGCGGTAGGCCGGCTCAAGCTTCTGGCGCCGCCTCTCGTCGCGCAGGTCGCGGTCGTCCTGCTGGTACATCCCGTGGATCTTCATGAGCCGCGTATCGTCGGTGGGGACGGCGCCGGTGATCCGGTCGAGCAGGCCGGTGGAGATGGTCCCGCGAAGATAATTGCTGGCCTTCTTGAGCCTTTCGTCCGCGCTCAGGCGGTCGAGGGGCTGGGACAGGTCCTTGCTCCGGTCGATGCGGGTCCCGGCGTCGGCCATCAGTAGACGTCGCGCTGGTAGCGATGGCTGCGCTGGAGGGCGCGGACATAGTCCTCGGCGCCTTCGCGCTGGAGGCGCCCTTCCTCGGCGACGATCGCGATCAGGGTCTCGTGGACGTCGGGCGCCATCCGCGCCGCGTCGCCGCACAGATAGAGATGGGCGCCGTCCTCGAGCCAGGCGAACAGGTCGGCCGAGCGCTCGGCCATGCGGTGCTGGACATAGGCCTTGCCGCCGGGGTCGCGCGAGAAGGCGACGTCCATCCGGCCGAGCAGCCCGTCCCTGAGCCAGGCCTGCCATTCGGTCTGGTAGAGGAAGTCGCTTCGGAAGTTGCGCTCGCCGAAGAACAGCCAGGACTTGCCGGTCGCGCCCCGCGCCTCGCGCTCCTGGAGGAAGGCGCGGTAGGGGGCGATTCCGGTGCCGGCGCCGATCATGATGATCGCCTTGTCGTCTTCGGGAAGCCGGAACTGCTCGTTGGGCTGGATGTAGACCGGCAGCGTGTCGCCGACCGCCGAGCGGTCGGCGAGATGGGCGGAAGCGACCCCGTGCCTCGCCTCGCCGTGGAGCCGGTAGCGGACCGGAGCGAGGGTGATATGGGCTTCGTCGGGCATCGCGGAGAGGCTGGACGAGATCGAGTAGAGGCGCGGCTGGAGCGGCCTCAGGCCTGCAACAAATGTGGAGGAATCGACACTTTTTGCAGGGAATCGCCTCACTACGTCGATAATGTGGTTCGAGCGGAGCCAGGACTGGCGTTCGGCTTTGCCTTCCTCCCCGGCCAGCCGGCGCAGCTCCGCCGCACCGGTCACGGCGGCCCAATGGTCGAGGAATCGGGGCGGAGTGATGGCGATCTCGAAATGGCTTTCCAGAGCCTCGGCCAGGGTCGTCGACTCGCCCTTGACGGTCAGGGCCGAGTCTCCCGAAAGTCCCGTCGCGTCGATCAGGGCGGCGACCGCGGCGGGATCGTTGCGGGCGACCACGCCGAGCGCGTCGCCGGGCTGGTAGGTCAGTCCCGAGCCGGCGATGTCGAGCTCGACATGGCGGGTCTCCTTGGTCGAATCGCGGCCGACGATGGTGAGGTTGTCGATGATCCGGGCCGGGAAGGGATTGCGCTTGTCGTGGGCCGTCGCCGCCGGGAAGGCGGGGTCAGCCGGGGCGGACACCTCGCAGCCCGCCCCGGCCTGGGCGACAAGCAGGGCCAGCGCCTCGGCGCTCCACTGTGCCGCCGTCTCGTCATAGTCGACGTCGCATTCGGCCCGGTCGGCGATCCGGGCGGCGCCGAGCGCCTCCAGGCGCCGGTCGAGGCGCCGGCCGGCTTCGCAGAAATGCTCGTAGGTGGAATCGCCGAGCGCGAGGACCGAATAGCGAAGCTCCGGAAGCTTCGGCGCCTTCGGGCCCTCCACGAACTCGAAGAAATCCAGCGCCGGCTGGGGCGGATCGCCCTCGCCGTGGGTGCTGACGATGAGCAGGAGATCCTGCTCCTCGCGAAGCCGCCGGGGCTTGTAGCGCGCCATGTCCTCGACCTGGGCGACGAGGCCCTGGTCGGCGGCGGCGGCGGCGAAGGCCTTGGCGAGGCCGGCGCAATTGCCGGTCTCGCCGCCGTGAAGGACGGTGAGGGTGCGGACGGCCGCCGCTGCGCCCGCCGGGAGCGCCCCGTCGCCTGCCAGCCGGGCGATGCCCGCTTCGAGGCCGGCGAAATAGCCGCTGATCCACCGCGCCTGCTCGGCCGTCACCGATCCGGTCAGGGCTTCGACCTGGCGGCGCTGCTCGGTGCTGAGCGTATCGGCGGGGAAGAGAGGGCGAGCGGTCATGGCCGGTTCCACCTAAATCCTCCCCGAGATTTCTCGGGGAGGGGGACCAGGCGAAGCCTGGTGGAGGGGCCTTGCAGAGCCTGAAGAACCCCTCCACCGCGCTTCGCGCGGTCCCCCTCCCCCGGAAAGCCGGGGGAGGAATTGAGAAGGCACGGCTCGGTCGAGAGGCGGGAGGGCGTTAGATGACCCATTCGGCTTCCCCCTCCTGCTCGAGATCGGACGGGACGATCTGTCGGCCGGGCCAGGCCTCGGCGGACGGGACGTCGACCGCGACGAGGATGTGGAGGCCGGCGCGGCTCATCAGGCCCGCGACGGCCCGCACCCGGCGGATATGCTCGGCCGTGTCGGCGGGGCCGTCGGCCAGGTCGCTGCTGAGATTCTCCCGGAGCGAGGCCTCGTCGAGGATGAAGCTCATCCGGCCGGTCGCCTGAAACCTCTGCTGCGCCCTGGCGGCGACTTCGGCCCGCTCCTGCGGCGGCACAGCGCTGAGCCAGACGATCCGGTCCGACTCTCCGGTCGCCCGGTCGAGCCCGGAGCGGCGGGGGAAGCCGTCGATCATTCCTGCGGCGGCGGTCGCGTGGCTGAGCTTGTCGATGAGGATGAAGGCGCCGAGCTCGCGGCCTCGGGCGTAGGGGATTGCGGCGACCTCACGGTCGAGCCTCAATTCGCAGCGGCCGATGTCGTTCAAGGCGAGGAGGCGGGCGCCGGCCGGGCGGCCGGTATCGACCTCGACGATATGCTCGACCTTGGTCACCGTCGCCGAGACGGTGCTCGCGCCGATCTTCAGCCAGTAGGACCGGCCGGGCGCCAGCGGCTCGTCCGCCATCCAGACGAGGTTGGCGAGTAGGGCGTCGGCGACATGGGGCGGCGACGCGGCGGAGGCGATCACCTCGCCGCGCGAGCAATCGACCTCGTCGGCAAGGGTGAGGGTGACCGACTGGCCCTCGATCGCTCGGTCGAGGTCGCCG
>DASVPM010000075.1:0-1888 GCA_036382815.1 Allosphingosinicella sp.
TCCGCCCTTTTGCCGGCGCCCAGCACGTTGGAGAGTAGGAGGATGGCGACGAAAGCCGCCATGACGAGGTCGAAATAACGGAAACTGGCGCCCTGGAGCGCTTCCCCCTCGACCGCTTTCACCTGACCCCCGTCCATGGCCGGCACGCTAGCGCCGTTCCGTTCGCCGGGAAAGCGCGCTACACCGCCCGTACGCGCGCCCGTAGCTCAGTCGGATAGAGCACGAGCCTTCTAAGCTTGGGGTCGCAGGTTCGAATCCTGCCGGGCGCGCCAGTTTTCCGCCAATTCGTCTTCCGGCCCTTAGGCGAAATAGTCGAAACGGGGGATCGTCGCAGATGCCGACGGCCGCAGGTCGGCTTCGCCGGACCGGGCGCCGAACCCGGCCATCAGCTCCACCATCTTCGCGAGCCGCAGGTCGGGAGCGGCCTCCAAGCGGAGGTCGTCGGCTGCCCCCGGAAACTGTGCATCGTCGCCTGTCGCCGGATCCAGGGCCGCGATCCACGACAAGGCCCGGCCGCGAGAACCGGGCTCTCGCAGCATGTCCGAATCGCCGCGAAGCGTTTCGAGCCATCGCTGCGCGAGGCCGGACGCGGAGGGGTCGGGCCGGCGCGGAGCTGAGCCGGTCGGACGGAAGGAAAGCGCCGCGTCGCCGATCAATCCGGTCGAGCCGTCCGCGCGGGTGAAGGTGGAGCTGGCGAAGACCAGGTTGCGGTCGAGCTTGACCGATCCCCCGAGCGACTGGACCTCGAGGCCGATCGACGCGATTCCGAGGTCCGCGAGGCTATGGAGCTCGCCCCGGTCGCTCACGCCGTTGCCGTTCGAGTCGCGCCAGATCTTGACCTCGGCGAGGCGGTCGTCGCCGGCGCCGATTCGCCCGTCGCCGTTCGAATCCAGCACCGCGAGCGCCTCGAAGCTCGATTTCGCTCCCTTCTTCAGCCCGAGCAGCGAAAGCTCGTCGGGCGAACGGATCAGGCCGTCTCCGCCGGCATCGACCACGAGGAAGCCGTCGTCGCGGCCGATCCAGCCGGTGTCGTCGAGGGTGCCGTTGCCGTCCATGTCGAAACGCGCGCTCGCCTGGCCGCGTCGCTCTATCTCGATGCCGTCGCCGTCGAGATCGAGGATAAGCGGCGACAGCAGCCCGTAGCGCCGGTCCCGGAAGGACAGGAGCGCGGCGGGTCCGACCGCCCCTGCGGCCGGATCGAAGCGGCCCTTGCGCAGGCTGACGGCGAGAACTCCGCCCTCCGCGCTGATCCGGTAATCGTCGCTCTTGCGACCGAAAATGAAAGAAGCGGGGTCGAAGCGGTCGGAGGTTGCCTGAGCCGAAGGTGCGGCCGGGGTCTCCGCAGCCGGCTCGGGAACCGGCGGCGCGGCCGGAGTCGCGTCGGCCGGGGCCGGCTCGGAGGCCGACGAGGCGGCCGGAGCCGGTTCCAGAGTCGCGGGCGCGGCGCCGGGGGCCGGCTCGGCGGGGGCCGCCGCGGGCGGCGGAGAGACGGCTGCGGCCGGGGAGGCCGCAGGCGGCGGAGAGATAGCCGGGGCAGCCGGAGCCGAGGGCGCGAGCCCCGCATCCGAATAGCCGAAGCCGGCGTCGAGCAGGGTGCCGACGCTGTGATCGGTACGGGTGAAGCTCCCCCTGCCGAAGACGACGTTGCCGCCGGCATCCGCCCGCGCGTCCGGGTTGATCGGGGCGGTGAGGGAGATTTCGAGAATCCCCGCCTCCGCCAGCGTCAGCAGCTCACCGGCGTCGGTGGCGCCGTTGCCGTTGCTGTCGAACCACAGCCGGAACTCGCCAAATCGGACGTCGTGCGTGCCGAGCTTGCCGTCCCCGTCGGAATCGAAGGCGACCAGGCCCTCGAGGTCGGTCCGGGCGCCGGCTTTGTCGCCCTTGAACG
>DASVPM010000076.1:0-2590 GCA_036382815.1 Allosphingosinicella sp.
ATACATTACTCAACGCTCGGCACGCCGAGGCGCGATTCGAAAGGCACCGTGACCAACGCCGTCATGGTGCTCCACGGCACCGGCGGCTCGGGCCGGCAGTTCATCCAGCCGCAATTCGCGAACGAGCTGTTCGGCCCGGGCCAGCCGCTCGATATCGGCCGCTATTATGTCATCCTCCCCGACGGCATCGGCCACGGCAAGTCGTCGAAGCCGAGCGACGGCCTGCGCATGCGTTTCCCGAAATATGATTATGCCGACATGGTCGAAGCGCAGCGGCGAATGCTGGTCGAAAGCCTGGGCGTGACTCGCCCGCGGCTGATCATGGGGACGTCGATGGGCTGCATGCACATCTTCGTCTGGGCACAAGCCCATCCCGACTTCGCGCGGGCGGCGATGCCGATGGCCTGCCTCCCGACCGAGATCGCGGGCCACAACCGGATGTGGCGCAAGCTCGCCGTCGAAGGCATCAGGAACGACCCGGCCTGGGCGGGCGGCGACTATTCCGCGCAGCCCTTGCAGGGCCTGCGCACCGCGGTAAGCGTCCTCCAGATCGCCAGTTTCGCGCCGCTGTACCTCCAGAAGGCCTATCCGACCCGCGAGGCGGCCGACGCCTACATAGTGGACCGGGTCGCGAAGGACTTGCCCGCCCGCGACGCCAACGACCTCATCTACCAGCTGGAGGCGTCCCGGACCTACAATCCATGGCCGAAGCTCGAGCGGATCCGGGTGCCGATGACGTGGATCAACTCCGCGGACGACTTCATCAACCCCGCCGACTACGGAATCGCCGAGGACGCCGCCCGCCGGCTCGAGACCGGCCGCTACATCCTGGTTCGCGCGACCTCGGACACGCGCGGACACGGCACGCATACATGGGCGAAATTCTGGCGGCAGGAGCTGATCGATTTGCTGGCCCGGACCGAATGAGTTCCGTCATTGCGAGAAGCGGAGCGACGCGGCAATCCGGCGATCCTGCGAGGCCGGGCTGGATTGCTTCGCTTCGCTCGCAATGAGGGCTGCTCGCACGATATAGGGGCGGAGTGGAAATGCTTCGAAGCCTCGTCGCGGCCGAGCTGGCCGAGCCGGTCGATCCGCGCGTGAGCGCGATGGCGGCGGCGGTGGCGGGGCTTTATCCGGGCGCCGCGAGGGCGGTGCTGTTCTACGGGTCGTGCCTGAGGCAGCGCGAGCTGGACGGGCTGATGCTCGATTTCTACCTGATCGTGTCGGATTACCGCGCCGCTTATGGGAAGAGCTGGAAGGCGCCCGCCAACCGCCTGATCCCGCCCAACGTCTTCCCGTTCGAGCATGACGGGCTCGTCGCCAAATATGCGGTGCTGAGCGAGCGGGACTTCTACCGGCTCAACGGCCCGGAGACCCTCAACGTCTCGGTATGGGCGCGGTTCGCGCAGCCGAGCCGACTGGTCTGGGCGGCGGACGAGCAGGCACGGGCCGCCGCGGTCGTCGCCGTCGCAAGGGCGGCGCCGACCTTGCTGGCCGCCGCCGCCCCTTGCCTGCCCGACCATCAGGAACCCCTCGACATGTGGCGCGGCGCCTTTGCCCTTACCTACGGTGCGGAGCTTCGAGCCGAGCGGCGCGGGCGGGAGGGCTCGGTGGTGGACTCCGATCCGGAGCGCTACCTGCGCTTCAGCGGGCCGGCGATGGCCGCGGCGCCGGTCAGCGGTCCGCTCGCGAAGGCGGCCAGGCGGGCTTGGTGGAAGCGGCGTTTCGCCGGCAAGGCGCTCACCGTGCTTCGCCTCGTCAAGGCGAGCGGGACCTATGCCGGCGGGATCGATTACCTCGCCTGGAAGATCAACCGCCACGCCGGAACGAAGATCGAGATCAAGCCCTGGCAGCGCCGCTGGCCGCTCGTCGCCGCTATCGGCCTGCTCCCGCGGCTGCTGAAGCGGGGGGCCATTCGCTAGGCCGCCGGGCCAGCGCACCGGCGACGGCTACGGCGAGCGCCGCGACGGTGAACGGCTTCCTCAGGATGTCGTGCCCGCTCAGCTCCTCGCTTCCGGCCTCGCCGACATAGCCGGTGACGTAGAGGATGGCGGTCGACGGCCAGCGGGCGGTCGCCTCTCGAACGAGTTCCGGGCCGGTCATCTCGGGCATCATGATGTCGGTGATGACGAGCTCGATCCGGCCGTCCTCGCGTTCCAGTATCTCGAGCGCCTCGCGGCCCCCGGCGCAGGCGATCGGCCGGTAGCCCAGTTCCTCCAGCGCCCCGACCGTGGACCGGCTGACCCGCGGATCGTCCTCGACCACGAGGATGGCGGTGCCTTCGGCGCCAGGTATCGCGTCGTCCGTGCCGGCGGCCGAGGCGGCCGGCGATTCGATCTCCTCGGTGGAGCGGGGCAGGTAGAGAGACACCGTCGAGCCGGCGCCGACGGTGGAATCGATGACGACGTCGCCGCCGGATTCGCGCGCGAATCCGAAGATCTGGCTGAGGCCGAGCCCGGTGCCCTTGCCGACCGGCTTGGTGGTGAAGAAGGGCTCGAACACCCGCTCCAGCACTTCCGGCGCCATACCCGAGCCGGTGTCCGAGACGCTGATCCGGACATAGTCGCCGGGGGTGAGCGCGCCCGGCTTC
>DASVPM010000077.1:0-3768 GCA_036382815.1 Allosphingosinicella sp.
AGCGGCCGGGATGAGAGCCAGAACGATCCGCTTCACCGGCCTCTCCTTTAGATGTGGATCGGCAGCCCCTGCACGGCCATCGCCGCTTCCTTCAGCGCTTCCGAATGCGTCGGGTGGGCGTGGCAGGTGTAGGCGATGTCCTCGCTGGTCGCTCCGAACTCCATCGCCTGGGCGGCCTGCGCGATCATCGTCCCGGCGACCGAGGCGATGATATGGACCCCGAGCACCCGGTCGGTCCGGGCGTCGGCGAGCACCTTGACGAAGCCGTCCGTCTCGCGGTTCGTCTTGGCCCGGCTGTTCGCCATCATCGGGAACTTGCCGGCCTTATACTCGACCCCCGCTTCCTTCAGCTCCTCCTCGGTCTTTCCGACCGCGGCGATCTCCGGGAAGGTGTAGACGACGCCGGGGATGACGTCGTGATTGACGATCCCGATCTGGCCGGCGATTATCTCGGCGACGGCGATCCCCTCGTCCTCCGCCTTGTGGGCCAGCATCGGCCCCGGAGTGACGTCGCCGATCGCGTAGACGCCTTCGACCCCGGTCCTGAAATCATGGTCGACCTCGATCATGCCGCGCTTGTTGATCCGGACCCCGGCCGCCTCGAGATTGAGCCCGTCGGTATTCGGCCGCCGCCCGATCGAGACCAGGACGACGTCCGCCGCGATCGTCTGGGCCTCGCCGCCCTGGGCCGGCTCGACGGTGAGAGTCACGCCCTCACCCGATTTCTCGGCTTTGGTCACCTTGGTCGAGGTACGGATCTCGAAGCCCTGCTTCTTGAAGATCTTGCCGGCTTCCTTGCGGACCTCGCCGTCCATGCCCGGCAATATCTGGTCGAGATATTCGACCACCGTGACCTTCGCTCCGAGCCGCTTCCAGACGGAGCCGAGCTCGAGCCCGATCACGCCGCCGCCGATCACGACGAGATGACCCGGCACCTTCGCCAGCTCCAGGGCCCCGGTCGAATCGACGATCCGCTCCTGGTCGATCTCGACGCCGGGCAGCGGCGTGACCGACGAGCCGGTGGCGATGACGATGTTCTTCGCCGTGTAGGCCTGGCCCGAGACGTCGATCGCGTTCGGTCCCGTGAATTTCGCATGGCCCTTGAGCCAGGCGACCTTGTTCTTCTTGAACAGGAACTCGATGCCGCCGGTCAGCCCCTTGATCGCCTCCCGGCGTCCGGCGTGCATGACGTCGAGGTCGAGCTCGACCCCGGTCGCCTTGATCCCCCATTTCGCCATCGTGCCGTGCGCCGCTTCCTCGAACAGCTCGGACGCGTGCAGCAAAGCCTTGGACGGGATGCAGCCGACGTTGAGGCAGGTGCCGCCAAGCGTCTCCCGGCTCTCGACGCAGGCGGTCTTCAGCCCGAGCTGAGCGGCCCGGATCGCAGCCACGTAGCCGCCGGGCCCAGCCCCGATGATGATCACGTCGAAATCGGTCTCTGCCATTCTTCTTTCCTTGTTCCCCGGCGAAGGCCGGGGTCCAGACTGGGTCCCGGCCTTCGCCGGGAAACATTTAGAGGTCGATCAGCAATCTCGTCGGGTCTTCCAGCGCTTCCTTCATCCGCACCAGGAAGGTGACCGCCTCGCGGCCGTCGACCAGCCGGTGGTCGTAGCTCAAGGCCAGATACATCATCGGCCGCACGACGACCTGCCCGTCGCGGACCACCGGCCGCTCCTCGATCCGGTGCATTCCGAGCACCGCGGACTGGGGCGGGTTGATGATCGGCGTCGAGAGAAGCGAGCCGAACACGCCGCCGTTCGAGATGGTGAAGGTGCCGCCTTCCATGTCGGCCATGGTCAGCGAGCCCTCCTTGGCCCGCCGGCCGAACTCGGCGATGGTCTTCTCGACCTCGGCGAAGCTCAAAGCCTGGGCGTCGCGGATGACCGGGACGACGAGGCCGTTCGGGGCCGAGACGGCGACCGAGACGTCGACATAATCGTGATAGACGATCTCCTCGCCCTCTATGTAGGCGTTGACCGAGGGCACGTCGCGGGCGGCGAGCACCGCCGCCTTCACGAAGAAGCTCATGAAGCCGAGCCGGATCCCGTGCTTCTTCTCGAACAAATCCTTGTAGCGGCCCCGCGCGTCCATCACCGCCGTCATGTCGACGTCGTTGAAGGTGGTCAGCATCGCCGCCGTGTTCTGGGCTTCCTTCAGCCGGCGGGCGACGGTCTGCCTCAGGCGGGTCATGCGAACGCGCTCTTCTTTCCGCTCCCCGGCGCTTGCCTGCTCCCCGGCGGAAGCCGGGGCCCAGGCTTGCGCCGGCGCCGTCCGGGCCCCGGCCTGCGCCGGGGAACCTGGAGCGGGCACCGCGGCCAGAGCGTCCTTCGCCTTGGCCGCGGCGGCGAGCACGTCGTCCTTGGTGAGCCGGCCGTCCTTGCCCGTGCCTTTGATTCTCGACGGATCGAGATGATGCTCGAGGACGATCCGCCGGACGGCGGGCGACAAGGTCAAATGGGGGCTGTCGCCGTCCTCGCCGTCCTCGGCCTCGTCCGCGCGAAGCTCGACATTCTCGCCCGCGCCCTCCGGGTTGACCGGCACCTCGGCGGGCGTCGCCTGCTCGGCCTTGGGCGTCCCCGGCATCCCCGAGCCGCTCTCGATCCGGGCGATGGCGGCGCCGACCGCGACCGTGTCGCCGACCGCGACGAGCTGGTCGCCCATCACCCCGTCGACCGGCGAGGGCACTTCGATCGCGACCTTGTCGGTCTCCAGGCTGGCGAGCGGCTCGTCGGCCTTCACCGGATCGCCGGGCATCTTGAGCCACTGGCCCAAAGTCGCCTCGGTGATCGATTCCCCCAGGGTCGGGACTTTGACTTCGGTGGCCATGAAAGTTCCTTTATCCGGCCTTGCGCTGCGCCGGCGCGTTGCTGCTATGGCCGAGCGCGTCGGCGATCAAGGCCGCCTGCTCGGCGGCGTGGCGCTTGGCGAGGCCGGTAGCCGGCGACGCCGAAGCCGGGCGGCCGGCATAGAGCGCCCGCCGCGGCTTCACTCCCGCTTCCTCGAGGCAGCGCTCGATCCGCCAGTCGAGGAAGTTCCAATAGCCCTGGTTCTGCGGCTCCTCCTGCGCCCAGATCACCTCCTCGAGCGCGGTCATGCGCTTCAGCCGGGCCGTCAGAGGCTCGGACGGGAAGGGATAGAGCTGCTCGACCCGGACGATCGAAATGTGGGCGTCGCCGGCCTTGTCGCGCGCTTCCATCAGCTCGTAGGCGACCTTGCCGGTGCACAGGACGAGCCGCTTCACCGCCTCGTCGGGCGGGCCGCCCACATCGGAGAGGATGCGCTTGAAATGGCTGTCGCCGGTGAAGTCGGCCACGTTCGACACGGCCAGCTTGTGCCGGAGCAGCGACTTGGGGGTCATGACGATCAGCGGCTTGCGGAAGTCGCGCTTCATCTGCCGCCGGAGCAGGTGGAAATAATTGGCCGGGGTCGTGCAATAGGCGACCTGCATATTGTCCTCGCCGCACAATTGCAGGAACCGCTCGGGCCGCGCCGAGCTGTGCTCCGGCCCCTGCCCTTCATAGCCGTGCGGGAGGAGCAGGACGAGCCCGCTGGCGCGGAGCCACTTGGCCTCGCCGGCGGCGATGAACTGGTCGATGATGACCTGGGCGCCGTTGGCGAAATCGCCGAACTGCGCTTCCCACAGCACCAGGGTGCGCGGGTCCGCGATGGAGAAGCCATATTCGTAGCCGAGCACCCCGAACTCGGAGAGCGGCGAATCGCGGACTTCGAAGCGGGCGCCTTCCACCTGGGTCAGGGGGATATATTTGT
>DASVPM010000078.1:0-4970 GCA_036382815.1 Allosphingosinicella sp.
ATTCGTTCGGCCTTTTCGCGCCCCGCAGCACGCCGACGACGTTACGGGAGGCCTGGCGCTTGATCTCGTTCCGCAACGATACCGAGGCACGTGTCCTGAGCGGCACCGCCTTGAAGCCGGGCCGTTTCGCCGCGGCGGAAAGGGCGGCGAGGTCCTGCCCGGAGGCGGCGAACAGGCGTTGCGCCGCCGGGTTGGTGAGCCAGCCGATCACCTCGGACTGGTCCATATGCCCGCCGGGCTCGTCGAGATTGTACTGCGGGCCGGTCCAGGACGATTGGACGACGTTCCAGCCGTAGGAAGCCGGGCCGGTGTCATGGACGATCAGGGCGCCGGCGGCGCCCTGCCGGGCCGCCTCCTCATATTTGTAGGTCCAGCGGCCGTAATAGGTCATCGCCTTGCCGTTGAACGGGCCTTCGAGATCCTCGTCCTGCCAGTCGGGATCGTTGACGAGCATGACGACCGTCTTGCCCCGCACGTCGACCCCGGCATAGTCGTTCCAGCCGCGCTCGGGCGCGTTGATGCCATAGCCGACGAAAACCATCTCGCTGTTCTCGAGATCGACCTTGGGAGCCACACGGTAGGTGTTGGCGACGAAATCGGTACGCCAGTCGAAGGCCAGCGGAGTGCCGCCGCCGGCCACCCGAAGCTGCGACGGCGTCGAAGAAATCTCGACCATCGGGACGTCCTGGTACCAGCTCCCCTTGTTGCCCGGCTGAAGTCCCGCTTTCTCGAAACGCTGGGCGATGTAGGCCACGGCCTTGTCCTCGCCTTTCGTGGTCGGCGCCCGCCCCTCATATTCGTCCGAGGACAGGATCTGGGTCGCGGTGGTCAGGGTCGCCAGGGACAGGGGCGGGCCCGGATAAGGGCCCCGAGCGCTGCCTTCGCGCGGCCCGGTGGCGCAGGCGGCAAGCAGGATCGCGGCGGCGGCGGGAGCTGCGAGGGATCGAAGCGGCACGGACATTCTCCTCTCGGCCCCACCCCGGACGTCCCATGGCAGCAAGATTTTGCGCGTGCAAGCTTGCGCCAGCCGAGCCCCGGTGGCATCGTGCCGCTCAGCTTAGGATTGGGGCCTAAGCGAGTGGGGGTATTCATGTTTCGGATATTTTGGCTCGGCGCCGGCGCGGCGCTTTTTCACGTTTTCGCGGGCGCTCCGGCGGTCGCGGCGCCGCCGGCCGATCCGGCGGCGGCGTTCGGGGCTCGGGAGTCCGTTCTCGACATCGCGCTTTCGCCCTCCGGCCGGAGGGTGGCCTTCATCGCGCCCGGGCCCGGCCGCTCCACCTTGCTCTATACGGTCGACGTGGGGAGCGACGCCGAGCCTTTCATGGCGCTGAGCGCCGACGGCAAGCCCGAGCGGCTGAACGGCTGTGGCTGGGTTTCCGAGCAGCGCCTGATCTGCACCATCTATATGGTGGTCGACAAGATCGTTCCGGGCCAGGCGATGTTCGCGACCCGCCTGGTCGCCCTCAATGCCGACGGGACCAACGTCAAGCTGGTCAGCCGGAGGTCGCGCTCCGACGATCTTTATGTCGCCCAAAGCGGTGGCGAGGTGATCGATTGGCAGCCGGGGGTTGAAGGCTCGATCCTGATGGGCCGCCAATATGTGCCGGAAGCCAAGATCGGCACCCATGTGGAGGACAAGCGCGAAGGCTATGGCGTCGACCGGATCGACACGGCGAGCCTGGCGAGCAAGACCGTCGAGCCCGCCAAGACCAACGCCCGCGACTATATCAGCGACGGTCGCGGCAATATCAGGATCATGGCCATTGCCGACATCGCCGGCGCCACCGGCTACGACAGCGGCAAGATCACTTATTACTACCGCACCAAGGCCTCGAACGACTGGAAGACTCTCGGCACCGTCAACAATAACGACGATTCGGGTTTCTATCCGCTCGCGGTCGATCCCGACCTCGACGTGGCCTACGGCTTCAAGAAAGGCGCGGGCGGCCGTACCGCGCTCTACAGCGTAGCCCTGGACGGCTCGAAGAAGGAGACTTTGGTCTTCGGCCATCCGCAGGTCGATGTGGACGGGACGGTCCGGATCGGACGCGCCCACCGCGTGGTCGGCGCGACTTACGCGCTCGAGAAGCGCGAGGCGGTCTATTTCGACCCGACCTTGGCGGCCCTCGGCAAGTCGCTGTCCAAGGCCCTCCCAGGGCTGCCTCTGATCCGCTTCGTCGACTCCAGCTCCGACGAGAGCAAGCTCCTGCTCTGGGCCGGAAGCGACACCGACGCGGGCCGCTATTATCTGTTCGACAAGGCCGCCAAGCGGCTGGGCGAGCTGATGATTTCGAGGCCGCCGCTGGAAGGCGTGAAACTGGCGACGGTGAAGCCGGTTCGGTACAAGGCCGCGGACGGGACCGAGGTCCCCGCCTATCTGACGCTGCCGCCCGGCAGCGGCGGCAAGAACCTTCCCGCGTTGGTGATGCCGCATGGCGGCCCCAGCTCCCGCGACGAATGGGGTTTCGACTGGCTCGCCCAGTTCTTCACCAATCGCGGTTACGCCGTGCTGCAGCCTAATTATCGAGGCTCATCCGGCTATGGCGATTCCTGGTATAAGAAGAACGGTTTTCAATCCTGGCGGACCGCGATCGGCGACGTCAACGACGCCGGCCGCTGGCTGGTGACCCAGGGCATCGCCGATCCCGCCAAACTCGCCATCGTGGGATGGTCCTATGGCGGCTATGCGGCGCTCCAGTCCGGAGCGGTGGACCCCGGCCTCTTCAAGGCGGTCGTCGCCGTGGCGCCGGTCACCGATCTCGGCACTCTCGTCAAAGATTCGGCGGATTTCAGCAATTACCGGCTGGTCCGTACCTTCGTCGGCACCGGTCCGCATCTGCGCGAAGGCTCGCCGGCGCAGAATGCCGCCAAGATCAAGGCTCCGGTCCTGCTCTTCCACGGCGACATGGATCTCAATGTCGGCATCAACCAGTCCCGGATGATGCAGGACCGCCTCAAGGCGGCGGGCGCGCAGAGCGAGCTCGTCGTCTATAACGGCCTCGACCACCAGCTCGAGGACAGCCTCGCCCGCGCCGACATGCTGAGGAAGAGCGACGCCTTCCTGCGCAAGGCGCTTGGCATCCAATAAGAAAGGCGGCCCCGGCGGGACCGCCCTCTTAAAATCCTCCCCGAGGTTTCTCGGGGAGGGGGACCGCGCGAAGCGCGGTGGAGGGGTTCTTCAGAGCGGAGGCCCCCTCCACCACCCTTCGGGTGGTCCCCCTCCCCTGCAAATGCAGGGGAGGAATTGGATTTATTACCGCGAGTAGAACTCGACGACGAGGTTGGGCTCCATCCGCACCGGATAGGGGACCTCGTCCAGCGTCGGAACGCGGGTGAAGGTCGCCTTGGCGGTGCCGTCGGGGGCGACATATTCGGGGATGTCGCGCTCGGCGAGGCCCTGCGCCTCCATCACCAGAGCCATCTCCTGCGCCTTTGAGCCGAGCGTGATCTCGTCGCCGACATTCACCCGGCGCGAAGCGATGTTGCACTTCGTGCCGTTGACCCGGATGTGGCCGTGACTGACCAGCTGGCGGGCAGCCCAGATCGTCGGCGCGAACTTGGCGCGGTACACGATCATGTCGAGACGGCGCTCGAGCAGGCCGATCAGATTCTGGCCGGTATCGCCCTTCATCCGGGCGGCCTCGGTGTAGGTGCGCTTGAACTGCTTCTCGGTGACGTCGCCGTAATAGCCCTTCAGCTTCTGCTTGGCGCGGAGCTGGATTCCGAAGTCTGACATCTTGCCCTTGCGGCGCTGGCCGTGCTGGCCGGGGCCGTATTCGCGCTTGTTGACGGGGCTCTTGGGCCGTCCGAAGACGTTCTCGCCCATCCGGCGGTCGAGTTTGTACTTGGCGCTGCTGCGCTTGCTCATGTCGGGTCCAATCTGCTTGGTTGTCGTCGTTCCCGGAACCGCACCGCACGACCTGCTGTCGTACGCGGCTGCCGCTTCACCGGGGTGCGGAGCCAATTGCGAAGCGCGGCAGATGGCCTCTGGAGCGGTCAAAGTCAACCTCGACAGGGTTTTAGCGGCCGCTAAAGGAGGTCCGATGAGCTCCGAACGAACCCCTCCGCAGGCCTGCACGACCATGGCCGAGGTCCGCCACGGCGTCGACCGCCTCGACGAGGAGATCGTCCGCCTGATCGGCGAGCGCTTCCGCTACATGGACGCCGCCGCCCGCATCAAGCCGGATCGCGGGGCGGTGCGCGACGAAGGGCGCAAGGCGCAGGTGCTGGCCAACGTGGCGCGTTTGGCGAGCGAGCATGAGGTGCCGGAGGAAGCCGCGGCCGAGCTGTACGAGCGGCTGGTCGAGGCTTCGATCGCCTACGAATTTCGCCGCTTCGACTCGACCCGCTAGCTTCCCGGCGAAGGCCGGGATCCAGTCGGGCGGCAATAACTGGGCCCCGGCCTTCGCCGGGGAACATCATCCCCGCCGCCTCGGATTCACCAGTGCCCGGACGATGCCGCGCATCGCCTGCACCTCCCGGTTGGACCAGCCCGCCTTGGTGAGGATGGTCCGGATCGTGTTGCGGGTGGCAGGTGTCCGATCGGGCGGGTGGAAATAGTCAGCGGCGACCAGAGCCTCGTCGAGTTGCCCGATCAGCCCTTCTAGCTGCTCCTGACTCGCCCGAGGCTCCGCCGGATCGCCGAGCGTCGGCACCGCCAGCGCCTCATGCTTCGACCATTCGTAGGCGATCAGGATCACCGCCTGGGCGAGGTTGAGCGAGGTGAAGTCCGGATTGACCGGGACGGTGACGATCTTGCCCGCGATAGCCACTTCGTCCGTCTCGAGGCCGGAGCGCTCGGCCCCGAACAGGATTGCGGAGGGCTCCGCCTGCGCCCTTATCTCCCGCGCCGCCTCCTCGGGGCTCACCACCGGCACGACCAGCCCGCGCTTGCGGACGGTGGTGGCGTAGACGAATGGGCAGTCTGCCACCGCCTCGGCTACGCTTCTGAACACCCGCGCCCGTTCAAG
>DASVPM010000079.1:0-21088 GCA_036382815.1 Allosphingosinicella sp.
GACCTCGCCGAGCCATCGGCCGAGGGCGGGCCCGGGCCGGGGCTCGATCGCCCGCCAGCCGATCAGGCCGGCCCAGCCCAAAAACGCGGTCACATCGGCCATGGTGAAGCGCTCGGCGGCGAGATAGCGCGATTCCGTCAGCCGTTGCTCCATCAGCGCGAGCATCGGCTCGCTCTGCGCGACGTGGAACCGCGCCCAGTCCGGAAATTGCTGGAGCCGGCCGGCGAACATCGCCTGCGTGTGATGGCCATATTCGATCGCCGGATTCATCAGCCTCAGCTCGGCCCGCCGCTCCCACATCGCCACGACGGCCCGCTCCTCGAGCCCTTCGCCGAACAGGCCCGGCCCCGGCGCCGCGGAATCGAGATACTGGCAGATGGTCAGCGATTCGGTGATGAGCGGGCCGCCGTCCGTCTCCAGCGCCGGCACGGTCAGAAGCGCGCTCACCCGGGCATAGTCTTCCGGCGCGAGCTCGCCCACGTCGACCGTCTCGATCTCGATGCCCCGCTCGGCCATGAAGATCAGGACCTTGAGCGCGTTCGGCGCGATCGGACGTATGTACAGGCGCATCGAACGGCCCTCCCCGCGGGAGCGATAAGCCCTGCCGCGCCTCTCGAACAGGCGCAAAGAAACGAGTCCGCCTCGCCGCCGGTAACGACGCTTAGGCTTGCCGTCCCGATGCCGTTTCACCGCCCGCACCATATGCTCGATCTTCTCGGCCACCGCCGCCATGTCGGGCGGCTTCGCCCGCCGCGGCGAATGTTTCCCCCGTCTCCGGTTCTCGCGGAAGGTCAGCGTCGTAAACTGTCGCACTCCGACCGCCAGCGGTCCGGAGCCTGTGAAACGCAAATCGACCGGGATCAGTCGAAGGGCGCTGCTAGGCGCTGTCTGCGCTTCTTCCGTCATCCCGGCGGAAGCCGAGATCGCGGGGAGACCCGCTCCGAGCCCTTCTCATTGGATCCCGGCCTTCGCCGGGATGACGAGTGGGGGAACGCCCTCGCGCGCCGCCGCCAGACCCACCCGCGCGGCCGAGTGCGATCAATAAGCGCTCGGCTCGAACGTCTTGGCGTTAGGGCCGCAAGCCCGCACGTGCCGCTCGGACGAATAATGGCCCTTGGCGACCTCGCATTCGACGGTGACGGTGCCGCTCACCGTCCCCACCGGGCCTTCGCCGGCCTCATGGTACAAGGCGCCATCGTCCGGATAGTTGAAGGCCCACCAGACCCGCCGGACGATGAAATCCTCGGTGCCGATATCGACTCCCGCGACCGGGGTCTCGCGATCCCTCATCACCGTGACGTAATCGCCTTCGCGCGGAAGCGCCGGGACGTTCATCTGAAGACTGTACTCGGCCTCGCCGCCGCCCGGCGGCACGACGACAAAAGTTACCTCGAACACATCCACCTCCATGCTTGCCCTGCCGTGCCGCCAGCACATTCGGTCAATATATTCCCGTTTTGTTCCAAGTGCAAATCCTACTTGGCCTCGCGGCGGCCAGGCTCCGGATTCGGGTCACGCGAAGCCGCAAGGCCGCAAAAGGGGCTGCGGCGGGACCACGACCGGGGGGTCAGAGAAGCTCGTCGCTGCTCCAGGCTCTTTGCGCCTTCGCGGCTTCGCGTGAATCGGTTCTCGGCCTCGTCGACGGCCCGGCGGCTCGCCGGTGAAGCGAGGCGCCGTGGAGGTCGTTTCGGGAGCTTTCACCGTTCGGCGATAGGACGAGCTGAGCGCTTCGATGGCGGGCATGACCGTGATTTCCTATTCGCGCCACACCCCCGCCGCACCCTGTCCCAATTCCGGGTTTCACCCGAAGCCGACGGTTTTCACGCTTTCTTTGTCAATTTGAGCGACACTAGAACCCTGTCGGCAGAATTTACACTCCGCGAGGCGATCGTCCTTTGATCAGGCTGTTCAAGCATTACGTCCCCCACAGCGTGCTGATGCTGGGCGTGATCGACTTCCTGCTGCTGATCGCGGCCGGGGAGGCGGGCTGGCTCCTGCGCCTGTGGCAGATCAGCGGCGCGGCCGATCCCAACGTCCAGCGGCTTCCGCATCTCCTGACCTTCGCGGTCATTCTCCAGCTCGCCATGGTCGGGGTCGGCGCCTACGGAGTCGACGCGCTGCGCTCGATGAGGCTCGCCGCGGCGCGGCTGGTGGTCGCCGTCTCGCTCGGCGTCCTGCTGCTCGCCTTCGTCTTCTTCATGCTGCCGGCCGTAACCTTCTGGCGGTCCAACCTGCTCTACGCGATGGGCTTCGCGCTGGTGCTCCTGTTCATGGCGCGCCTCATCTTCGGCCGGGCCCTCGGCAACGAGGCGTTCAAGCGGCGGATCCTCGTCCTCGGCGCCGGCCCGCGGGCGGCCCGGCTCGAGGCGCTGGCCCGGACCGAGGGCGCCGGCTTTGCGATCGCCGGCTATGTCGGGATGAACGACGGGCCGCAGGCCGTTCCGCACGCCGTCAACCGCGACGACATCGCCAACCTCACCGCCCATGTCGTCAGGCTTCGGGTGACCGAAGTGGTGCTCGCGCTCGAGGAGAGGCGCAACGCCCTGCCGCTCGCCGACCTGCTCCGGATCAAGACGACCGGGGTCCATGTCAATGAATTCTCCTCCTTCATCGAGCGCGAGACCGGCCGGGTCGACCTCGACAGCGTCAATCCGAGCTGGCTCATATTCTCGGACGGCTTCTCCTCGGGGCGGCGGCTGTCGGCGGCCGGCAAGAGGCTGTTCGACATCATCGTCTCGGGCCTGATCCTGCTCGTCTTCGCGCCGCTCATCTTGCTGACCGCGCTCGCGGTTAAGCTCGAGAGCCGCGGGCCGGCCTTCTTTCGTCAGCGCCGGGTCGGGCTCTACGGCGAAAATTTCGAGATCGTGAAGCTTCGCTCGATGCGCGAGGACGCCGAGGTCGGCGGCAAGGCGGTCTGGGCGCAGAAGGACGACCCCAGGGTGACCCGCGTCGGCTCGGTCATCCGCAAGCTGAGGATCGACGAGCTTCCCCAGGCCTGGACGGTGCTGACCGGCAAGATGAGCCTGGTCGGGCCGCGGCCCGAGCGCCCGCAGTTCGTCGCCGACCTCGAAGCGCGGCTGCCTTATTATGCCGAGCGCCATGTCGTAAAGCCGGGGATCACCGGCTGGGCGCAGATCAACTTCCCCTACGGCGCGTCCGTCGAGGACGCGAGGCAGAAGCTCGAGTTCGATTTGTACTATGCCAAGAATTATACTCCGTTTTTAGACCTCCTGATCCTCCTCCAGACGGTGCGGGTGGTGTTGTTTCCGGAAGGGGCGCGATGATCGTCCTGCTCGGCTTCTGGGCCCATGCGCTCGCCGCCTTGCTGTACGGCGCGCTCGCGCTCTGGCAGCTTCGGCGGTGGAACGAGGACGGCGGCAACCGCCGGCTCGTCGCCGCCTTCACGGTGACCTCGGGCTGGGCGATCTTCATCGCCCTGCAGGGCCCGCACAGCCTCGGCGCCGGGATCGCCGAAGCCGCCCGCAACTTCGCCTTCCTCGGCTTCATGTACGCGATCGTCAGCCGCGCCGCGGACGAGCGCGGGCAGCAGGGAGTCAAGCTTGTCTACGCCGTCGTCGCGGGCGTGATCGGCCTCCAGCTCACCCTCGCGGGCGTCACGCCCCAATTTGCCGGGAATCCGATCCTCTACGAGGCGCTGAGCTCCACCCAGCAGGTGATCGGACTGACCATCGCCGCCGGCTCGCTCGTCCTCGTCCACAACCTTTATGGCCAGGCCGCGCACGAGAGCCGCTGGGGAATCCGGCTGCCCATGATCGCTCTGGCGGGAATGTGGGCCTACGATCTTCATCTCTACACGGTCGGCTGGCTGACGCGCGGGCCGGTCGACGACCTCTATGCGATGCGCGGCGCCATCCTCTCGATGCTGGTCCCGTTGTTCGCGCTCGCAAGCCGCCGCA
This sequence comes from Allosphingosinicella sp., assembly GCA_036382815.1. Classification (GTDB taxonomy): domain Bacteria; phylum Pseudomonadota; class Alphaproteobacteria; order Sphingomonadales; family Sphingomonadaceae; genus Allosphingosinicella. Next base: position 3,918 of record DASVPM010000079.1, read on the forward strand.
ACGCCGGCTGGCGGATGCAATTGTCGCGCGCCGCGACCTTCCAGTCGCTGTCGCTGATCGCCATCCTAGGCTATCTCATCCTGATGATGACCGCGAGCCGGGCGCTCGAGGTGGTCGGCGGCAACTGGGTGAGGATCGGCCAGGTCGGTCTCGTCTTCGCCGTCACGGTTGCGGCGGTGATCCTGCTTCCCTCGGGCCGGATGCGGGCCTGGTCTCGGGTGATTGTCGCTAAGCACTTCTTCGAGCATCGCTACGACTATCGAGAGGAATGGCTTCGCTTCACCCGCACAGTCGGCGGCGACGCGCCGCTGGGCGAGCGGATCATCAAGGCGATCGCCGACATCGCCGAATCGCCGTCCGGCCTGCTCCTGGTGCCGGAAGGGGGGCGGCTGACGGTAGCCGCCCGCTGGAACTGGCGGGACGATCTGCCCGAGGCGAACGCGGAAGACGCGTCGCTGATCGGCTTTCTCGAGCGGACCGGGCATGTCCTCGACTTCACCGGACTTCGCTCGGGAATGCTTCGGACCGACCAGGGGGAAGTCCGGATGCCCGCCCCGCTCACCGGCCTGGACAGCCTCTGGGCCGGAGTGCCGCTCATCCACGGCGACCGGCTCGTCGGTCTCGTCCTGCTCGAGCATCCGCTCGTCCGGCGGCCGCTCGACTGGGAGGATTTCGACCTGTTCCGGACCGTCGGGATACAGGCGGCGAGCTACCTGGCCGAAGCCCATACCCAGGACGCGCTTGCCGATGCCCGGCGGTTCGACGAATTCAACCGGCGCTTCGCCTTCATCATCCACGACGTCAAGAATCTGGTCAGCCAGCTGAGCCTCGTCATCCGCAATGCGGAGCGGCATGCCGACAAGCCCGAGTTTCGCGAGGACATGATCGCGACCCTGCACAGCTCGGTGAAGAAGATGAACGACCTCCTCGCCCGGCTCCATCGCGGCGGCGGCAATGTCGAGGCCGAGCCGGTGCGGGCAATCCCGCTCGGCCAGGCGGTCGCCGCGGTGGCTGAGGTGAAAAAGCGGGTTCACCCGGTCGAGGTCGAAGGCGATCAGACCCTCCCGGCCGTCGCCGATCCGGCGCGGCTGGAGCAGGCTCTCGCCCATCTCGTGCAGAACGCGATCGATGCCAGCCCCAGCGGCTCGGCCGTCCGCATCGTCTGCGCGCGCCGCGCCGGCGAAGCGGCGATCGAGATCGTCGACCGGGGCCATGGCATGTCGTCGGACTTTATCCGCACCCGCCTCTTCCAGCCCTTCGCCTCGACCAAGGAGATGGGTTTCGGAGTCGGCGCCTTCGAGGCTCGAAGCCTGGTCGCGGCGATGGGCGGCCGGATCGAGGTCGACAGCCGCGAGGGGGAGGGAACCCGTTTCACCCTGTTTTTACCGCTGGGTGAGACCAGCGATTTCGAGATCGGACGGATGCGGGCATGAGCGTGGACGGCAGGGCGAAATTGCTGATCGTAGAGGACGACGAAGGGCTGCAGCGGCAGCTTCGCTGGGCCTATGACGATTATGAGGTCCTGGTTGCCTCGAATCGCGATTCCGCGATCAACCTGCTTCGTTCGGAAGAGCCGCCCGTGGTCACGCTGGACCTCGGCCTCCCGCCGGACCCCAACGGGGTCACCGAAGGCTTCGCGACGCTGGAGACGATCCTTTCGCTCAAGCCCGAGACCAAGGTGATCGTCGCCTCCGGGCACGGCGCCCGGGAGAGCGCGCTCCGCGCGATCGCGTCGGGCGCCTACGATTTCTACCAGAAGCCGGTCGACATCGACCAGCTCGGCCTCATCGTCCGCCGCGCCTTCCAGCTCCACGGCATCGAGACCGAGAACCGCAAGCTCGAGGAGCGGGCGGGCGAGGACCAGACGGTGCTCGGAACGATGATCACCTCGGCGCCCGAGATGCTGAAGGTCGCCCGCACGATCGAGCGGGTCGCCAATACCGGCGTCTCGGTGATGCTGCTCGGCGCCAGCGGCACCGGCAAGGAGCTGCTTGCCCGCGGCCTCCACCAGGCGAGCAACCGTGCCGGCGGCGCCTTCGTCGCGATCAACTGCGCGGCCATTCCGGAAAACCTGCTCGAAGCGGAGTTGTTCGGGTACGAGAAGGGCGCCTTCACCGGGGCGATCAAGACCACCGAGGGCAAGATCGAGCTCGCCCATGGCGGGACCCTCTTCCTCGACGAAGTCGGCGACATCCCATTGCCGCTCCAGGTCAAGCTGCTTCGCTTCATCCAGGAAAGGGTGATCGAGCGGATCGGCGGCAGGAAGCCGATCGCGGTCGACACGCGGATCGTCAGCGCGACCCACCAGGACCTGCCGCAGATGATCAAGGCGGGGAGCTTCCGCGAAGACCTTTATTACCGCCTCGCGGAGATCGTGGTCCGGATCCCCAGCCTCGCCGAGCGGCACGGTGATTCGGTGCTTCTCGCCAAGCATTTCCTGCACCGCTTCGCCCGCGAGATGAACCCGGCGGTGAAGGGCCTCAGCGCCGACGCCCTCGCGGCGATCGACGAATGGCCCTGGCCCGGCAACGTGCGCGAGCTCGAGAACCGGATGAAGCGCGCCGTGATCATGGCCGACGGCAAGCTGGTGAGTGCCGAAGACCTCGATCTGGAGGCCCGTACGGACGAGGCGCTGCCGGTGAACCTGAAATCGGCGCGCGAGCTCGCCGACCGCCGGGCGATCCGCCAGGCCCTGGCGCGGACCGAGAACAATATTTCGAACGCCGCCAAGCTGCTCGGGATCAGCCGCCCGACGCTCTACGACCTCATGAAGCAATATGATTTGCAGCCATGAGCGTTCGCTCCGCCTTGATCGCCCTGCTTCTGCTCGGATCCGCCGCCTGCTCCAACGCCGGGCCGGAATCGGCGGACGGCGCCTATAAGCGCGGGCTCCAGGCGCTCGCGCAGGGACAGCCGCGGACGGCCCGGATCGAGTTCCTCAATGCGATCAAGGCGGAGCCCGACAACAAGGTGCTTCGGCTGGCTCAGGCGCGGACCTATCTGCTGCTCGGCGACGGCCCTTCGGCCGAGGCCGAACTGAAGCGGGCCAGGGCGCTCGGCGTCGCCGAGAGCGAGACCGGACATCTGCTCGCCCATGCCCTGCTCCTGCAGGGCCAGGCCGAGCGCGCGGCGGACGAGGCGCGCAAGGCCGGTCCCGCCCATGCCGCCTACGCGGACCGGATGCTGGGCCGGGCCAACCAGCTGATGGGCAAGATGGAGGAGGCCGCGGCGGCCTTCGACCGGGCGCTCGCGGCGGCTCCCGACGACAGCGCGTTGTGGGCCGACATCGCCGACTTCCGGCGCTCCACCGGCGAGACGGCCGGAGCGATCGAAGCCGCGGACCGGGCCGTCTCGCTCGACCCGCGCAACGTCCTGGCGTTGAGGCTTCGAGGCGAGCTTACCCGAAGCCAGTACGGGCTCGCCGCGGCAATGCCCTGGTTCGACCGGGCGCTGCAGATCGACCCGGCCAACGTCGCGGTCCTGATCGAGCGCGCGGCCACGCTTGGCGATCTCGGCCGAACCCGCGAGATGCTCGCCGATACGCGGCGGATACTCAGCGTCTCCTCGAACAACCCTTCCGCTTATTATCTTCAGGCAATGCTCGCGGCGCGGGGCCGGGACTACGCTCTCGCGCGAGGCCTCTACCGCCGCACCGAGGGAGCTTTCGAAAACCGTCCGGCGGCGATGCTTCTAGCTGGAACGATCGAGCTCGGAACCGGTAATGCCGCCCTCGCCCTGGAGCCGCTCAAGCGGCTGCTCAAGGCGCAGCCCGGCAATATCAAAGCGAGGCGCCTGCTCGGCTCGGCCCAGTGGCAGAGCGGCGACTCGAGGGCGGCGATCGACACCTTGCGGCCGCTGGCCGATCGTTCCGACGCGGACGCCTATACGCTCAGCCTCATCGGCAAAGCTTATGCCCGGCTCGGCGACGACGAGTCCGCCGCGCGCTATTTCGGCCGCGCCGCGGCGCCGAGGCCCTCCGCCACCGCCCCGCTCGACGATCCGCTCGGCGACGGCGCCCTGGCCGCGATTCGACGGGACGCCGCCGCCTGGCCGGACGTGGCCGCCCCCCAGGTCGTCCTGATACGGGCGCTGCTCGGCCGGGGGCTCGGAGGGGAGGCGCTGCAGCGGGCACGGCAGCTCCAGGCGGCCGCTCCAGGCGCCCCCGACGCCCACGTCCTGGTCGGCGACGCCTTGGCGATCGAAGGCGATTATGCGGCCGCGGCCGTCGCCTACAGGCGGGCCGCCAACCTCGCCTTCAACGAACCGGTGGCGCTCCGCCTGATCGAGGCCTTACGCAATTCCGGCGACGACCAGGGGGCGGCGAAGGTGCTGACCCTGTTCCTCCAGCAGAACCCCCAGAACGTCTCGGCCCAGACGATGGCGGCGAACGCCTATCTGCAGGCGAAACGCTGGCCCGAAGCGATCGCTCTGTACGAAGCGGTAAGGAAGCGGCTCGGCAACAATGACGCGACGTTGCTCAATAACCTCGCCTGGGCCTATTCCGCGACGGGCGATTACGACCGCGCCATCCCGCTCGCCCAGCGCGCGGCGGCGCTCGAGCCGCGCAATCCGGTGACCGCCGATACGCTCGGCTGGCTGCTGTTCAGGAGCGGCAAGGACCGGGTGAGGGGGCTCGCCTTGCTCGAGCAGGCGGCGCGCGGAGCGCCAACGGACCAGGATATAAGCGCGCATTTGAGCAGCGCGCGGGGCGGTTAGGGAGCCCCAGGCGACCGCGCCGCCGTCCGCACGGGGCGGGCATTCATCCCGATGCGAACGACATTCATGCACGGCCTATCGGGAGAATCGTGAAAAAGCCCGCCTCGTCCAGGGCGCGGCGGGCTTTTTCTGCTCGAAGCGGGTGTTACTGCGAGTCGATCTGGACGATATAGTAGCGGCCGTTCCGCTCCTGACATTCGAAGTTGGCCTTGGTCTTCGAATTATATTCCTGGTTGGTGTAGCGGGCGCCGTCGGTTCCGGCCGTCGTGTCCTTGCGGCCTTCGTTGCGCAGGCGCATCAGGGCACTCTGGCATTGGCCGGCGTTTGTGTAACCGTTCGGGTCGCCGACGGCCTGGACGGCGGTCGGAACCGCCAATGAGCCGCCAACCAGGGCGGCCAACAGATATTTCTTCATAGCTTTCTCTCCTGTGCAACCCGTCGATGCGGGGGCGGGCAGTGACGGGAGAACGGCTCAGACGGTGGATCGGGACTCCGTTCGTCGGCCGAAGAAAACCAGTTGGCGCAAATAGTTACGCCGCTTGTCTTTGCAAATGACAGGATCACGAAGTTCAGGGCGGCGTGTCACGGTAACGGCACCAGCAGCAGGAAGCCGTTCAAGGTCAGGAGCGCTCCGAGCGCGCCGGCGGCGGCGGAGAGGATCAGGATCCAGCGATTCAAGGTAAGGATCGCGACCGACCCCAGGACCAGAGCAAGCTGGAGCAGGACTTCGGCGAAGTCGAAATTATTGTCCCGCTCCGACGCCTGCTCGAAGGCGGCCTCGAAGGCCTGGGCCCGGGCCTTGATCTCCTTCTTGCCCTCGCCCTTCAGGAGGTCGTTCGGGTTGTCGCGGTCGGGCTCGCTGTCGTAGCGGGCGATCGTCGCCTTGTAGTCGGCCAGCCTTTTCTGCGCCGACGCGCGCGCCGCGGGCGCGACGGCGCCGGTGGCGAGCTGCTCCTCGAGTTGCTCGGCGGCCAGCTCGTACATCGTCTGGCGGACGTTCTTGGCCTGGTAGAAGGCCCAGCTGTCGCTCGCCTTGATGTTGTTGCCGACCATGTCGTCGGTGGCGTTGCCGCCGCCCAGCCCGCCGATGGCGAGGATGGCCGCGAGGACCGCGATCAGCAGGGCGGCGCGGTTGCGAAAGGTCTCGTGCGCCTCGTTCTCGGCCCGCTCCTCGTGGATTTCGGCGATGAGGTCTGCGGCGTCGGTCGAATCCATATGTCCCCCTTTTTCGCGGTGGGCTCGCAAATTTTCAGGAGCAAGTCGAGATGCTTCTCGCCCGTCATTGCGAGCGGAGCGCAGCAATCCAGTGCAGCGCCGCCCCCCGCTGGATCGCTTCGTCGCTTCGCTCCTCGCAATGACGGGTAGCTCTTGCCCCACGACACCGCTGATGTAGAGCGGCGTCACGACTTCCAGGGGGAATGCTCATGAAAATCGCGCGGCTCGCCGCTTTCCTCGCCCTTCCGCTCGCCGCTGGGGCGGCGCCTGCCCAAACCGGCCAGAGGCCGAAGCTGATCGTCGCGATCTCGGTCGACCAATTTTCCGCCGACCTGTTCGCCCAATACCGCCAGCATTTCGACGGCGGGCTTCAGCGCCTGTCCGAAGGGGTCGTCTTCCCGAACGGCTATCAGGGCCACAACGCCACGGAGACCTGCCCGGGCCACTCGACCATCCTCACCGGATCGCGGCCGGCGCGGACCGGGATCATCGCCAACAACTGGTTCAACCTCGGCCTCGCCCGCGAGGACAAGGGGGTCTATTGCTCCGAGGACCCGCGGGTCCCGGGCAGCAGCTCGAAGGGCGGCCAGTATACGGTGTCCTCCTACCATTTGCGGGTCCCCGCGCTCGGCGACCATATGAAGCGCTCCAACCCCGCGAGCCGGGTCGCCGTCGTTTCCGGCAAGGACCGGGCGGCAATCATGATGGGCGGCTACCGTCCGGACGAGCGCTGGTGGTGGGACCATGACGCCAAGGCCTTCGTCAATCCGGGCGCGCCCGCCACGCCGCGCGCCGTCGTCTCGGCCAACGCAGGGGTGAAGGACATGCTTTCGCGGTCCCGGTCCGCCCGCGATCTGCCGCGGGTCTGCGAGGCGCACAGCCGGGCGGTGCCGGTCATGGGCGGCGGCAAGCCGGTCGGCGCGGGTCGCTTCGCCCGCGAGGCGGACGACAAGAACGGCTTCCGGGCCTCGCCCGATTTCGACCGGGCGGTGCTCGACATGGGCGAGGCGCTCCGGCGCGAGATGAAGCTCGGCGAGGGGCCGGCCACCGATCTTCTCATCCTCGGCCTGTCCGCGACGGACTATGTCGGCCATACCTTCGGCACGCAGGGCAGCGAGATGTGCATCCAGCTCCTCGCGCTCGACGAGGCGCTGGGAGGCTTCTTCCGAAATCTCGACGCGACCGGGATCGACTATCTCGTCATGCTCACCGCCGACCATGGCGGCCACGACATTCCGGAACGCCACCGCGAGCATGGCGCCGCCGACGCGATGCGGGTCGATCCGGCGCTCAACGCCGACGCCATGGCGAAGTCGCTGGGAACCCGGCTGAAGCTTCCCGGCCAGCTGCTCTACGGTGACGGCGCCTTCGGCGACATGTATGTCGACCGCAAGCTGACTGCGCCGCAGCGTGCGCGCGTGCTTCGGGAGGCGGTCGCGGCCTACAAGCGCCACCCGCAGGTCGCCGCCGTGTTCACCAAGGCTGAGCTCGCAGCGGCGCCCGGGCCGTCGGGGCCGCCCGACACCTGGAGCCTGATCCAGCGCGCCAAGGCGAGCTTCGACCCCGAGCGCTCCGGCGACTTCATCGTCCTCCTCAAGCCGCGCGTTACCCCGATCTCCGACACCAGCCGCGGCTATGTCTCGACCCACGGCAGTCCGTGGGATTACGACCGCCGGGTGCCGATCCTGTTCTGGCGCAAGGGAATGGTGCCGTTCGAACAGTCGCTTGCGGTCGAGACGGCGGACATCCTGCCGACTCTCGCAGCGACGATCGGAGTGACGATCCCGGCGGGAACGATCGACGGGCACTGCCTCGACCTGGACGAGGGGCCGGGGACGAGCTGCCGGTAGTTCATAATTTCCTCCCCCGGGATTTCCGGGGGAGGGGACCGCGCAAAGCGCGGTGGAGGGGTTCTTCGGACTCAGCGAGAACCCCTCCACCAGGCTTCGCCTTATCCCCCTCCCCTGCAAAAGCAGGGGAGGATTCAGCCGGTCAGAGCCTCCAGTTTCTCCGCAAGTTGGAGCCAGCGCTCCTCGGCCGCATAGCGCTCCGCGCGCGCCTTCTCGATCGCCGCCGTCAAGGCCGCGAAGCGCCCCGGGTCGCGGGTGTAGAGGTCCGGATCGCCGAGCGCCTCCTCGTCGCGGGCGATCTGCGCCTCGATCTCCTGGATCCGCGCGGGGAGAAGGTCGTAGTCGCGCTGGTCCTTGTAGGTCAGTTTCCTGCTCCCCGGCGAAGGCCGGGGCCCAGCTTCGGAGGCCGCCTGGGCCGCGGCCTTCGCCGGGGAGCGGGCCGCCGCCGCCGGCTCGCGCCTTTTCTGCCAGTCCTCGTAGCCGCCGGCCACGATGTCGACCTTGCCGGAGCCGTCGAGGCCGAGGGTGATGGTGACCGTCCGGTCGAGGAAGTCGCGGTCGTGGCTGACGATGAGGACGGTGCCGTCATAATCGGCGATCACCTCCTGGAGGAGGTCGAGGGTTTCGAGGTCGAGATCGTTGGTCGGCTCGTCGAGGACGAGCAGGTTGGAGCGGCGCGCGAACTCGCGGGCGAGCAGAAGCCGGGATCGCTCCCCGCCCGACAGTGTGCCGATCTTCGCGTCGACGAGGGTGGGCTCGAACAGGAAATCCTTCAGATAGCCCTGGACGTGCTTCTTGATTCCCCTCACCTCGACCCAGTCGCCGCCATCGGCGAGAATGTCGCGGACCCTCTTGTCGGGATCGAGCAGACGGCGCTGCTGGTCGATCATGATCCCCTGGAGGGTCTTGGCCCGGGCGATCCGGCCCTCGTCCGGCTCGAGCTCCCCGGTCAGCAGCCGGAGGAGGGTGGTCTTGCCGGTGCCGTTGGCGCCGACGACTCCGATCCGGTCGCCGCGCTGGATACGGAGGGTGAAGTCGCGGATGATATTGCGCTCACCGAAGCTCTTGGCGACCTTCTCGGCGTCGATCACCATCTTGGTCTTCACGTCGTCATTCTCGAGTCCGAGCCTGGCGGCGCCGGCCGGGCCGAGCATCGCGGCGCGGGCGGCGCGCATCTCGCCGAGCTTGGCGAGCCGGCCCTGGTTGCGCTTGCGCCGGGCGGTGACCCCGCGCTGCAGCCAGTGAAGCTCGAGCTTCAGCCTGGCGTCGAGCTTCTCGGCCGCCCGGGCCTCCTCGGCATAGACCGCCTCGGTCCAGGCGTCGAAGCCGCCGAAGCCGATCTCGGCGCGGCGGAGGGCGCCGCGGTCCAGCCACAGCGACGACCGGGTAAGGCGCTTGAGAAAGGTGCGGTCGTGGCTGATCGCGATGAACGCGCCGGTATAGCGCGACAGCCAGTCCTCGAGCCATTCGATCGCTCCCAAGTCGAGGTGGTTGGTCGGCTCGTCGAGCAGGAGCACGTCCGGATCCTGGGCCAGCGCGCGGGCGATGGCGGCGCGCCTGCGCTCGCCGCCGCTCGCGGTGGACGCGGGGCGGTCGAGATCGATCCCGAGCTGGTCGGCGATGGCGTCGACCTCGTGCGGGGCCGGGGCCTCGGGGCCGTGGAGCGCGAAGTCGCGAAGGGTGGCGAAGCGCTCGACCGGCGGATCCTGCTCGAGCAGGACCACCCGCGTCCCGGGCTGGATGGTGCGCCGCCCTTCGTCGGTCTCGATCACGCCGGCCAGGCACTTCAGGAGGGTCGTCTTGCCCGCCCCGTTGCGGCCGATCAGCGCCAGCCGGTCGCGCGCGCCGACGAACAGGTCGATCCCCCGGAACAGCCAGCCGGAGCCCTGGATCAGGCCGAGATTTTCATAAGCGAGGACGGGTGCGGCCATGACGATTCGTTCAGCCCAGGGCCGCCGGGTGGTTCTGAGGAAGGTTCATGAGCTTCATAAGGTTCGGCTTCCCTGGGCTGGAAAACTTTTCGCCGCGGCGAGCGGAAACGGGGCGCGAGCCACAAATAGGGTGGCGTAGCGAAAGACCCAAGGCTCATTGGAGCCGGAAAGGCGCGCTTTGCGTCTCCGTCACGCCGGCCTGTCCCCACTGGCTTCGGGCCCGCGTTTCTGGCAGCCTTGCGCTCATGGCGCGGACGATCATTCCCTATGCGCTGGCGCTGGCCGTCGGCGCCTGGGCGCTTCAGTGGCTCGAATATCGCTACGTCACCCGCGCCTATTCGACCGAAATCCATGTCGCGCTGATGGCCGCCGGCTTTGCCGCCCTCGGGATCTGGGTGGGCCGAAGGCTGACCCCGGCGCCCCGCTTCGACGAAGGCTTCGTCCGCAATGGCGCCGCGATCCGATCTCTCGGCCTCTCGCCCCGGGAATGCGAAATATTGGCGCTGCTCGCCTCGGGTCAGTCCAACAAGGAGATGGCGCGAACGCTCGCCATCTCCCCGAACACCGTCAAGACCCATGTCGCGCGGGTCTACGGGAAGCTGGAGGTGGCGCGGCGGGTGCAGGCGATCGAGAAGGCACGCTGGCTGAGGCTCATCCCTTAGGCCGATCGGCGGAAATCACCCTTTCGGGCGATAGGCCGGGGCCGCGGCCTGCGCTAAGCCTGCCGGGCACGGGAACGGGGAGACAGGCCATGAAATACGCGCTCACCTACGGCGGCATCGCCGGCGCCATCGCCGTCAGTGTGATCAGCGCGATGATCGGCCTGGACCTGACCGGCCACGACGAGACGGCGATGCTGGTCAGCTATCTGGTCATGCTGATCGCGCTGTCGCTGATCTTCGTCGGGGTGAAGCGCTACCGCGACGTCGAATGCGGCGGAGTCATCCGCTTCGGCCGGGCCTTCCTCGTCGGCCTAGGCATGGCCGCCCTGTCCGGCCTGATTTATGCGATCGGCTGGGAAATCTTCCAGATGGTCTCAGGCTACGACTTCGTCGGCGAGTATAGCGCCAGCACGATCGAGCACATGCGCTCGGAAGGCGCCACCCCGGCCGCTATCCAGGCCAAAGCGGCGGAGATGCGCGACTTCGCCGAAAGCTACCGCAACCCGCTGTTCCGCATCCCGATGGTGTTCCTGGAGATTTTTCCGGTCGGTCTGCTCGTGGCTTTGGTGTCGGCGGGCCTGCTGCGCAATCCCAAGCTGCTGCCGGGGCAGGGGAGAGGGAAGGCGGCAGCCGTTTCGTCATCCTGACCTTATTTCAGATCCGGTCGGTCGCCCGGCGGGGATGAGAAAGCAAGTTCAGCATGACGGTCAGCTGTGACGCCTACCGCCGCGCACCCATCTTCTTCCCCATCCGGATCGCCTGCTGCTTGCCGAAACGGGTCTTGCGGGTGCCCGGCTTGCCCTCGGTCGAGTGGCCCAGAAGCGGCGCCTTCTTCTCGTGGTCGGGGATTCCGAGCTCGTCGGCCTCGAGCCGCCGGATCTCGTCGCGGAGCCTTCCGGCTTCCTCGAACTCGAGGTCGCCGGCGGCCTTGCGCATCCGCGCTTCGAGGTCCGCGATATAGGCCTTGAGGTTGTGGCCGACGAGGTGGGGACGGTCCTCGTCGCCGGTGTCGACCGTGACGCTGTCGCGGTTGCTGACGTGACTGAGGATGTCCTGGATGTTGCGCTTGATCGTCGTCGGGGTGATGCCGTGCCGGGCATTGTATTCGAGCTGCTTCTGGCGGCGGCGGTCGGTCTCCCTGAGCGCGCGCTCCATCGAGCCGGTGGTCCGGTCGGCGTAGAGGATGACGCGGCCCTCGACGTTGCGGGCGGCGCGGCCGATCGTCTGGATGAGCGAGGTCTCGGAGCGGAGGAAGCCCTCCTTGTCGGCGTCGAGGATCGCGACGAGCCCGCATTCGGGGATGTCGAGGCCCTCGCGAAGCAGGTTGATTCCGACGAGGACGTCGTAGACCCCGAGCCTCAGGTCGCGGATCAGCTCGATGCGCTCCAGGGTCTCGACGTCGCTGTGCATGTAGCGGACCTTGAGGCCGGCCTCGTGCATGAACTCGGTCAAATCCTCCGCCATCCGCGTGGTGAGCGTGGTGACGAGCGAGCGATAGCCCTTGCGGGCGGTGATCCGGGCCTCGTTGATGAGGTCGTCGACCTGGTCCTCGACCGGCTTGATCTCGACCGGCGGGTCGATGAGGCCGGTCGGCCGGATGACCTGCTCGGCGAAGACCCCGCCGGTCTGCTCGAGCTCCCAGGGCCCCGGAGTCGCCGAGACCGCGATGGTCTGCGGACGCATCGCGTCCCATTCGTTGAAGCGCAGCGGTCGGTTGTCGATGCAGCTCGGCAGCCGGAAGCCGTATTCGGCGAGCGTGATTTTCCGCCTGTGGTCGCCCCGAGCCATCGCTCCGATCTGAGGTACGGTCTGGTGGCTCTCGTCGACGAAGAGCAAGGCGTTCTCGGGAAGATATTCGAACAGGGTCGGCGGCGGCTCGCCGGGGAGGCGGCCGGTGAGGAAGCGGCTGTAATTCTCGATCCCGGCGCAGCTGCCGGTGGCGGCGATCATCTCCAGGTCGAAATTGGTCCGCTGCTCGAGCCTCTGGGCTTCGAGCAATTTGCCCTCGGCGACCAGCTCCTTCAGCCGCTCGCTGAGCTCGTGCCGGATCGCCTCCATCGCCTGCTTCAGCGTCGGGCCGGGGGTGACGTAGTGCGAGTTGGCGTAGACCTTGACGTAATCGAGGGCGGCGATCTTCTTGCCGGTCAGCGGATCGAACTCGACGATCTCCTCGATCTCGTCGCCGAAGAAGGCAACCCGCCAGGCCATGTCCTCATAGTGGGACGGAAAGATTTCGAGGCTGTCGCCGCGAACCCGGAAATTGCCGCGGCCGAAGCCCTGGTCGTTGCGCTTGTACTGGAGCGCGACGAGCTTCCTGACGATCTCGCGCTGGTCGACCGTGTCGCCCTTCTTGAGGCTGAAGGTCATCGCGCTGTAGGTCTCGACCGAGCCGATTCCGTAGAGGCAGGAGACGGAGGCGACGATGATGACGTCGTCGCGCTCGAGCAGCGCCCGGGTCGCCGAGTGGCGCATCCGGTCGATCGCTTCGTTCACCGAGCTTTCCTTCTCGATGTAGGTGTCGGAGCGGGGGACGTAGGCCTCGGGCTGGTAATAATCGTAATAGGAGACGAAAAATTCGACCGCGTTGTCGGGGAAGAAGCTCTTGAACTCGCCATAGAGCTGGGCGGCGAGGATCTTGTTCGGAGCGAGGACGAGGGCCGGGCGCTGGAGCGCCTCGATGACCTTGGCCATGGTGTAGGTCTTGCCCGAGCCGGTGACGCCCAGAAGCACCTGGGTCTGTTCGTCCTGGCGGGCGGCATCGACGAGCTCGGCGATGGCGGCGGGCTGGTCTCCCGCCGCCTCGTAGTCGGAGACGATCCTGAGCTTGCGACCGCCCTCCGCCTTTTCCGGGCGCTTCGGCCGGTGGGGGACGAACGACTGCCCCGTCTCCGGCTCTTCGAGGCCGGTCCTGATCATTATCGACATGTCCGCTATATGGTCATTCCCCTGCATTCGCGCTAGCGTTCGCGCCATAACAAAAGGGGGAGATGGGAGATGCGTGGACTGATCGTGGTGCCCCTGTTCCTGGCGGCCGGCTGCTCGGGCGGGGGCGAGGAGAGCAAGGCCGCCGACGCCGCCGAGGCGATGCAGGCGGGACAGTGGGAAATCAGCTCCGAGGTCAGCGACTTCCGCTCGACGGACAAGGCCACTCCGGCGCTCAAGGCGGTCGCCGGCGACAAGTCGGCGGCACCGGTCTGCATCGAGGCCGGCAAGGAGGACGAGCCGCCGGCCGAGATGTTCGCGGGGGTCGGCTACGAGTGCGACTATAAGGACCGCTATATCAGCGGCGGGCGGATCAACCTGTCGCTCGAATGCGAGCGCGAGGCGCTCGAGGGCAAGGTCATGGTGTCGGTCCAGGGGACCTATAAGGGCGACAGCCTGGAGGGCACGGCGACGGCCACTTCCTTCCTGCCCGGCGACGGCGATTTCGTGATGAACAGCAAGATCAGCGGCCGGCGGACGGGGCCGACATGCGCCGCTCCCGCGGCCGAGGACAAGAAAGGCAAAGCCAAGGCCTGATGCCGCTCCTCCCCTGCCAGCGCGCCCTCTTCGACATCCCGGAGGGGACCGCCTATCTCGACTGCGCCAAGATGTCGCCACTCAGCCGGGCCGCGATCGAGGCGGGGCGGCTCGGACTCGAGCGCAAGGCCCATCCGTGGCACGTCCGGGCGGAGCATTTCTTCGACGAGTCCGAAGCGGTGCGGGGCCTGTTCGCGCAGCTGATCGGGGCGGAGCCCGAAGACGTGGCGATCATCCCTTCGGTCAGTTACGGAATGGCGACGGTAATGGCGAACGTGCCGGTGGGGGCGGGACAGAAGATCGTCACCCTGGAAGGCGACTTCCCATCCGGGATCCTGGCATCGCGGGCCCTGGCGAAGCGGGCCGAGGCCCGGGTGGTGGCGGTCGCGCGGCCCGAGGAGGCAAGCTGGACGGCGGCCATCCTCGAGGCGATCGACGGCGGCACCGCCCTGGTCGTGGCGCCTCATACGCATTGGGTGTGCGGGACGTTGATCGACCTGGAGGCGATCGGGCGGCGTTGCCGTTCGGTCGGGGCGGCCCTGGTGCTCGACACGACCCAGTCGACCGGCGCCCTGCCGCTCGACCTCGCGGCGGTCGATCCCGATTACCTGGTCGCGACCTCGTACAAATGGCTGATGGGACCCTACAGCCTCGGCTTCCTCTACGTCGCTCCGCGCCACCAGCAGGGCCGGCCGCTCGAGGAAGCCTGGATCGTCCGCCGCAACGCCCAGGATTTCCGAAGCCTCTCCGATTACGAGGAGGGCTTCGCCGCCGGTGCGCGACGGTTCGACATGGGCGAGCGGGCCAATTTCGCGTTGCTGCCGGTGGCGGCCGAAGCGATCAGGCAATTGCTCGAATGGGGCGTCGCCGACATCGCCGAGACGCTCGGCGCCGCGACCGCGAGGATCGAGGCCGGGCTCGCCCAGCGGGGCGTGACGGCGCAGCAGGGGCGGGCGCCGCATTTCCTCTCGGTCCGCTTTCCCGGCGGGTTGCCCGAAGGCATAGAGGACAGGCTAGCGCGGGCCGATGTGCATGTCAGCCTGAGGGGCGAGAGGATGCGGATCACTCCGCATCTCTATAATGACGAAGGTGACGGGTTGCGATTGATCGAGGCCTTATGGCCGCGCTAGAGAGCTGGAAAAGCTGGAGAATTATCGAATGCGCCTGAAGCTTCTGCTGCTTGCCTGCACCCTCGCCGCGGGACCCGCGGCCGCCGCCGAGTTCACCGATTCGATCAAGGCGGATTACGACAAGCGCCTCGGCGCGATGTTCATGGATTTCCACCGCAATCCCGAGCTCAGCTTCAAGGAGAACCGGACCGCGAAGATCCTCGCCAGGGCGCTCCGCGCCCAAGGGGCGACGGTGACCGAAGGAGTCGGCGGGACGGGCGTGGTGGCGGTGATGAGGAACGGGGAGGGGCCGACGGTCCTGATCCGGGCCGACATGGACGGCTTGCCGGTCGAGGAGAAAAGCGGCGTTCCTTATTCCTCCAAAGCTCGTCAAATCGGGGTCGACGGGCTCGAGATGCCGGTGATGCATGCGTGCGGCCACGACGTCCACGTCACCTCACTGCTCGGCACCGCACGCCAGCTGGCGGCGATGAAGGACCGCTGGCGCGGAACGGTCGTCTTCATTGGCCAGCCCGCGGAAGAAAGGGTCGGCGGCGCCAAGGCGATGCTCGCCGACGGCCTCTACACGCGCTTCCCGAAGCCCGATTACGCGCTCGGCTTCCACGTCAATTCGGGCATGCGGACGGGGACGGTAAGCGGAGCCGACACCTTGATGTACAGCTCGGCGGACAGCGTCGACATCATTGTCCACGGGGTCGGCGCGCACGGCGCGGCGCCGCATACAGGGAAGGACCCGGTCTATATCGGCGCCCAGATCGTCACCGCGCTCCAGTCGATCGTCAGCCGCGAGGTCGGCCCGCTGTCGCCGGCGGTGATCACCGTCGGATCGTTCCACGCCGGCACCAAGCACAACATCATCTCCGACCGGGCCGACCTTCAGATCACCGTGCGCGCCAATGACGAGGGGACCCGCAAGCAGTTGCTGGCGGCCATCGACCGGATGGCGAAGGGCATCGCCAGAGCCAACGGTGTGGCCGAGAACCAGCTTCCGGAGGTCAAGATCTCGGAGGGCACTCCGACCACGAGCAACACCCCGGCGCTGGCCCAGAGGGTGCGGGCGGCCTGGGCCCGGGACCTGCCGGCCGGCACGGTCGTGCCCTTCGCACAGGAGAGCATGGGCGCCGAGGACTTCACTTATTTCGTCCAGCCCGAGCTCGGCGTGCCGGGATTCTATTTCTCGGTCGGCGGCACCCCGCAGGCCGCGTTCGACGTGGCCCGGGCGGGAGGCCCTCCGGTGCCGTCGCACCATTCGCCGCTGTTCAAGATCGACCCCGAGCCGTCGATCCGGCTCGGCACCGAAGCGATGACGGTGGCCGTGCTCGACCTGCTGAAGCCGAACGGGGGCGCCGCCGGCAACTGATCCACAAGAAGGGGGAAAGCCAATGAAGACTCGATTGATCCTGGGCGCCGCGGCCCTGGCCCTGGCGGCCTGCGGAAGCGGCGACAAAGCGGGCGAGAGCGGCGGAAACGGCTCCGCCGCGGCGACCGGAGGCGGTGGCGACGCCTCGGCCGGTGCAACGGCGCGCAGCGGCGGAGCCGCGTTGGGGGTCAGCCTCCAGCCCGGCGAATGGGAAATCAAGACCGAGGTCGTCAACGTCAAGGTCGAGGGCCTGCCCGAAGGCGTCGCCGACGGAATGAAGGCTCAGGCCGGAGGCAGCAACCGGACCTGCATGACTCCCGAAGAGGCGAAGGGACCCAGCGCCGACGTCTTCGCCAAGAACAATCCGGCGAACTGCAAGTCCGAGGGCTTCAGCTGGTCGGGCGGCCGGATCCAGGGCAAGACGACCTGCACCGGCGACGGCGGCGCCGGCAAGACGGTGATGACCATGGACGGCCGCTACAGCCCGCAAAGCATCGACATGACGATGAAGTCGGAAACCGACATGATGGGCAAGGCGATGACGATGGAGATGCGGGTTTCCGGCAAGCGCGTCGGCGAGTGCACCGCGGCCACCAAGGAGGGCTGAGCGTGATCGGCCGCCGCGGTTGAAGATCGTCGTCATCGCCAACCGCGGCGGAGGCTCGGCGGACGGCGCCGAGGAGCGCATCCGCGCGGCCTTCCAGGCCACGGACTGCGAGCCCGAGATACGGCTGGTCGAGCCCGGGGACCTCGATCGCCATTGCCAGGAGATCGCTTGTTCCCAAGGG
>DASVPM010000080.1:0-6544 GCA_036382815.1 Allosphingosinicella sp.
GCCGTGTCGCCGGGCGAGAAGAGCAGGCCCAGGGCGATCGAGTCCTGGGCGCTCATCTTCCAGTCGAGCACCGCGACCAGCGCCTTGGCGATCTGGGAGATGATCGTCGGGCCGCCGGCCGCGCCGAGCGCGATCCTGACCTTGCCGTCGGGTCCGTAAACGATCGTCGGCGCCATCGAGCTGCGCGGCCTCTTGCCGCCTTCGACCCGGTTGGCGACCAGATAGCCGCCGTCCTCCGGAACGGTGTCGAAGTCGGTAAGCTCATTGTTGAGCATCGTTCCGTCGACCGACAGGCCGGAACCGAACACGCTCTCGATGGTGGTCGTCACCTGGGCCACGTTGCCCTGGCGGTCGGCGACGGTGAGCGACGTCGTCCCATCCCGCTCGCCGGGCGGGGCGCGCATCCGCGCCGGGGCCCCGCGCGGCTTGCCGGCCGTCACCCGCTCCATCGTCCGCTCGGCCGAGATGAGCGCCGAGCGCGAGTTGAGATAGGCCGGGTCGAGCAGCCCCGCGACGGGCACGCGAACGAAGTCGGGGTCTCCCGTGTAGAGATCGCGGTCGGCCCAGGCGAGGCGCGAGGATTCGGCGAAGAGATGCCAGGCGACCGGCGACCGCGGCCCCAGGGCGGCCATATCGAACCGCTCGAGCTGCTTGAGGATCATGAGGACGGTGAGGCCGCCCGACGAAGGCGGGCCCATGCTGCATATCCGGTAGACCCGGTAGGTGCCGCAGACCGGCGGCCGCGGCTTCGCCCGGTAGGAGGCGAGGTCGGCGAGAGTCATCTTCGAGGGATTGCGCGCCGCCTTGTTCACCGTCGCCACGAGCTTCTGCCCCTGAGCGCCCGAATAGAAGGCGTCGGGCCCCGCTTTCGCGATCCGCTCGAACAGTGCCGCCTGCTCGAGGTTGCGGACCTTCGAGCCGGCGGCAAGCGCCTTGCCGTTCTGATCGAGGAAGACCCTGGCGGCGCCGGAGTCGAGCAGGCCGCCATATTGGGACAACATCTTCGCGAAGCGCGGGCTGAGGTTCCAGCCGTCCCGCGCCAGCCGGATGGCGGGCTGGAACAAGGCCGCCCAGGGCAGCCGCCCGCCGCTGCGATGCGCCATCGCCATCGCCCGCAAGGTCCCCGGAACTCCGACGCTTCTCCCGCCCGGCACCGCCTCCCGGTGCGGAAGCGGAGTTCCGTCGGGACGGTAGAACCAGTGCGGATCGGCGGCTTTAGGCGCCGCCTCGCGCCCGTCTATCGTGGTCGTCGCGCCGGTCCGGGCGTCGTATCGGACGAAGAAGGCGCCGCCCCCGATTCCCGCGCTCTGCGGCTCGACGACGTTAAGCGCCAGCATCGTCGCGATGGCGGCGTCGGTCGCGCTTCCGCCTCTGCGAAGGATCTCGACCCCCGCCGCGGCGGCCCGCGGGTCGGCGGCCGAGACCATTCCAGGTGCGGCGAGGGCCGCCGCGCGGGCAGGCCTGCGCGCTTGCGCGGGGCCGGCGGCGAGGAACAGGAAGATGGCGAAGGGGGCGAGGCGGGAAAGCCGGTTCAGCATGGCCGGGGACACTAGCCTTATGCTCCCGCGCCGCAAGGGCTAAGGCGAATCGGCCCCGACCGCCTCGGTGACCGAGGCAATAGCACGACCGGCAGCGTTCACCTCACGCCGAAGCAGACAACAAATCTGCTCCCCGGACAGGTGACTGAACCGCCCTCGCGTCGCCCCCGCACATCAATCGCCGAGGCTCGTCAGCGCCCACGGCCTCCTCAAGCGATGCAAAACCGTCGCGACGCAAAAGCGCTGCGATGCCTCGGCTGATGTCGCGAACCAAGCTTGGGCCGTGATATACCAGAGCGGTATAGATTTGGATCAAGGACGCCCCCGCACGTATCCTCTCGTAGGCCTCCTCGGCGGTGGAAATGCCGCCGGAGCCGATAAGGGGAAGTCGGCCTCCAACCTCGGAATGGAATGCGCGAAGGATCCGCAGCGAAAGTGGCCTTACCGGCGCTCCGGATAAGCCGCCAGCTTCCGGACATACGGTCGCCAGATCGCCCGGGCGTGAGACAGTCGTATTTGCAACAATCAGAGCATCTATGCCTCCGTTGAGGCTTGATTTGGCGATTCTAACGATCTCTTCGCCCGTCAGATCTGGGGCCACTTTCAAGAATATAGGCGGGCCGCCCAGTTTATCCCTAGCCCGTATAACCCGCTCGATAAGCTTGGGCAGGCTGTCATCATCCTGAAGGAGCCGGAGTCCGGGAGTGTTGGGAGACGAGACATTAACAGTTATGTAGCGAGCGTAAGGAGCAAATCTCTCCACGCCTGCGACATAATCCCTGATCCGGTCGGACGAAGCCTTATTGGTCCCAATGTTGACACCCAGGACATGGGCTTGGTTGTCACGTTGGGCTAGGCGCGCTGCGACTGCAGAATGGCCGTCGCTGTTGAAGCCGAAGCGATTGATGATCGCCTCATGCTCTTTCAGCCGAAAAACGCGAGGCGGCTCATTGCCGAATTGCGGCTCTGGCGTGACGGTTCCGACTTCTACGAAGCCAAAGCCTAGCGAAAACATCAGCTTCGGAGCCTTAGCGTCCTTGTCGAAGCCTGCGGCAAGCCCGACCGGCGAGGGAAAGTCGATTCCTGCTACGCGCGTTCTCAGAATTGGGTCGTGCCGTGGCGGTTTGGTGGGCAAAACGGCGGACAAAGCACCGGCCAATCCAATCGTCCAGTCGTGCGCCGTTTCCGCGTTGAGACAAAAAACCAGCGGTCGTAATAGCCTATAGAGAGACATAGCTCACCTCAGGCCCGCCCCGCGAGGGGATGGCTTTCTTAGCCGGCCATCTGGGACGCTGGAATATGACTATTCTGCCGGTCTGGGGGTTATGAATCAGAAGCCGAATCGGGGCAAACGAAAAGCTGATGCGATGCCGCCAAGTCGGCCAACCGAGTCTGTGACGCGCTGAAACGAGTCGGGGACGCCCATGTCCTCCCCCTCCACCGAATGCAATAGCCGCGCTCAGCGGAGTCTGTAAGGCTGCTCTGCAAGCGACCGCTTGATTTAGGGGTGGCCGTGCGCCACATGCGAATCGGAACGAATTGGTCCGATTAGCCTATGCGCCTCACCTCCCTTGCCGATTACGCCGTCGTGGTCATGGCCGCCGCCGCCCGGCATGAAGCGGGCGCGCGCCTTTCGGCGGGCCTGCTCGCGGAGGAGACCGGCGTCCCCGTCCCGACCGCTCAGAAGGTGATGGGCCGCCTCGCCTCGGCGGGCCTGCTCGTTTCGGCCCGAGGCGCCGGGGGCGGCTTCCGGCTCGCCCGGCCCGCCGGCGGGATCAGTCTCGCCGACATCATCGAGGCGGTCGAGGGACCGATCGCCATGACCAATTGCATCCAGGGTTCGATCCACGATTGCGCGCTCGAGGGCAGCTGCCGGGTCAAGCCCCACCTCAACGCCGCCAACGACGCCGTCCGCGGCGCCCTCCAGGGCGTCAGCCTCGAGCAGCTCGCCCGCTCCCCGGCGAAGGCCGGGGCCCAGGACGGCGCCGGAGGCTGGACCCCTGCCTTCGCCGGGGAGCAGGTGCGCTGATGGACGACACCGGAATCCGCAACAAGGAGGCCCAGGAGGCGGTCGACCGCGCCTCGAGCTACGAATGGGGCTTCACCTCCGACATCGAGCAGGATTTCGCGCCCAAAGGCCTCAACGAGGATACGGTCCGCTTCATCTCGGCCAAGAAGAACGAGCCCGAATGGATGCTCGAATGGCGGCTCAAGGCCTGGCGCGCCTGGCTGACCATGGAGGAGGTGACCTGGGCGAAGCTCGACATCCCGCCGATCGATTTCCAGGACGCTTATTATTATGCCGAGCCCAAGGCCAAGCCGACGCTCGCCTCGCTCGACGAGCTCGACCCCGAGATCCGCCGGACCTACGAGAAGCTCGGTATCCCCATCGAGGAGCAGAAGGTCCTCGCCGGGGTGGAAGGCGCCCGCAAGGTCGCCGTCGACGCCGTGTTCGACTCCGTTTCCGTCGCCACCACCTTCCGCGAGGAGCTGAAGCGCGCCGGCGTCATCTTCCTGTCGATCTCCGAGGCGGTCCGCGAATATCCCGACCTCGTTCGGAAATATCTCGGCTCGGTGGTCCCCCAGCGCGACAATTACTTCGCCTGCCTCAACAGCGCCGTCTTCTCCGACGGCACCTTCGTCTACATCCCGGAAGGGGTGCGCTGCCCGATGGAGCTCAGCACCTATTTCCGCATCAACGCCGCCAACACCGGCCAGTTCGAGCGCACATTGATCGTCGCCGACAAGGGCAGCTACGTCTCCTATCTGGAAGGCTGCACGGCGCCGATGCGCGACGAGAACCAGCTCCACGCCGCGGTCGTAGAGCTGGTCGCGCTCGACGATGCCGAGATCAAATATTCGACGGTCCAGAACTGGTATCCGGGCGACTCCGAGGGCAAGGGCGGAATCTACAATTTCGTCACCAAGCGCGGCGCCTGCCGCGGCGCCCGCTCCAAGATCAGCTGGACCCAGGTCGAGACCGGCTCCGCCATCACCTGGAAATATCCCTCCTGCATTCTCCAGGGCGAGGACAGCGTCGGCGAATTCTATTCGGTCGCTTTGACCAACAACCGCCAGCAGGCCGACACCGGCACCAAGATGATCCACATCGGCAAGAACAGCCGCTCGACCATCGTCTCCAAGGGCATCAGCGCCGGCCGCTCGAACAACACCTACCGAGGCCTGGTCCGCGTCCTCGCCAATGCGGAGAACGTCCGCAATTTCACCCAGTGCGACAGCCTGCTGCTCGGCGACCAGTGCGGCGCCCACACCGTCCCCTATATCGAAGTCCGCAACCCCACCGCCCAGATCGAGCATGAGGCGACCACCTCCAAGATCAGCGACGACCAGCTCTTCTACGCCATGCAGCGCGGCCTCTCCCAGGAAGACGCCGTCGCCCTCATCGTCAACGGCTTCGCCCGCGAGGTGCTGAAGCAGCTGCCGATGGAGTTCGCGGTCGAGGCCCAGAAGCTGCTCGGCATCAGCCTCGAGGGGAGCGTCGGGTGATCGCTGCAGCCATCCTGCTCGCTGCGGCCCCTGCCCAGGGCGTTCCCGACGGTTATCGAGCGCCGCCGGAGCTGCGGCTGCTTCCCAGCCCGCGATGCCTTCGTTTCGAGGCTCCCGCCCGGCAGCAGCCGCCGCGCGACGAGGCCGATTATTTGGCCGGGTTAGATGCCGCGATCGACTATTGCAGCCCGCCGCGGGATCAGGCGATCCGGGAGACCGCCACGGCACTTGCGCGCATCCGCCCCGGGGCGTCCCCCGAGGCGCTGAGCGCTGAAGCCCGGCGCATGCTCGACGAATGGCGCGCCAATTTCCGGCGCGAGCTGGCCCGAAACAATTCCTTCCAGTGGAACGCCCCCGCCGTCGCCTCGCTCGTGAAGGGTGCGATGGAGGAGCCCGTGCCCCGGGCGTCTCCGGGATTCACCCCCGAGCAGACCCGCTCCCTGCTGAACGCGTTCGAGCGACAGAAGCGTATTGCCGGCCTGTCGAACGAGCAGGCGCTCATCGTCTACGATCAGTGCCTGTCCCGCGAAGCGGCGTCCCTCTCGCGGACGGACCTCGCCGAAGATGCGATTTTCGACCAGGCCCTGCGCCGGTGCATAGTCCTCAGGGCCGACTTGTTGAGCGGAAGCCCGCCCGAGCGGTTCATTCAATTCAAGAAGCTCGACGAGTCGAAGGCCGCCGCCTTCCCGGCGCTCACCCGGCAGGTCCGCGAACGCCGGCGTGCCTTCGAAGCGCAGGCGGGAAGTCCGAGATGATCGCGGCCCTGCTCCTGTCCTCCGCTCAGCCGGCCCTCCCCGCGGGCGCGGCGCCGGCCGCGGCCGAGAACGACATCGTCATCATCGGCGAGAAGGTCCGGAAGATTAAGTTCAGGATCAAGCTCGACAAGGCCGGCCAAGCCGTGTGCCGGATCACCCGGAGCAGCGGCGATCCCGAGCTCGATGCCCTCGCCTGCGACACCGCGCGCCCATGCGTCAGGCCGGACATCGTCACCAAGGCGGCCATGGAGGCTTGCCTGAGGCCCCGCTGGGCGCAGTTGCCGGCGCGGATCGCCGAGCGACGGCGCAGCGCCGGGCAGGGGAGCGTCGAATGAAGGCGCCTTTCGTCGACAAAGGCTGGCGCCCTGAAGCCCCTCCCCTTCAGGGGAGGGGTTCGGGGTGGGGCCTGTCCAATGTCCAGCTCGAGGAGCTTCACCGCCGGGCTGCGGAGATGCGCCGCAACCCCACCGAGCCGGAGAAGCGTTTGTGGCGGAATCTCTCGGGTCGCCAGCTCGGGGAGTGCAAATTCCGCCGCCAATCGGTGATCGGCTGGTTCATGGCGGACTTCCTCTGCGCACAAAAGGCTCTGATCGTAGAGGTCGACGGCGACACGCACGACGAAGCCAAAGATCGGGTGCGCGACGACATTCTTGCCAGGCGCGGCTTCCGAGTGATCCGAGTGACCAACGACGACGTGATGACCAACATGGACGGAGTCCTCCAGCACATCCTGATCGCGCTGAA
>DASVPM010000081.1:0-4249 GCA_036382815.1 Allosphingosinicella sp.
GACATCGAAGCGCCGCGCGCGAACCGGCGGATGGAATCGGCGACCGCGGCCTTGTCCTCATCGACGACGAGATCGCTCGGCCAGGTCGGCATCGCGGTCCGCGACAGCCCGGCGGCCCGGCGGAAGGCCGCGTTGAGATAGACGAAGCGGCCGTCGCGGTCGGCGAGTGCCAGGCCGAGCGGGAGGATCTCGAGCAGGGCGTTGATGTTGTGCGCCGAATCGCCGCCGACCCCGCCAATCTCGTCGAGCAGGAGGAACAGGCTCGGCCCGCCCTCCTCCTCGGCCAGCGGCGCCTGGAGGATCCGAAGCGCCCCGCCGGCTTTGCCTTCGCGGGCGAAGTGGAACTGATGCTGGTCGCTCATCACGAGAAGGTCGACGAGCGGCGTTCCGGGCGCCACCTCGGCCTCGCCGCCGGCCCGGGCATGGAAGGCGGCGTTCGCCTCGAGGATCCGGCCGTCCGCGGCGGTGAGCGCCGCCATCAGTCCGGTCTGGGCGAGCCGGCGCCCGATCTCTCCGCCGATCAGCTGCCTCGCCTCCCCGGCGGCGTCCGCCTCGCCCATCCGGGCGAAGCGCCAGAGCAAGGTCCCTTCGCCCTGGCCGGCCGAGCGCAATTCGACCGCGAGATGCTGCTCGCCCGCCTCGATGCCCGAAGCCTCGGCCTGCCCGTCTCGCCGAGCGGCGGCGAGCAAGGGCGTCAGCGCGCCGCCGAAGGAAAGCTCGAGCGGGGGACGAACGCCGAACCAGCTTTCATAGCGGCTGTTGGCGGCGAGCAGCCCGCCGTCCGGGTCGGTGACGGCGACGGCATCGGGTGAGATCTCCAGACCGGCCCGAAGCAGCGCGAGATCGGTGCCGGGCTGCGCTTCGCCGGGCGCAATGGGGGCCGAGCGGCCGACGAACAGCAGCGGCAGGCCGATCGCCAGCACCCCGGCGAAGAAGGCCGCGGCAAACACCGGATTGTCCAGCGCCCACAAGAGCAGCCCGGCCGAGGCGGCGGCCGCGGCGAGCACCGCGAGCGCGCCCAGGCCCGGTCGAGGCCGCGCCGCCGGTGCTGTCGCTGCGCCGGCCACGGCTACCAGATGCGGACGCGCTGCGCCGGCGCGACGTAGAGCGCCTGGCCCGGCTGGACCTTGAAGGCCGAATACCAGGGATCGAGGTTGCGGACGACGGCGACCCGCTGCTCGGACGGGCTGTGCGGATCGGTGAGCAGGCGCTGGCGCAGGTTCGCCTCGCGGTAGTTGCGGCGCCAGACCTGGGCCCAGCCGAGATAGAAGCGCTGGTCGCCGGTGAAGCCGTCGATGACTCGGGGCTCGGCGCCGCCCAGCGACTGCCTCCACGCATCGTAAGCGACGGTGAGGCCCGCGAGGTCGGCGACATTCTCGCCCATGGTGAGCTTGCCCTGGACGTGCATGCCCGGAAGCGGCTCGTAGGCGTCGTACTGGGCGCCCAAGGCGTCGAGGCGCGACTGGAAGGCGGTCACGTCCTGCGGGGTCCACCAGTCGACCAGGCGGCCCTCGCGATTGTATTTCGCGCCCTGGTCGTCGAAATGGTGGCTGAGCTTGTGGCCGATGACGGCGCCGATGCCGCCGTAATTGACCGCGTCGTCGGCCTTGGGATCGAAGAAAGGCGGCTGCAGGATCGCGGCCGGGAAGACGATCTCTACCATCCCGAAATTGGC
The DNA here is from genome assembly GCA_036382815.1 of Allosphingosinicella sp. Taxonomy (GTDB): domain Bacteria; phylum Pseudomonadota; class Alphaproteobacteria; order Sphingomonadales; family Sphingomonadaceae; genus Allosphingosinicella. The sequence continues at coordinate 1,676 of DASVPM010000081.1, forward strand.
GTAGGCGTTGATCTCCATCGGAGTCATGCCCCATTCCCAGCGGTAGATGGGCTTGCCGAGCTTGCCGACATTATATTCGTGCTCGAAATGGGCCGAGCGCATCGCGTTGCCGAGCGGATCGTCGCGGCGGATCTGCAGGCCGGAGAAATCGCGCCAGCGGTCGGGGTAGCCGATCTTGGGGGTGAAGGCGGCGAGCTTGGCGTGAGCGGCGGTCCTGGTCGCGGGCGCCATCCATTCGAGCCGGTCGATCCGCCGGTCCATCGCGGCGATGACGTTGCGGACGAGCCTGTCGGCGGCGGCCTTGGTCTCGGGGGGGAAGTAGCGCTGCACGTAGATTTTGCTGACCTCGTCGCTGAGCGCATTGGTGACGAACGTCACCCCCCGCTTCCACCTGGGTTCCTGCTCGGGCGTTCCGGAAAGGACGGTGCCGTAGAAGGAGAAGGCCTCCTGGTCGAAGCGCCTGGGCAGATAGTCGGAATAATTGTCGAGCGAGCGGACGAGGAGCTGGTCCTTCAGCACCTGCAGCGGCGCCCGGCCGATGGCGGCGGCGATGCCCTTCATCGCGCTTGGCTGATTGACGATGAGATCGCTGACGTCGGCGCCGACGCCGCGCGAATAGGCGGCGAAGTCGAAGCCGGGCGCACTCCTGGCAAGCGCCGCCAGGGTCATCTTGTTGTAGATCCTGGTCGCGTCCCGGCTTTCGACCTGGGTCCAGTGCGCTCTGGCGATCTCGGTCTCGAACGCCAGGATCGCTTTCGCGCGCGCCGCGGCATCGGCCTCGCCGGCGAGCGTCAGGACGTTGGTCAGATGCTTGAGGTAGGCGGCTCGGGTCTCGGCGAGCTTGGCGTCCTGGCTCAGATAATAATCGCGGTCCGGCATTCCGAGGCCGGCCTGGTACATCGAATAGGCGTAGCGCTCGGGATCCTTGTCGTCCTGCCCGACATAGCCGCCGACGGGCCCCGGGATTCCGTTGCGGTCGGCCGCGGCGGCGAGGGCGGCATAGCCGCTCTTGGCCTTGAGGCCGCGAATTTGGGCGAGCCAGGGCTCGATCGGCGCAAGCCCCCTCGCCTCGATCGCGGCTTCGTCGAGATAGGCCGAATAGGCGTTGCCGATCTTGCTGTCGGGATCGTCCTTCACCCCGTCCAGTATCTCGCGCGTGCGCTGGCGGGAAAGGTCGTCGAGCAGGGTGAACATGCCGTAATTGGAGCGGTCGGACGGGATCGGCGTGTTCTTCGCCCATGTGCCGTTGGCGAAGCGGTAGAAATTGTCGCCCGGGGCGGCGCTTCGATCCATTCCGGCCTCGTCGAATCCGAAGCTGCCGATCTGCGGCCGGTCCGCCTCGGGCGGGGCCGCCGGCCCTTCGGCGGCGGCGGCGACCGTCGCGGTCTCGCTCGGCCCGGCGGGCGGAGCGTTGCCGGAAGCGCAGGCGGCAAGCGCTGTCGAGGCGGCGAGGAGGGGCAGGAATTTACGCATGATTTCGAGGTCCCGGTTCGGCGGAGGGCTGAGCGGCGCCGCAATAGCAGCGCCGGCGAGTCAATCAAACGTCCAGAGCCTCTCGACGGGCCCGCCGCCGCCATTTGCGGCCGGTCCACCAGCGCCAGATCAGGATGGAGGCGAAATAGCCGACGATTGCGCTCAGGGTCGCGATGATGAACAGGCCCCCGACCGTCGCCAGGGCGGCGTCGGAGAACAGCCATTCGAACCAGTCGCTGATCGTCGCGTCGCGTCCCGGAACGCCGTGCTGGCCGCCGAAACCGAGGGAATCGCCGACGAAATAGGAAGCGGTGAGGATGAACGGCGTCGTGAAGGGATTGGACAGGAAGGTCATCAGAGCCGAAACCGGGATATTGCCTCGAACCGGGATGCACAGCAAAGCCGACCCGATGATCTGGAGGCCGGGGATCATGATGAAGATCCCGACGAGAAGGCCGACCGCCACTCCGCGCGGAACCGACCGGCGGGTGAAGCGCCAGAATTCGGACTGAAGCACGCGCTTGCCGAACGGCTTCATCCACGGGCTCCGGGCGAGATCCTCGCGCCTCGGCATGTTGCGCGCGGCCCAGCGCGCGATCCGGCCCCTGCGGTCAGCCACGGTCGCGCAACAGCCGGCCCTGCTCCCGCTTCCAGTCTTTCTCCTTCTGATATTCGCGCTTGTCGGGCGCCTTGCGGCCCCTCGCCAGCGCGAGCTCGACCTTGGCGCGCCCGCGGCTGTTGAAATAGATGGAGAGCGGGACGAGGGTCATGCCCTGGCGGGCGACGGCGCCGTGGAGCTTGGCGATCTCGCGCTCGTGGAGCAGAAGCTTCCTCGGCCGCTTGGGCTCGTGATTGTGGCGGTTGCCGTGGCTGAACTCCGGGATGTTGGCGTTGATCAGCCAAGCCTCGTCCTCCTTCACCTCGGCATAGCTCTCCGCGATCGAGCCCTCGCCGAAGCGAAGCGACTTCACCTCGGTGCCGGTCAGGGCGATCCCCGCCTCGTAGGTCGATTCGACGGCATAATCGAAGCGCGCGCGCCGGTTCTCGGCGACGACCTTCTGCTTGTCGAACGTGGCTGGGCGGGGACGGACCATTTAAACT
>DASVPM010000082.1:0-5928 GCA_036382815.1 Allosphingosinicella sp.
CGCGCTCTCGCAGCACGGCACCGTTGCTCCGGTCACGCTCCACCACCGCACCGACTACGCCGCCTCGATGATCGACGGGCGAACGGTGATGGAGGTCGATCCCAACAGCAAGTCCGCCAAGGAGGTGGTCGAGCTCTGGGACTATGTCGCCGACCGGCTCGAAAAGAATTTCCGCCGCACCGTCTTCTCGGCGCCCCAGGGCTTTGCCGCCCACCCCACCAGCGCTCGACCCGCCGCCGGCTTCGGCCGGCGCGTGGTCGGCCAGTAAGGGGGGCGTCGACATGGTCGAGAACAAGGCTTTCGCGTCCCTCTCCTCAGGCCTCCTCGCCCGCAAGGGCGCCGCCAAGCCGGCCATGCGCCCGCAGGGCTTCGGAAGCTTCGGCTCCAGCCTCGAGGATCTGGGCTGGAACGACATGGGCCAGGGCCCCGCGTCGCTCCACGACATCCACGAGGCCCAGGACCTGCCCGAGCATGTGCCGAGCTCGATCGAGGCGCTGACTCCGGCGCCCGGCGGCCGCACCCAAAGCGAGCCTCCGGCCGTCGTCGAGCAGCAGCGCGAGCTCGAAGCCCGGCTGACTCCGCCCGAGCCCGAGGCGGAGCCGGTCCCGCAGATCGAGCCGGCTCTCGAAGCGGCCGGCGGACCGGAGCCCGAGGCGCCGGTCGAAACCCGGGTCGTCAAGCTTCCGCGTGCCCGTATCACGCGGACCAGGGCCCCCGCTGCCGCGGCGCGTCCCAAGGCCGCCTTCACCTTGCGCCTCGATCCGGACCGGCATTTGAAATTGCGTCTCGCCTGCGCGCTGTCGCGCCGTTCGGCGCAGCAGCTCGTCACCGAGGCCCTCGATGATTTCCTCGATTCCCTTCCCGAGCTCGAGGCCCTGTCCGGGCACATGCCGGGCCAGTCGAACCAGCGTTGAGCGGAGTGGGTCAGATGAACAAGAGCGTCGCACTGAAGTTCGCGGTCTCCGCTTTGGCGATCGGCACCACCATGGTCGCCTGCGGCCCGACCGGCGCGCGCATCGCCTCGGCCTCGGCGAGGGCGCCCAGGTCCGAGCAGGACGCGGCGTCCCTCTTCGCGAAGGCCCAGGCGGCGGTTCAGAAGGGCGAGTATAAGGAGGGCCTCGGCTTCGCCGAGAGGGCGGTCGAGCTCAGCCCGCGCGACGTCGGCTACCGGATGATCCTCGCCGACCTCTATCTCAAGAACGGCCGCTTCCAGTCCGCCGAGTCGACCTTCGCGGACGTCCGGCAGCTCGACCCCACCAATGCGCGCGCCGCGTTCAGCATCGCTTTGGCGCGGATCGCGCTCGGCCGCCCGGCCGGCGCCGTCGCCGAGCTGGACCGGCTCGCGGAGACCGCGTCGCCGGCCGATATCGGCCTCGCTTACGCGTTGGCCGGCGATCCCGGCCGGGCCATCGCGCTGCTCGAGCCCGCCGCCCGCGCAGCCGGCGCGACCAGCCGCACCCGCCAGAACCTCGCTTTGTCCTACGCGCTCGCCGGCGACTGGGAAAAGGCCCGGGTCACCGCCGCTCAGGACCTGTCGCCCGCCGATCTCGGCCCGCGCCTCCAGCAATGGGCCGCTCTCGCCCAGCCCGGCGGCGGCGCGACCCAGGTCGCCGCCCTGCTCGGCGTGACCCCCGCCGAGGATTCCGGCCAGCCGGTCCGCCTCGCTTTGGCTCAGCCGCAGCCCGCCGCGACCGCTTTCGCGGCGGCGGGCCCCGAGCCCGAGCCCGCCCCGGAGACCGTCGCCGCCACCGCGCCCGCCCTCGCATTGGCCGACGCCGCGCCGGAGCCGGCTCTGGCTTCCGCCGAGCCGGCGCCGGTCGCGGCGACGCAGGCCGAGCCGGTCCGGGTCGCGACCGTCGACCTGCCGCAATGGGTGAGCGAGCGCGCCGCCGCCGAGGCCGCCGCCCCGGCTGCGGCCGAGGAGACCCGGCCGCTCTACGCCGAGGCCGTGCAGGCGCTCGTCACGCCCCAGCCGTCGGTCACCGCTCCCGCGCGCTCGATCGAGCCGCTCAAGCCCCGCTTCGAGGCGCCTCGCCGCCGCGCCGCGGCAGAGCCGTCCGGGTCGGGCCGCTTCGCCGTCCAGCTCGGCGCTTATTCCTCTCCTTCCTCGGTGGAGCGCGCCTGGGCGCAGATGCTGAAGCGCTTCGGCTTCGCCGACCTCACTCCGCTCAGCACGACGGTCACCGTGCCCGGCCGGGGAACCCTCCATCGCCTCTCGGTCGCCGGCTTCGCCAGCCGCGAGGCGGCGGGCCGCACCTGCAGCTCGATCCGGTCCAAGGGCGGCGCCTGCTTCGTCCGCACCGTCGCCGGCGACGCACCGGTGCGCTGGGCGAGCCGCTACACCGGCGGCCGCAGGGGCTAGACTTTCTTAAAATCCTGCCCGAGATTTCTCGGGAAGGGGACCAGGCGGAGCCTGGTGGAGGGGCTCTTTCAGACTCCGTAGAACCCCTCCACCGCGCTCCGCGCGGTCCTCCTCCCCCGGAAATCCGGGCAGGATTTATCAGCCCCGCCGCTCCCGGGTCAGGACGTCGAGCACGGCCATCCTCACCGCGACCCCCATCTCGACCTGCTCGCGGATCGTGGAGCGGGTCGCGTGGTCGGCGACCTCCCCGTCAATCTCGACTCCGCGGTTCATCGGCCCCGGATGCATGACGATCGCGTCGGGCGCCGCCCGCTCCAGCCGCTCCAGGGTGAGCCCGTAGAGGGCATGGAAATCGGCGAGGCTGCCGGAGACGCTTTCCTCCATCCGCTCGCGCTGGATCCGCAGCATCATCACGACGTCGGCGCCCCTTATGCCCTCGTCGAAATCGGTGAAGGCCGGAAGCCCGCCCCCGGCCGGCAGCAGCGACGGCGGACCGACCAGCCGCACCTTCGCTCCCAATTTGGGCAGCAGCCTGAGGTTCGATCCCGCGACGCGGCTGTGGCGGATGTCGCCGCAGATCGCCACTTCGAGGCCTTCGATCCGGCCCTTGCGGCGGCGCATGGTGAGGGCGTCGAGGAGCGCCTGGGTCGGGTGCTCGCCGGTGCCGTCGCCGGCGTTGATCACCGGGCAGTCGACCGCTTCGGCGACCTGTCGCGGCGCGCCCGTCTCGCCGTGGCGGACGATCATCACGTCGGGCCGCATCGCGCCGAGCGTGTAGGCGGTGTCGATCAGGCTCTCGCCCTTGCGGACGCTGGAGCCGCCCGGATGGAAGTTGGCGACCTGCGCGCCCAGCCTCTTGCCGGCGACCTCGAACGAGAACAGGGTCCGGGTCGAATTCTCGAAGAACAGGTTGAACTGGGTCAGGCCGGCGAGCCTCTGGTCCGCCTTGCGCGCGCCGCGGTTGAACTCGATCCACGGCTCGGCCTCGTCGAGCAGGAAGTGGATGTCGTCGGCCGAGAGGGCGTCGATCCCGAGCAGGTGGCGGTGCGGGAAGGAGCGGAGCATCGGCGCAGGCGATAGAGTGGCGGCGCCTAAGCGGCAAGCTCGGCCCGGTCGGAATGCACGGCCTGGGAGCCGGCATCCGGCGGAGGCGGAGCCGGCCGCCCCAGGCAGATGTCGACCGAATCCGTCTCGGCCAGCCGGCACGCCTGCTCCCGCCTGACTTGTCCTTCCGGAAGCCCGAGCGCCTGCAGGCCTATGGCGGCATAGCAGGCGCGCTTGCTCTCCGGCTCGGGCACGGCCCGGCAATAGGGAATGCCCTCGGCCGGATCGGCGTTCATGTTGACGATCGAAGTCACCACGCCGCGGTGGCAGACCGGCCTGAATGCCGGCTCGGCCAGCCCGCACAGGCGCACGGCCTCCGCCTCGTCGTTGAGGGCGATCGTGCTCACGTCGCGTCCGAGGCTGAGGAAGCAGGTGTACCGCGCCTTCTCGGGGGCCCGTCCGCATTCGGCCGCGGCGCCGCCGACGTCCCGTCCGTTATGGTGGAGCATCACCGAGGTCTGGATCGTGTAGCAGGCGATCAGATATTTCTCGTCCAGCTTCGAGCAGGGATAATGGAGGTCGGCCGGATCGAGCGCCGGGAACGGCGGCTTGGCCGGCGCGGCGTCCGCGCTCGCCGGGCCGTGCCCATCATGATGGTCGTGCCCGGCCGAGGCCGACGCTGCCCTCGACCTGGGTGCGGGCATGTCGGCGGTGGAGACCGCGTCCGGATCCGTCGCGTTGACGAGGCTCTCCATGAACGCCCCGGCGTAGCACATCTCCCGTTCCGGCTCGCGGCTGAGCAGCTCGCAGGATCCGAGCGCCTTCGGGAGGTCGTGGCGCCCGAGGATGGCGAGGCCGTGGCCAAGGCCGTGAGTGCATTGGAAGAGCAGGTCCGAGCGCTTGCCGCGATAGTCTCGGCAAAGCGCATCGACGCTCTCCGTCGTGACCCCGCGGCCTTCCCGCGCGTTGGCCAGGAAGTAGGATTGGATGACCCCGTGATAGCAGCCCGACTGATAGGCCGGGGTGCAGGCCGCGAAGACCCGGCCCACCTCGGACGGCGATTTGAGCGCGGTGATGCCGATCCGGTGAGCGAAGAAATGTCCCTGGCGACGGGCATCGGGGTCGAGCGCGACGAGCTCGTCGAGCAGCTTGAGCGCCGTCGCCGGGCCGCCGCTCGCCAGCCGCTCGTCGAGCGCGGCGGCATAGCATTCCCTCTTTTTCGGAAGCGGGCCGCACCGCTTGAAGATGGCGCCGGCATAAGCTTGCGCCGGCTTCGCCGGGGCCTGGGCGCCCGCGCCGCACGCGACGGCGAGGGCGCCTAGAGCTGCCAGCACCGCGCCGGCAAGTTTGCGAAGGACTGTTGGCAGGACCGGCATCGCTGTCTTCCCGGAAGCGAGTCCGATCGGTGCCAGCAAAGGCGAAGTCGGGCAAGCGGCGGATGTCCGCTCCTGCCGACGCCGAAAGCGAATTTGGGATGCGGCGCGGCGGCGGATAGGATGAATAGGCGTTTTCCTCTTGTTCTCCGGGAACGGATCACGTACATCCGAACAATCGCGTTGAACGGCGGCGCGCAAGGCAATAGGGGATGCGGGCCATGGCGGCTTCACTCAAGGTGGTTGGAAACTCGGACAATATGGACAGGCAAAAGGCCCTCGAGGCCGCTCTGGCGCAGATCGACCGCGCGTTCGGCAAAGGCTCCGCGATGAAGCTCGGCTCGCGCGAGGCGGTCGAGATCGAGACCATCTCGACCGGGTCGCTCGGTCTCGACATCGCGCTCGGCATCGGCGGCCTGCCGCGCGGCCGGGTGATCGAGGTCTACGGCCCGGAAAGCTCGGGCAAGACGACGCTCGCTCTCCACGTCATCGCCGAGGCGCAGAAGAACGGCGGCACCGCCGCCTTCGTCGATGCCGAGCACGCGCTCGATCCGGTCTATGCCCGCAAGCTCGGCGTCGACGTCGACGAGCTGATCGTCTCCCAGCCCGATACCGGCGAGCAGGCGCTCGAGATCACCGACACGCTCGTTCGCTCCAACGCGATCGACGTGCTGGTCGTGGACTCGGTTGCGGCGCTCGTTCCGCGAGCCGAGATCGAGGGCGAGATGGGCGATAGCCATGTCGGCCTCCAGGCCCGCCTGATGAGCCAGTCGCTTCGGAAGCTCACCGGCTCCATCTCCAAATCCAAGTGCCTGGTCATCTTCATCAACCAGCTGCGGATGAAGATCGGCGTCATGTACGGCAATCCGGAGACGACCACCGGCGGCAACGCGCTCAAATTCTACGCCTCCGTCCGCCTCGACATCCGCCGCACGGGCCAGATCAAGGACCGCGACGATATCGTCGGCAACACGACCCGCGTGAAGGTCGTCAAGAACAAGGTCGCGCCGCCGTTCAAGCAGGTCGAATTCGACATCATGTATGGCGAGGGTGTGTCCAAGGTCGGGGAAATCCTCGACCTCGGAGTCAAGGCCGGGATCGTCGAGAAGTCCGGCGCGTGGTTCAGCTATGACTCGATCCGAGTCGGGC
>DASVPM010000083.1:0-3417 GCA_036382815.1 Allosphingosinicella sp.
CGAAGGGCTTTCCTTCTCTCAATCCAAAAAAGGGCTTCGACAGGCTCAGCCCGAACGGATTTGGGTTGTCCAAAGGCGAAGCGATGCGCCTACCTCAGCTTGCTGATCTTCAGCCCGTCCTGTTTGGCGCGCTCCTTCACCGACTCCTCGCTTCGGGTCAATGCCTTGGCGACCGCCTTCAGGGACATGCCCTTGCCGGCGAGCAAGTGGAGCTTCTGGATCTCCTCCTGCTTCCAGGCCTGGCGATGGCGGGCGAAGGGCTCGGCCATCAGTCCTTCGCCACGACGCCCTTGCTGGACGGATTGGCGGCGATGGTCTTCTTGACCTCCTTCTTGGGCTTCCTGGCTTCCTTGTTGCTCTTCTTCTGACCCTTGGCCATGTCCGTCTCCTTTAAAACCCCGTCATTGCGAGGAGCGCAGCGACGAAGCAACCCACCCGTCTGAGCCCGCGCGGACCGGATTGCTTCGCTTCGCTCGCAATGACGAAGGGGTCAACTCTTCTTCGCCGCGATATACGCCTCGACCTGCTGCTCGAGGATGTCGAGCGGCAGGGCGCCGTTCTCGAGCACCGCGGCGTGGAAATCGCGGATGTCGAAGCGATCGCCAAGCGCCTGCTTCGCGCGCTCGCGAAGCTCGAGGATCTTCAATTGGCCGATCTTGTAGCTCGTCGCCTGCCCGGGATTGTTGATGTAGCGCTCCACCTCCTTGACGATGTCGCGCTCGGAAAGCAGCGAATTGTCCTGGAAATACCGGATCGCCTGCTCGCGGGTCCAGCGTTTGGAATGCAGGCCCGTGTCGGTGACCAGGCGCACCGCCCGCCACAGCTCGAGCGACAGGTGGCCGAACAGCGAATAGGGATCCTTGTAGAAGCCCATCTCCCGGCCGAGCCGCTCGGCATAGAGCCCCCAGCCCTCGCTGTAGGCGCCGTAGCCGCCGAAGCGGCGGAACTTGGGGACGCCCTCCAGCTCCTGCTGGAGCGCGATCTGGAAATGGTGGCCGGGAGCGCCCTCGTGATAGGCGATGCCCTCGATCTGGGGCTTCAGGACCTGGTTCATGTCGGCCAGGTTGACGTAGAAAATGCCCGGCCTCGAGCCGTCCGGCGAAGGCCGGTTGTAGAAGGCGACCGACGCCGTCTCCTGCCGCCAGGTCTCGACGGCGCGGACCTCCAGCGGCGCCTTGGGCAACCGGCTGAACCATTTCGGCGCCTCGGCCATCACCTGGGCGATGAAGGCGTTGGCGTCCTTCAGATATTGCTGCCGCCCGGCATCCGTGTTCGGATATTTGAACTCACGTCCGGTCTTGATGTGCTCGAAGAATTGCTGAAGCGTCCCCCTGAAGCCGACCTGGGCCTTGACGGCTTCCATCTCACGGTGGATCCGCGCCACCTCGTCGAGTCCGATCTGGTGGATCCGGCCGGCGGAAAGGTCCGTGGTGGTCTGCGCACGAAGCCGCGAGGCATAATATTCCCCGCCATTGGGCAGGCTCCAGGCGCCGCTGTTGCCGGTCGCCTTCGGCTCGATCGCATCGAGCGTCGCCAGCATGTCGCCGACGGCGCGGCGGAACGGTCCCGAAAGCGCCGCCGACGCATCGGCGATCAGTTTCGCCTTGACGTCGGCCGGAGCGTCGAGCGCCTCCACTTTCTTCCTGAAGTCGGCGAGCAGCGGCGAATCCGCGCCCGCGCCGAACGGGGCGCCCGCGACCGCCCGCTTCGCATCGGCCCGCACCGGCGCGAAGTTGAACTTCGGCGGCACGATCCCCTTCTCCGCCTGCGCCCGGGCCTCCGCATCGATCTCGCGCATCGCCCGCTCGGTGTCGCGGATCCGGGCGATATAGGCCTCGGCGTCGGCGACGCTGTCGACCCGGTGCTGGTTGATCAGGAAGACCGGAAAATCGCCCGCCGGGCTGCCGTTGGTCGACATCGGAAAGCCGTATTCGCGCCAGCGGAAATTCTCGGCCGACCGCGCCGCATTATATTCGAACAGCCGGTAGTTGAGCTGGCCGGCCGGGCTCAGCTTCGAATAGTCGAACCGGGCCTTCATGTCGGCGAGATGCTTCTGCACCAGCGCCTGATCCCGCTGCGCCTGGGCGTCGCTATAATCGTCGAGCCGGCCGTAATCGGTCTTGCTGCCGAGGCTCGTCAGGGTTTCCGGGCTCGACGCGTTGCGCTCGTCGAAAGCGGCATCGAGGAAGGCGAGCAGCCGGGCGTCCTCGGCCGCGGGGCTCGGCGGCTCCGCGCTCGGCTCCGCGGGCAAGGCGGTTCCGAGCGGAGCGACCTCCCGCTCATCCTTCGTGCCGGCACAGGCGGTGGTCAGGAGAAGGGCGAGAAAGGGGAGAGCGTGTTTCATGGGTCCGATGCTTTAGCCTTCCCGCGCGGCGCGTCCAGCCACGCTAAAATCCTCCCCTGCATTTGCAGGGGAGGGGGACCATGCGAAGCATGGTGGAGGGGCCTTGCGGAGTCCGACGAACCCCTCCACCGCGCTTCGCGCGGTCCCCCTCCCCGAGAATCTCGGGGAGGAATTTTATCGACTCCCCGCCTCCGCCGCCCACCTCCGCGCCAGCGGGTGGAGCTCGGCATAGGCCTGCCAGGTTGAAACCGCCCAGGCCCGCATCGCCTCGCGCCACGGCCCCGCCTCCTCGATGCCCTCGACGTCGCCGAGCGTGATCGCTCCGCGCGCTTCGGGGAGCGGAGACTTTTCGAGCGCTCGGTTGCCGTCGAGCCAGTCCCTCAGCGCCGGAGCGCCGGTCGCCGCCGGAATGCCGTTCTCCAAAATCTGGCCGAGGCCGACCAGATGCGCCGCGAGCGATTTCGCCGAGCGGCAATAACGATCCGGATGCTGCAGCGAATAGACGTCGACGAACATCCGGTGCACCGCGAAGAAGGCCGGATCCTCATAATCGCGCGCAAGCAGCGCCTCGTAGCGCGCCTGGCAGCCCGCCGTACCGCCCTCGACGATCCAGCCGCAGCCGCCGCAGCGTTCCTCCGTCATTTCCGGTCCTCGGCCAGCCAGCACGGGTCCCATTGCGGCTCCGGCCCGAAGCGCTCGACGAGGAAATCGACCAGCGCGCGGACCCGGGCCGTCGTCGCCCGGCCCGGCGGCATCACGGCGTGGAGCGCGCCTTCCTCGAGCGGAAAATCGCGAAGCAGCGGCTCCAAGGTGCCTCGCTCCAGGCCTCGGGCGGCGATGAAGCTCGGCAGAATGCAGATGCCGAGGCCGGCTTCGGCCGCCGCCCGGAGCATCTCGCCATTGTCCGCTCTCAGCCGTGGCCGTCCGCGCACATATTCCCACTTGCCGCCGACCCGGAAGCGCCACTGCTCGTTGGCATAGAGCAGGATGTCGTGAGCGGCGAGATCGCCCGGCCGCCGGGGCCGCCCGCGGGCGTCGAGATAGGCCGGGCTCGCCACCGGCACCTTGCGGAC
>DASVPM010000084.1:0-6590 GCA_036382815.1 Allosphingosinicella sp.
GCCCTCTCAAGCTCCGCCCGGCCCAGGTAGCGCCGGGCGAGCGGCCGCGCCGCCCGGCCGCCAAGCCAGTAGCCGAGGACGCAGCCGGCCGACATCCCGATCCAGATGAGCAGCCCGCCCGCCCAGCCGAACAAGGCGACCGCCGCGATGCTGACCAGGCTGGACGGGACCGGCAGGACGACGTCGCCCGCGAACAGGGCCAGGATGGCCAGCGCCAGCAGCGGCCCCGCCCGGCCCGCCGGGCCGAAGAGGCTCGCCGCCAGATTGAGGATCTGTCCCTCGAAAAGGATGAACGGCATGCCGACGACCGCGAACAGCGCCAGCGCGACCACGATCCATTTCAACAGGCCTGCCACTTCGCCTTCCGATCGACTAGGTTGCCGCCAGGCTACCTCAACTCGCCCCCGCCGGCCAACAGGCGCCGGCAATCGACAAGGATCCCGCCCTTGACCGTCTACGTGGTCGCCCAGATCCGAATCCACGACCGGGAACGTTACGACGCGTATGCGGCGGCGTTCATGCCGGTGCTCATCCAATATGGCGGACGGCTGCTCGCCGCCGACGAGGCGCCGGCCGTTCTCGAGGGGCAATGGGCGGGGCAGAAGCTCAACATCATCGCCTTTCCGGATGGGCCGGCCGCGCGGCGCTGGCTCGAATCCGCGGAATATCGGGCGATCGCCGCCGATCGCCTGGCCGCATCCGAAGGCGTCGTGCTTCTCGTCCAGGGCTTCGGGAAGGCCTGAGCCCCGCCCTTGCCTCCCCTCCCGGCTCGCTTTACCCGTTCCGGCCAGGAGGAGAAAAGATGCGCATCGCCTGCCTGGGCGGGGGACCGGCCGGGCTCTATTTCGCGATCTCGATGAAGCTGCGCGACGCCGCGCACGACATCGACCTCTACGAGCGCAATCGGCCCGACGACACGTTCGGCTGGGGAGTCGTCTTCTCCGACCAGACCGTCGAGAATCTGATGGCGAACGATCCGGTGTCCGGCGCGGTCATCCGGAGCGAATTCGCCCATTGGGACGATATCGAGGTCCATGTCCACGGCCAGACCATTCGCTCCTCCGGTCACGGCTTCATCGGCATCGGCCGCAAGCGGCTGCTCAATATTCTGCAGAACCGCGCCCGCGAGCTAGGCGTCCGCCTCCACTTCGAGCACGAGGCGAGCGCAGATCTGGACTTCTATTCCGGCTACGACCTCGTCATCGCCGCCGACGGCGCCAACAGCCGGATCCGCGGCGCTTATGCCGGGCATTTCGGGGTCGACGTCCAGGTCCGGAAGAACAAATTCTTCTGGTTCGGCACCGAAAAGGTGTTCGAGGCCTTCACCTTCGCCTTCGAGGAGACCGAGGCGGGCTGGGTCTGGGCCCATGCCTATCGGTTCGATGCCGGCCTCTCGACGTTCATCGTGGAGATGGCGCCCGACACGTGGCAGCGGCTCGGCTTCGACCGGATGGACCAGCCCGAGGCGATCGCTCTGTGCGAGCGGATCTTCGCGAAATATCTCGACGGTCGGGCCCTGATGTCCAACGCCGCCCATCTGAAGGGACCGGAAGCGTGGCTCCGGTTCCGCCGGATCCTCTGCGAGCGCTGGTCCTATCGAAATCTCATCCTGCTCGGGGATGCGGCGCACACCGCGCATTTCTCGATCGGATCGGGGACGAAGCTCGCGCTGGAGGATTCGATCAAGCTCGCCGAGGTCCTCAACCGCCCCGGCCTGTCGCGCGAGGCCGCCCTGGGCGAGTATCGGGAGGAGCGGCAGGTCGAGGTCCTCAAGCTCCAGAACAGCGCCCGCAACTCGACCGAATGGTTCGAGACCCTGGATCGCTACCTCCATTTCGAGCCGATCCAGTTCGCTTATTCCCTGCTCACCCGGTCGCAGCGGGTCAGCCACGAGAATTTGCGGCTGCGGGACAGGCCCTGGCTGGAAAATGTCGAGCGCTGGTTCCAGTCGAAGGCGCTCGGGGTCCCGGTCAACGACCCGGCGCCGCCCATGTTCGCCCCTTACCGCCTTCGCGGCCTCGGACTCGCCAACCGGGTCGTGGTGTCGCCGATGGCGATGTACTCGGCCCGGGACGGCGTCCCGAACGATTTCCACCTCGTCCATTACGGTACCCGCGCCCAGGGCGGCGCCGGCCTGCTCTACACGGAGATGACCTGCGTCTCCGCCGAGGGCCGGATCACCCCGGGCTGCGCGGGCCTCTATGCTCCGGACCATGTCGCGGCGTGGAGGCGGATCGTCGATTTCGTCCACTCGAACAGCAGCGCCAAATTCTGCCTCCAGCTCGGCCATTCAGGGGCCAAGGGCAGCACCAGGGTGGGATGGGAAGGCTATGACGTCCCGCTCGAGACCGGCAATTGGCCGATCATGGCGGCGTCGGACGTCCCCTGGTCGGAGCGCAACCAAATCCCGCGGCCGATGACCCGCTCCGACATGGACGAAGTGATCGGACAATTCGTCGCGTCGGTGGGGATGGGCCTCGAGGCCGGGTTCGACATGGTCGAGCTCCACGCCGCCCATGGCTATCTCCTTTCCAGCTTCATCACCCCGCTCACCAACAGGCGCGACGACGAATATGGCGGAAGCCTGGAGAACCGGCTGCGCTTCCCGCTCGAGCTGTTCCGGGCGATGCGGGCGGCCTGGCCTGCGGACAGACCGATGTCGGTTCGCATCTCCGCCAACGACTGGATGGGGGACGAGGGCGTCACCCCCGACGAGGCCGTCCGCATCGGCCAGGCCTTCGCCGACGCGGGCGCGGACCTGATCGACGTCTCGGCGGGCCAGACCTGGGCCGATTGCACGCCCATCTACGGCCGGATGTTCCAGACCCCTTTCGCCGACCAGATCCGCAACGAGGGACGGGTCGCGACCATGGCCGTCGGCAACATCTACGAGACCGACCACGTCAACTCGATCCTCGCCGCCGGCCGCGCGGACCTGGTCGCCCTCGCCCGCCCCCACCTCATCGACCCGATGTGGACCCTGCGCGCCGCGGCCGCCCACGACTATCGCGGAGTCCGGGTGCCGCCCCAATATCTCGGTGGAATGGCCCAGCTGGCGCGCAATTTGGCGCGGGAAGCTGAGCTCAAGGCGTGAGGCAGGGCCTGCCCTCACCCTCCCACCGCTTCGCGGCGGGCCCCTCCCTCTCCCCTGGAGGGAGAGGGGTTTTTGGAGCACTCCAATCCCTCTCCCTGCAGGGGAGAGGGACAGGCGCGAAGCGCCAGGGTGAGGGCACATGCGGCTGAAAAACCACCACGCGATCATCACCGGGGGCGGCACCGGAATCGGCGCCGCCATCGCCCGCGCGTTCGGAGCCGAGGGCGCGAATCTCACTCTCGTCGGCCGCCGCCGGGAGAAACTGGAGGAAGTCTGCTCCGGCCCCTTCAACGCCCTCGTGGCGCCCGCCGACGTCACCCTCCGCGGGGAAGTGGACCGCGCTTTCGCCCTCGCCCGCGAGGCTCAGGGGCCGATCACCATCCTCGTCAACAATGCCGGCGCCGCGGCGGGCATGCCGTTCGCCAAGGTCACTCCGGAATTCTGGCGCGAGATCATGGCGGTCAACCTCGACGGCATGTTCCATTGCTGCCAGGCGGCCCTTCCGGATCTGCTCGCGGCCGAGGCGGGGCGGATCGTCACCGTCGCCTCCATGGCGGGCCTGCACGGCTTCGCCTACGCTTCGCCCTATATCGCCGCGAAGCACGGGGCCGTCGGCCTGACCCGCGCCCTCGCCGCCGAATATGCGCAAAGCAATATGCGCGTGAATGCGGTCTGCCCGGGGTTCGTCGATACCGAGATGACCGTCCGGTCGATCTCGAACATCGCCGCCAGGACTGGGCGGACCGAGGACAGGGCCCGGGAAGAGCTGGCCCGGCTCAACCCGTCCGGACGCCTGATCGCGGCCGAAGAGGTGGCCGCGGCGGTGCTTGACCTCGTCGTCTCCGAAAGGAACGGTGAAGCGGTGGAGATCGCATGAACCCGCAAACATTCGCGCCCGAACATTTCCTGTGGAGCTATGCCGACGGCGTCGCGACGGTGACCCTCAACCGCCCGGAGCGGAAGAACCCGCTCACCTTCGAAAGCTATGCCGAGCTTCGCGAGGCCTTCCGTGCCCTGGTCTACGCGCGTGAGGTGAAGGCGGTGGTCGTGGCCGGCGCCGGCGGCAATTTCAGCTCCGGCGGCGACGTCCATGAGATCATCGGCCCGCTCACGCGAATGGACATGCCGGCGCTCCTCGACTTCACCCGGATGACGGGCGACCTGGTCAAGGCGATGCGCGCCTGCCCGCAGCCGATCGTCGCGGCGATCGACGGCATCTGCGTCGGCGCGGGGGCGATCATGGCGATGGCATCGGACCTTCGCCTCGCCACGCCCGAGGCGAAGACGGCCTTCCTGTTCACCCGGGTCGGCCTGGCCGGCTGCGACATGGGGGCCTGCGCCATCCTGCCCCGCATCATCGGCCAGGGACGGGCGGCGGAATTGCTCTACACCGGCCGGGTGATGTCCGCGCAGGAGGGCGAAAGCTGGGGCTTCCACAACCGCCTGGTGGAGCGCGCCGATTTGCTCGGGGAGGCGCTTGCGCTGGCCCGGGGACTCGCTGCCGGGCCGACCTTCGCGCACGGCATCACCAAGACCCAGCTCAGCCAGGAATGGAACGTCAGCCTCGAGACGGCGATCGAGATGGAAGCCCAGGCCCAGGCCATCTGCATGGCGACGAACGACTTCAGGCGAGCGTTCGAAGCCTTCGCCGCGAAGAAGACTCCGGAGTTCAAGGGTGACTAGTCGCCGCTTATTCCTCCCCCGGATTCCCGGGGGAGGGGGACCAGGCGAAGCCTGGTGGAGGGGTTTTTTCAGAGTCCGGAAAGCCCCTCCACCGCGCTTCGCGCGGTCCCCCTCCCCGCGAAATCGCGGGGAGGAATTCTGTCGCCGGAGGCTGCCTTGAAAGACTTCCTCGACTGGCCTTTCTTCGACGACAGCCACCGCGAGCTTGCGGACCGGCTGGAGGATTGGTGCCACGCGGAGCTTGACGACGCCGAACCCGAAGATGTCGACCAGGCCTGCCGCGACCTCGTCCGCAAGCTCGGCGACGGCGGCTGGCTTCGCCATTGCGTTCCCGACGATGCGGACCGTCTCGACGTCCGGATCCTCGCCCTGATCCGCGAAACGCTCGCCCGTCACTCCGGCCTCGCCGACTTTGCTTTCGCAATGCAGGGACTCGGATCGGGAACGATCAGCCTGTTCGGGTCGGACGCCCAGAAGTCCGCCTACCTTCCCGCCGTCGCCCGCGGCGAGAAGGTCGCGGCCTTCGCCCTCACCGAGCCCGAGTCCGGTTCGGACGTCGCCTCGATGGACATGACGGCCGAGGAGGACGGCGACGGCTGGGTCCTGAACGGCGCCAAGACCTATATCTCGAACGGCGGCATCGCCGATTATTACATCCTCTTCGCCCGAACCGGCGAGGCGCCCGGCGCCAAGGGCATCTCCGCCTTCATCGTCGACCGCGAAACGCCGGGGCTGGACGACAGCGAACGGATCGAGGTGATCGCGCCCCATCCCCTGGCGACCCTTCGATTCGCCGACGCGCGCCTGCCGGCCTCGGCCTTGCTCGGCGAGCGCGGCCGCGGCTTCGCCCAGGCAATGGCCACGCTCGACATCTTCCGCACCACGGTCGGGGCTGCGGCGCTCGGTTTCGCCAGGCGGGCCCTCGACGAGGCGACCCGGCGGGCGCTGAGCCGGCGGCTGGGAAGCGGAACCCTGGCCGACAACGCCATCACCCAGTCGAAGCTCGCGGAGATGGTGCTCGACGTCGAGACCTCGGCTTTGCTCGTCTACCGCGCCGCCTGGCTTCGCGACGTGCATGGCCGGCGCAACAGCCGCGAGGCCGCGCTCGCCAAGCTCCACGCCACCGACAGCGCCCAGAACGTCATCGACAAGGCCGTGCAGATGTTCGGGGGCCTGGGAGTAACCCGCGGCGTCCCGGTCGAGCGGCTGTACCGCGAGATCAGGGCGCTTCGCATTTACGAGGGCGCGTCCGAAGTGCAAAAAGTGGTCATCGCCCGCGCCCATCTCGCGGAGTACCGGACTTGAGGACCTTGCTTCCCCCCGGCTGGCCCCGCCCCAGCGGCTTTTCCAACGGCGTTTCCGCCAGGGGCCGGACGATCTTCACCGCCGGGATCATCGGCTGGGACGAGGCCGGGACCATCGTCGCGTCCGACCTCGCGGGCCAGCTCCGGCAGATCCTCCTCAACACCCTCGCGATCCTCGCCGAGGACGGGGCCGGGCCCGAGCATATCGTCCGGATGACCTGGTATGTCGTCGACATAGACGAATACCGGCTGGGCCTGGCGGAGATAGGCGCCGCCTACAAGGAAGTGATCGGGCGGCACTTCCCGGCGATGGCCGTGGTGGAGGTCGGCGCCCTGGTCGAGCCGGGCGCCCGCATCGAGATCGAGACCACGGCGGTGGTGGAGGAATGGTGAGTTGGGCTGCGCCCTCACCCTCGCGAACGGCTTCGCCGCTCGCGCGTCCCTCTCCCCTGCAGGGAGAGGGACCAGAAAACCCCTCTCCCTGTAGGGGAGAGGGGCAGGCGCGAAGC
>DASVPM010000085.1:0-8368 GCA_036382815.1 Allosphingosinicella sp.
AAGCGTCCGCCGTTCGCGCTCGCCAGGTCGATGAGGTCGGACGTGAGCGCCGCCATGTGCCGGTTGCCCTCCGCATCCGTCTTCTGGTTCAGGTAGAGGACGACCGAGAAAGCGGGGGCGGGCGCGTAGGTCAGCGCATGATCCTCCGCGTCGACGGCGCGGATGGAGACGTTGAGCACATTGGCGCGGTGGTTCCGGAACAGCGCGCGCATCCCGTCGACGAAGGGCACCAGGCGCGCCCGCGGGACGAAATATTCGTGCAGGATGTCGGTTTCCTCGGGAAGCGCGTTGCGCAGATAGGCGACCGAATCGTGCATCGGGTCGTTCCTCGAGACCAGGCAGGCCTCGCCGTCTCCCATCGCCTGCGCGCGGGTCGCCGTGCAGCTCTCGAAGCGATGCTCCAGATGCTTTTCGGTCCACCATTTGGCCGATTTGAAGACGTCGCCGCGCTTGGCGAGGTTGACGGTGAGGCGGCGCAGCTTCGTGGACGCCACCTCGGTGAGCGGAGCCCGCTTGAGACCCGCCTCCGGCACCTTGTGGTAGGTATAGACCAGGGCCTCGTCGAGCAGCGAGCCCGGAGCGGTCGAGAGGTGGGCGTACATCAGCCCGACCGAGGGATCGGCCGCGATCCTTTCGAAAGTCGCCGGGAAATCGCGGGTCGCGATGACCGCGCGCTCCGACCGGTAGATGTCGTTGGGAACGACATCGAGCTCCGCCGAGAGGATCACTCCGAACAGGCCGTAGCCGCCCACCGCATGCCGGAAGAGCTCGTCATTCTCCTGCCGCGACGCGGTGACGACCCGGCCGTCGGCGAGCATCACCCTCAGCGAGCGGATCGACCCGAGGAGAGCGCCGGCGCGGTGATCCATCCCGTGCGCGTTGACGGAGATCGAGCCGCCGACGCTGAAGATGTCGGTCGACTGCATCGCCTTGACGGCGAAACGGGGGTGAATTGCGTTCTGGATCTGGTGCCAGGTCGCGCCTGCGCCCACCGTCACGGTCCGCCGCGCGGGGTCGAGCCGGACGGAGTTCATTCCCCGCATGTCGAGCACCAGGCCGCGCGGGCTGAAGGCCTGTCCACCCATGCTGCGCTTCACGCCTGCCGCCGACACGGCGAGGCCGTTCGCCCGGGCGTAAGCGAGCGCGTCGGCCACCTGCTTCTCGGTCTCGGCGCGGACGACTCCCGCAACCGGAGTCCGGCTGAGGCAGCTCGCGTCGTTCACCGTTCCGCCGACCTGCGCCCAGTTGGGCCTGGGTACCGCCACCGCCGCCGCCTTCGCATCGGCGGGGCCGGGCAACAGCGGGCCGCAGTCCTTGGGCCCATCCGGCTCCGCCATCAAAGGCGCGGCGTAGATGGCTGCTCCGGCGGCGAGCAGCGCGATCACCGACACTCCGACCAGCAGCTTGCGCTTCACTTCGTCTTTCCCTCCCGGTCCGGGGCCAGTGCTGAGTCGAGCGCGGCCAGGAACGCCTCCGGATCCTCGATATGCGGAATATGTCCGACGCCGGGAAGGGTCGCGAACGACCGGGCCCGCCCGAGCGCCGCGATTCGGCGCCCCTGCGCGATCGGAGTGACGGTGTCGGCTTCGCCCCAGATCAGGGCCAGCGGCACGGCGAGGCGGCTCAGGCCTTGGCTTCGCCGGCTGAGAGCGCCGTCATCGGTGGCGAACAGGCTGGGCAGCCAGGCCGCATAAGCGGAAGTCGTGCCCCGCCGGCGCATCGGCTGCCTCAGGACCGGCAGCCAGGACGCCGCGCGCTCTTTGCGTTCGATCAGCGAGCGCAGCAGCGGGCCGATGGCGGCCGGGTTGGTCACCGTGGCCGCCGTCGCCGCCTCGGCCAGCGGCCGGACGCTCAGCGCTCCGCCGGCTTTGGCAGGGGCGTCGAGCTCTCCCAGGGCGGCATCGACCAGGATCAGTGCCCGCAGCCGCTCGGGCCGGCGCAGGGCGAGCTCGGTCGCCGGGCCGCCGCCGAAGCTGTGGCCGACGACCACGGCGGGGCGCCCGGCCGTCGCCGCGAGGACCGCCGCGAGCCGATCGGCCTGCGCGATCCGGTCGTAGCGGGCCTTCGGATCATGCTCGGACCAGCCGAAAGGCGGCAGGTCGACCGCGATCACTCGCCAGCCTCGGCCGGCGAGATGCGCCGCGACATCCTTCCAGAAGCCGCGCCAGGCGGCGGTGCCGTGAACCAGCATGACCGGCGGCCCGTCCGCCGGGCCGGACACGCCCACCGAGACCGCGCCCAAAGGGGTTCCGACCATCAGCGTTCCCGGCGGCGGCGGAGCGCCGTCCTCGCGCAAGGCGGCCGCGGCCCGCAATCCGGCGAGGACCAGGATCAGCAGGATCAGCAGGGCGGCCGCGGCCCTGGCTCCGAATCGCAATGCCCCCATGCGCCGCCCCATCGCGCTCGAGCTTAGCCCGAAGCGTTTACATATTCGCGATGATTCGTTCGGCGCGCTCGAACAGCGCGGGATCGACCGTCGCGTCGGAAGCCGCGGCATTCTCGGCCAGCTGCTCCGGCCGCGACGCACCGACGATGGCGGAAGCGACGTTCGGCTCGCGCAGCACCCAGGCGAGCGCGAATTGCGCCAGGCTGAGGCCCGCTTCGGCGGCGATCGGTTGCAGCCGCTGCACGGCTTCCAGCGTCTGGTCGCGCAGAAGCCAGGAGATGAAGCCGCCCATCTCCTCGCTCGTCGCCCGGCTGTCCTTCGGCGGCGGGCTGCCGGGCAGATATTTGCCGGTGAGGACGCCCTGGGCGAGCGGCGACCAGACGATCTGGGAGATGCCGTTGGCCGCGCAGAGCGGGATCACCTCCTCCTCCGGTTGCCGCCAGAGGAGGGAATATTGCGGCTGGCTCGAGACGAACTTCTCCACTCCGGCCATTTCGACGGCGGCCCGGATCTTGTCGGCGGGCCATTCCGAAAAACCGATATAACGGACCTTGCCCGAGCGGACCGCGTCGGTGAGCGCCGCCATCGTCTCCTCGAGCGGAGTCTGCTCGTCGTAGCGGTGGCATTGATAGAGATCGATATGATCGGTTCTGAGCCGATTCAGCGAGGCATCGAGCTGCTTTTCGACCTGCGCCCTCGACAGGCCGCGGTCCGCCTCCGTCATCGGGAAGAACAGCTTCGTCGCCAGCACGTAGGATTCGCGCGGCCGGCCCCCCAGCACCTCGCCGAGGAAGCTCTCCGCCGCGCCGCGGCCGTAGACGTTGGCGGTGTCGATGAAGTTGATCCCCAACCCGAAGCTCTCGTCCACCACCGAAGCGGCGCGGTCGCGCTCGACTCCGACCCCGAAGGTGAGCCACGATCCGAGCGAGATTTCGGAAACTTCGAGATCGCTCGATCCGAGCTTGCGATAGCGCATTCCTGCCTCCCTGCCTGTTCAGCGGTGAAAGCCGCAATCAAGCGATCGTTCCACCTTAGCGAAGACCGGATGGGCCACTATATCGGGGAGGCCAAGCTCATGACGATCACCGCAAACCCCGACTGGCCGCGAATGGCGCTCTATGCGGCAGGCGCCGCGTTGGTGCTGATCTTGCTGTTCAGGGTGCCGGTCATCGGCCGCCTGCTGCGCTTCCTGGTCTCGCTCGGCCTCGCGGCCGTGGCGATCTTTCTCCTCGTCCAGCAGGCGCCCTACCAGCCGGAGCTCGCCCGGCTGACGGCGAGGTTCGGGCTCGATCCGCAGGAAGTGAGCGGCGGGGAAGTGAGGATCCGCATGGCCGCGGACGGCCATTTCTGGGCCAATTCGACGATCAACGGAGTCCGCCGGCGGATGCTGATCGACAGCGGCGCGACGATAACTGCGATCTCCGAATCGACCGCGGAGGCGGCCGGCGTGGAGGCGAGCTCCGGGCCGGTTCCGGTCGTGCTCAGGACCGCGAACGGCCTCGCTCCGGCCCGGGCGGCAAGCGTCGAGGAGCTCCGGCTCGGCAACATCCTGGCTCGCGACCTCAAAGTCGTCGTCTCGCCCGCCTTCGGCGACATGGAGGTGATCGGGATGAACTTCCTCTCGAAGCTGGCGTCCTGGCGGGTCGAGGGGCGAACCCTGATCCTCGTCCCGCACCGTCCGCAGCGCCTGCCCGCTCCAGACGATCGCGGATTCGAGCGCGGCACTGAGATGCCGCCGCGATAATCTCTTCATTTAAGCAGACATTACTCCGCTGCCGATTCAGCCTTGCGCCGGGTTTCGATCACCTTGCGATGGCCCCGTCGCACCGAAAGGTAAGCGATCGCGCAAACGAGGAGCGATGCCACCACGGGCGCGATGCCGGCAACCAGGCTCATTTCAGCTCTCCGCTTCGAGATAATTCAATAAGTGGGTGGCCATCGCCATGATCGCAATCCCAAGCACGATCCAGACCACGGGCCAAGGCTCAGGCCCGCTCAACCATAATGTACCGAACCCTGCGATGAACAGGGCGGTGCCGACGTTGGCCATGGTCGTCGACCAAGCTTTCGCTTTTTCGTTCTCCTGGAGGATCTGCGAGCTGGTTCTGGTCATAAGGACTCCAGGTACGCTCTGATAATAGGCTCTTCATCCAATCCCAAATGCGCATCTCCTCGAGATGCCCACCCCCCTTGGCCGCGTAGCGAACCGGCCTGGCGCTGCTGCTCCGTCGGAGACTCCCCGCGAGAAATGGTGCCGGGCACGCGCCGGGCACGCCGGCCGGAAGCGCCGATCTCAGTCGATCGTTAGAGAGTCCCGCCGCCCAAGGGGTCTGTTCGCGGCTTCGCGTGCGCCCGATCCCCAAACGCCTCCGCCCGCCCTGAAGCTGGAAGAGGGTCTCACACGAAGCCGCAAAGCCGCGAAGGAGAAGTGGCGGGGGCGGCGAGAGAAGCCATGAAGCCATCGGACGGGCCATGGCCGATCCTGAGAAAATGAGACCGACGAAGCAGGCCCGCCGTCTTCGCGGCTTCGTGTGAATCCATCCCATGCGACCCAGGTCGAAGCTGCGGCCAGGCATTCCGACGCCCCAGCGCCCTTGCCCCCGCGCCACGCCTGCTATATCCCCGCGCGACCGGCGGCCTAAGCGGGCGTGGCGGAACTGGTAGACGCGCCAGGTTTAGGTCCTGGTATCGAAAGATGTGGGGGTTCGAGTCCCTTCGCCCGCACCAGTCCCGCCAGGTCCGAATTCGTCAGGGCCCGCACTCCCGCAGAAGGTAAGAGCTTTCAATCATGCAGACCGTCGAGACGTTGAACCAGGGCCTCAAGCGCGCCTACCGGATCACCATCCCCAAGAAGGACATCGACGCGCGGGTCGACGGGGAGCTGAAGAAGGTCGCCCCGCAGATCCGGATGCCCGGCTTCCGGCCCGGCAAGGTCCCGGCCAACCTCGTGCGCAAGATGCACGGGCCCGCCCTGGAGCAGGAGGCGCTCAACAGCGCGGTTCAGGAAGGGGTCCAGCAGCTGATCGCCGAGCAGAAGCTTCGCCCGGCGATGCAGCCCCAGGTGGAGCTCGAGGAGGGCGGTCCGGGCCGGGACGCGGTGGTCAAGGTCGAGCTCGAAACGCTCCCGGAGGTGCCCGCTCCGAAGATCGACGAGCTGAAGCTCGAGCGGCTGCTGGTCGAGCCGAGCGCCGAGGAGGTCGACGCGGCGATCGCGCGGCTCGTCGAGGGCCAGAAGAGCTTCGATCCGGCCCCGGCCGGCGCGGCGGCGGAATCAGGCGACCTCCTCGTCATCGACTATGAAGGAAGCGTCGACGGCGAGCCCTTCGAAGGCGGCAAGGGCGAATCGATGCGGATCGAGCTCGGCTCCGGCCGGCTCATCCCGGGCTTCGAGGAGCAGCTCATCGGCGCCCGGGCGAACGAGCAGCGCACGCTCACCGTCACGTTTCCGGAGGAATATCCGGTCGCCTATCTGAAGGGCCGCGAAGCGGTTTTCGAAGTGACCGTCGGCGAGGTCCAGAAGCCCCGCGCGACCGAAATGGACGATGCCTTCGCCCAGTCGATGGGCCTCGAGGGCATCGATCAGCTGCGCGAGCTGATGAAGGGCCAGGTCGAGCAGGAGCTGGGCGGCCTTACCCGCACGCATATGAAGCGCCGGCTCCTCGACCAGCTCGCCGAATCGCATGATTTCGAGGTCCCGCCCTCGATGGTCGAGGCCGAGTTCAGCCAGATCTGGCAGCAGCTCGAGCAGGAGGCTGACCAGGAGGAGGATCCGGCCGCCGCCCGGGCAGAGATGGAGAGCGAGCGCGAGGATTATCGCGCCATCGCCGAGCGCCGGGTGCGGCTCGGCCTGCTCCTCTCGGAGATCGGCCAGCGCAACAATATCCAGATCAACGAAAACGAGATGAACCAGCTGATCATGCAGGCGGCGCAGCAATATCGCCCCGAGGATCGGCAGAAGTTCGTGGAATATGTCCGCAACGAGCCGATGGCTGCGGCGCAGCTCAGGGCGCCGCTGTTCGAGGACAAAGTCGTCGATTTCCTGTTTTCCAAGGCGCAGGTGACCGAGCGGACGGTGAGCCGCGAGGCGCTCCAGGCCGAAATCGAGTCGACCGACAGCGGCCATGTCCACGGCCCCGATTGCGACCATGGCCACGGTCACGACCACGCGGCCAAGGCGAAGAAGAAGCCGGCGGGCAAGAAGGCCAAGGCCGAGGCGGCGCCCGCGGAGGCGACCGAGGTCGAAGCGAAGCCGGCCAGGAAGGGCAAGGCCAGGGCCGAAGCCGCCGAAGCGGCTCCTGTTGCGGAGGCCCCGGCGAAGAAGGCCAGGCCGAAGAAGGCCGAAGCCCCCGTCGAAGCGCCTGCAGCCGACGCTGCGGTCAAGAAGCCCAAGGCGAAGAAGAAGGACGCCTGAGCCCCGGTCCTTCGATACGGGCCTTCGCCGGGCTCAGTCCCTACTCAGGACGATCGGGAATTGATAATCCGCTCATCCTGAGTAGGCATTGAGCCCTGTCGGCGCCGCCCGCGGCGTCCGTCAGGATAAACTTCGGGCCGTGCCCGAAGTCGGAATGCCGTATCGAAGGACGGGAACGGGGTGGATCAGTCGCAGCTTCGAATTGCCGTCCTGCTTCCTTGCTACAATGAGGAGGCCGCGATCGCCCAGACGGTGGCCGGCTTCCGCGCCGCCCTGCCGTCGGCGCAGGTCTACGTCTACGACAATAACAGCCGCGATCGCACCCGCGAGGTTGCGCAAGGCGCGGGAGCGGTCGTTCGCGAGGAGAGGATGCAGGGGAAGGGCCATGTGGTCCGGCGGATGTTCGCGGACATCGAGGCGGACGTCTACGTCATGGCCGACGGCGATTCCACCTATGACGCCGCCGCCGCGCCCGATCTCGTCCGCCGCCTCGTCGAGGAGCGGCTCGACATGGTCGTCGGCGCCCGCAAGTCGGAGGTCGAGGAGGCCTATCGGCGCGGCCACCGTCTCGGCAACCGGCTGTTCACCTCGATCCTCGCCGGGCTGTTCGGCCGGAGCTTCACCGACATCTTCTCCGGCTACCGGGTCTTCTCGCGCCGCTTCGTGAAGAGCTTCCCGGCCCTCTCGCGAGGGTTCGAGACCGAGACCGAGATCAGCGTCCACGCACTCGAGCTCGCCATGCCGGTCGCCGAAGTCGTGACCGCCTACGGTGCGCGCCCGGAAGGCTCGGTTTCGAAGCTTTCCACCTATCGCGACGGCTGGCGGATCATGCGCACGATCCTGCATCTTTTCCGAATCGAGCGTCCGGTGCTCTTCTACGGCGGCTTCGCCGTCTTCCTCGCCGCGCTCGGACTGGTCCTCGCCGTGCCTCTGATCGTCACCTATGCCGAAACCGGGCTGGTGCCGCGCTTCCCGACCGCGATCCTCGTCACCGGAATGATGGTCGTCGCCTTTCTGAGCTTCGGGGTCGGGCTGATCCTCGACACGGTGGTGCGGGGGCGGCGCGAGATGCGACGGCTGGCCTATCTGAGCTTCCCGGCCGTGGCCGAAGAGAAAGGTCCGTGACGGCCGCGCGCGGCGAGTGACGCTCCGCCTTCCGGTCCGGGGCTCCTCGAAGCAAAGCTACGTCTCCGCCCGGAGGAATCTTCGCGCTTCAGCGATAGCGCCGCGGCCGTCAGCCGCTGAACAGCATCGCCGTCAGCATCACGCAGGCGAGCCAGACGATGACGAGCACGGCCGGCAGATAGAGATATTTCTTCCGCCACGGCCGGTTACGGTGCCAGAAGGTGACCGGTGGGACGGTGTCGATGAAGCGCATGAAGCGCAGATGATCGGCGTCGCTGTCCCCGCCGATCCGCGCCGGCGGGTCGATATCCCGCTTGTAGCGAGGGCGGCGGGCATCCAGGCCTTCGAGGTCCCCGTTCGCGTGAAGAACGAGATCCGGCGCGAGCCCGAGATGGCGAAGCACCACCCGGTCCGGATTGCCGGGTGCCCCGATCTCCGCCGTGTAG
>DASVPM010000086.1:0-14606 GCA_036382815.1 Allosphingosinicella sp.
CCGAGCGTCCGGGAAGCCAGTCGCCGATCGTGATCGGCGACGTGATCCGGGGGGAGATCGGCTTCGACGGCTTCCTGATGTCCGACGATATCGGAATGAACGCGCTGGGCGGTGGCTTCGACGAGCGCGCCCGGGGAGTGATCGAGGCGGGGACCGATGCGGTGCTTCACTGCTCGGGGAAGATCCAGGAGATGGTCGCCGTGGCGAGCGCGGCGGGCGAGCTCGGCGGGGCGGCCCGAAAGCGGCTCGAGCGGGCGATGGCAAGCGTCGCCGGAGCATCGGACGGCCTTGCTTATGAAGTGCTCGCGGAGAAGCGCGACCGGCTGCTCGCCCTGGCCTAGAGTCGGTCCTGATGAGGCTGAATCGCTTCCCGGCGAAGGCCGGGATCCAGTCCTTCCGGTGGTGCTGCTGGACCCCGGCCTTCGCCGGGGAACATGGGCTTCAATGTCATCAGGACAGACGCTAGCGCGCGGACGTTAAGGTGCGCCTGCCGCGGCGCGCCCGCCATTGCTCCCGGCTCTGCCCCCAGATTTCGACGGGCGTGTTGTCGAACGGCGCGGGCAGATAGGCGCTGCCGCGGCGGGCGGAGCCGAGCCGCTCTGCGACCCGGGCCGACGGCGCGTTGTCGGGGTCAATGCAGTGGATGACGTCGTCCCAGCCGACCGCGTCGAACACCCAGTTGATCGTCGCCACGGCGCTCTCGGTTGCATAGCCCTTGCCCCAGGCGGAGCGCTCCAGGCCCCAGCCGACCTCGGCGCCCGGCCAGCCTTCGGGCTGCCAGGGGCCGACCCGCCCAACCCACTTGCCGCTCGACTTCTCGATCACCGAGAACATTCCATAGCCCCGAAGCGCCCAGCTCCCCGCCATCGCCGCCATCCCTCGCCAGGCGCCGGAGCGCGCCTGCCGGCCGCCGATGAATCGGGCGGCCTCCTCGTCGGCCATCAACGCCGCGAATCCGTCGAGATCGCGCTCCTCCGGCGGCCGAAGGATCAACCGGGCGGTTTCGAGGGTGGGGCCGAGCATGAGGCCGAGTCTTAGGGGCGGGAGGCGCCGGGACGCAACCTCCCCGTCATCCCGGCGCAGGCGGCGACCGCGGGTCGAATGGCCGGACCGGCCTCCCGAGGGCGGTTATTGCCGCGCCGCCGTCCCCGGCGCGAAGCTTATCCGGCCGACTTCGCGGATCCGCCCGCTCGCGAGCGCGCCCTCGACCAGCTCGTAACCGAGCAGAGCAAAGGTTCGGCCGCCCCAGAAGATCGGCCTGGCATTGCCGTACCAGTCGACGCAGCTCGCCTTGCAATCGTCGTCGACAACGCCCTTGGTGCGAGCCTCGAGCTCGCCTGCGGGGGAAAGCCGCCGCTGCTCGCGGCGAAGGAAGACCATCGCCGCCGAGCTTCCGAAGAAGCGGGCAAGCGCCGGATCGGACCGTTTCGCGACCGGAAGCCCGACGGTTCCGGAGGCGCCGTCGGGCGCGTCGGGGTCCGGGCTGAAGAAGAAGGCGTGGCTTCGGCTCTCTCCTTCCGCCGAATCGGGATGGACGTAGCGGTCCCCCAGATCCGGCGCGTCGCCGTCCAGCTCCACCGTCGAGAAGCCGAGGCCGCGATTGGCGCCGCCGATGACCATCGCATCGCGCCCCAGGAGTTCGATCCGGTCCACTGAATGCGGCACGGAAAGGCGGGTGACGCGGCCGTCGCGGAGGCGCGCGGCGACCAGGTTCGAACGGGCGGGCCCGCCGTCGGTACCCGCGCCGTAAAGGACATGGTCGCCGGCGAAGCGGTTGTGGAACTCCCAGCCCGGCACCGAGGGAAGGAAGCGATAGCGGGCCCTCGGCACCTGGCGGGACGCGTCGCCGAAATCGGAGAAGCGCACCCGCAAGAGGGCGACTCCGGCCCCGCCGCCGCTCATTTCCGGCGCGAACATCGCGTCCCCGCCGCCGTCGCTGCGGACGAGGATGTTCAACAGGCCCTCCGCGGGATCCTCGCGAAAGGAGAATTGATCGGTCGGAGCGCCTCGGGCGGCGGTCGCCGACGGGCGCTCGCGGCCGAAGGGCAGTCGATAGAGGTAGCTTTCCGGGCGGTCGGACTGCCACGCGTCCGTGACCCACAGATAGACGCCCTGCGCCGAGACGTAGAACGTCCGGGACGATGGGCCGAGCACCGCGGTCGCGGTGCAGCCGAGATCGGCCGCCGTGAGGTCGCAGCTCGTGACGCTGTGCAGCGTGTCGATGACGGCGTCGCTCGACTTGCGCATCGCCGGCGCGATGAAGATACGGCTCGCCCGGGCGATGCGCTTGAACTTGCGTTTCTCCGCGCCCTCGCCGCCCTGCCAGCGGCGGACGCCCGGGAGCACTTCGAAGGGATCGTCGTCCCAATAGAGATCGAGCGGCGTGTAGAAGATCAGGCGGTTGCCGATCAGCCGCGAAGCGTAGTTGCGCGACGAATAATAATCGTTGGACTTGAGGTGCCAGGCGTCCTCGAAGCGGAGCCGGCCCGCGGGGTCGAGGCGGAAGCGGTTGATCTCGGTTCCGCCCCGGGCATAGGAATAGCCGACGACGATGACCCGGTCGCCCGAGATCAGCATCTCGTCATACCAGTCGCCCCGGCCGCGGGCGCTCACTCCGGGCGGGAAGGCGTCGATCGAATCGACCGGGCGCATCGCGCCGCCGGCGAGCGACACCGTGAACAGCCTTCCGCGGCGAAGGATGACGAGCGTGTCGCCGCGCATCTTGACGATGTCGCCTTCGTCGACATTGGCTTCCTGGTTGTTGGTGATGCCGGCGCTCGCCTTGGCCGCGGGAAGTGCGGCCACGGGCGCCGCGGTGGTGACGATCGGGCTCGGGGCCGAAGCACCCGGCGGAGGCGCCGGAGGCGGCGCCATCGGGGCCGGCATGATCACAGGCTCGGGGACCGGGGCCGAATCCTGCTGGCGCCTGAGCCGACGCAGATAGGCGCGAAGCTCGGCGTCGGATCGGAAGGCGGTCAGGCCGCCGCGCGGCTTGGCTGCCGCGGTCGAGGAGGTCTGGGCGGAGCCGGGGCCGGCAAGGGAGAAAGCCACGGCCGTGGCCGCGAGCAACAGAAGGACACGCATGATTTCTCCACCCTGTCTTTTGCGGATACTTTGTATCATCGACGCGGCGGTCGGCAAGGGGCAAAAAATGCTGTGCATAAATGGGGCGATCCCCCTTCGCTTCCGAGGGCCGACCGCCTAACCTCCACCGATGGGCGGAGAGGAATATCTCGACGAGTTCGATGCGCCGGCGCCGGTCCGGGAGGCAGACCGGCTGACCCTCGACCTCGACGGGTGGGAAGGGCCGCTCGATTTGCTGCTGACCCTGGCGCGCTCGCAGAAGGTCGACCTGGCCAGAATCTCGATCCTCGCTCTGGTCGAGCAATATCTCGCCTTCATCGCGGATGCGAAGAAGCTCAAGCTCGAGATCGCCGCCGACTATCTCGTCATGGCGGCCTGGCTCGCCTATCTCAAATCCTGCCTCCTCCTGCCGCGCGAGCAGGAAGCCGATCCCAGCCCGGAGGAGCTGGCGATGCGCCTTCAGCTCAGGCTTCAGCGGCTGGCGGCGATGCGCGAAGCCGGGGCTCGGCTCCTCGGGCGCGACCGGCTCGGCCGCGACGTATTCCGTCGCGGGGCGCCCGAGGGGCTTCGGGTGGTTCGCCGGTCGCTGTGGCAGGCCGAGCTCTACGACCTGATCGCCGCTTACGGCTCGGTGCGGGCGCGGAGCGAGCCGGCTTTCCACGTCGTCGCGCGGCGGCCGGTCATGACTCTGGAGGAGGCGCTGGCGCGGGTCGAGCGCATGCTCGGGACGAGGCTCGAATGGACCCGGATCGAAGCCTTCCTTCCCGACACCCAGGACGGCGAGTTCCGCAAGTCCGCCCTCGCCTCGAGCTTCGTCGCGGCGCTGGAGCTCGCCCGCAAGGGCAGGGTCCAGCTCGATCAGAAGGGCGCGTTCGAGCCGCTCTTCATCCGGGCCGCGTGAGCGGGATGGACGACAGCGTTCGGGCCGTCGAGGCCGTGCTGTTCGCGGCGGAAGAGCCGATGAGCGCCGACGATATCGGCGCCCATGTCGGACCGGAGGTCGACGTCGCCGCCGCCTTGGCGGAGCTCGCCCGCCACTATGACGGGCGCGGGATCGAGCTCGTCGACCGCGGCCGGCGCTGGCATTTCCAGACCGCTCCCGATCTTGCCTTCATCCTCAGGCGCGAGCGCGACGAAACCCGCAAGCTGTCGCGCGCGGCGGTCGAGACGCTGGCCATCGTCGCTTATCACGAGCCCGTCAGTCGCGCCGAGATCGAGGCGATTCGCGGAGTGCAGATCTCCAAGGGCACCCTGGACGTGCTGATGGAGGCCGGCTGGGTCCGGCCCGCCGGACGGCGCGAGGCGCCCGGAAGGCCGCTCATCTACGCCACCACCCCTGCCTTCCTCGCCCATTTCGGGCTGGAGAGCCGGCGCGACCTGCCCGGCCTCGACGACTTGAAGGCGGCGGGCCTTCTCGATCCGATCGACGCTGCGATGGAGCAGCTCGGGCTTGCGGGGATGGAAGAGGAAGAGGAAACGGAAGCCTGATCGGCATTCTGTCGGAACCCCTCCGTCATTGCGAGAAGCGAAGCGACGAGCAATCCAGCACGCCTCGGGCGCCGCCGCACCGGATTCCTTCGCTTCGCTCGCAATGACGGGTGTATCGGCCTGAGGCGTGAGCGCTGCGGGGTGGAAAGTGGGGCGCAGGCGGACTAGGTAGCTTCCAAGACCATTGGAGACACATCATGGGCGGGTTGAGCATTTGGCATTGGCTGGTGGTCGGAGTGATCATCCTCCTGCTGTTCGGCAAGGGCCGCTTCTCCGAAATGATGGGCGACGTCGCCAAAGGGCTGAAGAGCTTCAAGAAGGGCATGAGCGAGGACGAGGAGGCGGCCGCGACCGCCGCAAGGGCCGCCGAACCTCCCCGCCGACTCACCGACGAGGCCGCCGTCGCGCCACCGCCCGAACGCAGCCGCGAGCCGGACCTCGGCGATCGCCGCGAGCCTTAAGACCTCGCGCGAAGGGCGCGCCTGATGTTCGACATCGGCTATACCGAGCTGCTCGTCATCGCGATCGTCGCCTTGGTGGTGATCGGGCCCAAGGACCTGCCGCGGGTGATGCGGACGGTCGGACAGTGGGTCGGCCGGGCGCGCGGCATGGCCCGCCATTTCCGCTCCGGAATCGACACGATGATGCGCGAGGCCGAGCTCGAGGAGATGGAGAAGAAGTGGCGCGAGGAGAATGCGCGGATTCTCGCCGAGCATCCGTTCGCCGAGCCGCTGGCCGATCCTGCGGCGCTCGCCGCCCCGGCGGAGCTGCCGGCGCCGGACGATTCGGCTCCTGAGCCCGAGCCTGGCGTTCCGCCGCCCCCCGCGGCCCCGGCCGGGCCGCTGCCATGAGCGAGCTCGACGAGTCCCGCGCTCCGCTGATGGAGCATCTGATCGAACTCAGGCGGCGGCTGATCTGGTCGTTCCTGGCGCTGGGAGTCGCCTTCGGGATCTGCTTCGCTTTCGCCGGCGACATCTTCGCCTTCCTGGTCCAGCCGCTGATCGCCGGCTTCGGCGGTCCCGGGGAAGGCCGGCTGGTCTACACCAAGCTTTACGAGGCCTTCTTCACCGAGGTGAGGGTGGCGCTATTCGCGGCTTTTTTCCTCGCTTTTCCGATTATCGCGATGCAGCTCTGGGCCTTCGTCGCTCCCGGCCTTTACGCTAAAGAGAGGCGCGCCTTCCTGCCTTTCCTGATCGCGACCCCGGTGCTGTTCATCGCAGGCGGGGCGCTCGCTTATTACGTGGTCATGCCGCTCGCGATCAAATTCTTCCTCGGCTACCAGGGCCAGATCCCGGGCATCCGGCAGGAAGCTCTGCCGGCGATGGGAGAATATCTCTCTTTCGTCATGCACTTCATCTTCGCCTTCGGCATCGCCTTCCTTCTGCCGATCCTGCTGATGCTGATGGAGCGGGCCGGGCTCGTCACCCGCCACCAGCTGAAGCGCGGCCGGCGCTACGCGATCCTCGTCGCCTTCGTCGTCGCGGCGATCGCGACCCCACCCGATATCGTCTCCCAATTCCTCCTCGCGATCCCGCTCATCCTCCTCTACGAACTGTCGCTGGTCGCCATCTGGTTCACCGAGCGAAGGCGGGCCAGGGAGGCCGCGATCGCGCAGCCGCCTGCCTGACGGGCCGGCGCTCCTCCCCAACGGCTCGCCGCCGTAACCGATCGTAAACCTCGTCCCTTAGGACTTTCTTAACTTTTCCGGGTGCTGAGTGGCCTGGAGCGGGGCGAAAGCACAAAAGGAGGCCATGATGGCCGATCGCCGCAACTTATCCCGCCCGGCCCCGCCCGGAGGCGAACCCAACCTTCCACCCGCCGGAACCCGCCGCTGGGTCGCCCGCCGCAAGGCGCAGGTCGTCGAGGCGGTACAGAATGGCCGCCTCAGGCTCGATGACGCGCTCAGGCGCTACGAGCTCAGCATCGAGGAGTTCAGCCTGTGGAAGCGCCGCTTCTACCGCTCCGGAGTCGAGGGACTCCGAATGGGCCCCGGGCCGCGTCATGACTGAGCCGCTCCTCCCCGAACCCGCGCTCCGCCCACTGATGCGGCAGCCCGCCGCCCGCCGTCGCCTGCTCCTGATCGACGACGAGCTTTCCGTGGCGCGATTCATCGCCCACGCGGCCGAGGAATGCGGCTACGAGGCGATCATCACCGTCACCGCCGAGAGCTTCCGGAGCCAGTATCTGGCCTGCGACCCCGACGTCGTCGTGCTCGACCTCGCTTTGCCGCGAAGCGACGGAGTCGAGTTGCTGCGCTTCCTCGCCGAGGAGAAATGCCGGGCCCTGGTGCTTCCGATCAGCGGCTTCGACGAGCGCGTGCTCGAGGCGGCGATGCGGCTCGGCACCGCGCTCGGTCTTCGCATGACCGGACCGCTCCAGAAGCCGGTGCGGCTTCAGCAGCTGATGGACGCGATGCAGGGACGGGAGGCGCAGAATGCGGGCTGCATCGGTTTCTGAGGCGGACCTTCTCACCGAGCTTCAGCTGGCGGTCGAGCGGGACGAGCTGTCGCTTCTCTACCAGCCGAAGGTAGCTGTCGCTGACAACCGGCTCGTCGGCGTCGAAGCGCTGGCGCGCTGGCCGCACCGGACGCTCGGCCTGGTCGAGCCTTCGGTCTTCGTCCCGCTCGCCGAGCGCTACGGCCTGATCGACGAACTGACCGACTGGGTCCTACGGCGCGGGCTCAAGCAATGGGTCAGCTGGAGCGAGCAGGGGCTGCGCACCGACATCGCCTTCAACGTCTCGGCGCTCAGCCTTCGCGACGTCTATTTTCCCGATTATCTGCACCGGCTCTGCCAATCCGAAGGCGTTCCGGCCAATTGCCTGACGATCGAGGTCACCGAAGGCGCGACCCAGCACCTGGTCCGGCTGCTCGACACCCTGACCCGCTTCCGGCTGAAGGGGATGAGCCTCGCGCTCGACGATTTCGGTACGGGTTATTCCTCACTGCTCCAGCTTCGCCAGCTGCCCTATAACGAGCTCAAGGTCGATCAATGCTTCGTCGGCGAGGCGGTTCGCTCGCGCGAGTCGCGGCTGATCGTCAAGGCGGTGATCGATCTCGCCCACGGTCTCGGCCTCACCGCGACGGCCGAAGGGGTCGAGGATGCCGAGACTCTGGGCCTGCTCGCCGAGCTCGGCTGCGACCATGCCCAGGGCTATTTCATCGCGCGGGCGATGGAAGGCTGGGAGCTGGCGCCGTGGCTGGTAGAGGCGGGCGGCGAAGGGGTGGTTCCGATCGCCTCGGCGCGGCGGACGGGCTGACCCGCCCGAGCGGGCGGTTGTGAGGCGTGTGGTTCAAGGATTGAGTGGGAGGGTTCGCATGCCGCGGCTGCGTCTTGTCTGTTGTCTTGCGGTGCTGGCCGGGACGGCCGCGTGCCAGACCTTGCCGCCCAAAACTCCGGCCGCGGCCCGGCCCGCGGTCGTCGTCGAGGAGGCGGAGGCGTGGCGAAACGTCGCTTCGGCGCGGGACGTGGCCGCGCTGGACGGCCTGCCCGAGCGCTGGCGCCAGGCGCTGGCCGCGGCCCGTGCGGCGAACCTTTCCCGCCGAATCGCCGCCGAAGGCGATCTCCTCGTTCCGGACGCCCGCCTCGCCCGGGCGGCGCCGGCCCCGGGCAGCTATCGGTGCCGCTACGTCAGGCCGGGCGGTCGCAAATGGGTGAGCTCGGCGCAGGGCTATTGCTATGTCGGGGTCGAGGCGGGGCAGCTCAGTCTCGCCACCGAGCTTCGCGGACTTCGTCTCGGCGGTTATCTGTGGGAGCTGAAGGGGAGCGAGCGGCTCGTGTTCCTCGGCGGGGCCGTCCCGGCCGGCGCGAAAACGGCCGCAGCCTATGGCGAGACGCCGTCGCGCGATACCGCCGGCCTGGTCGAGAGGATCGGCGAGTTCCGCTACCGGCTCACCATGCCGGAGCCATCGCCGGGTACCGGCCTCACCATCGTCGAGCTGGTGGCCGCGCCGCGCGGCTGATCAAGGATCCGTCTTTGCTCCTCGTCGAGGATGGAGGCGAGAAGCAATCCGGACGGCTTGGAAGCCGGGCCGGATTGCTTCGCTTCGCTCGCAATGACGAGAGGTTAGCAGTTGCCGGGCTTGCCGTCGGCGCAGTCGGTGGTCGATTCGACGTCGTTCGCGGCGCCGTGAACCGTATTGCAGGCGCTCAGCGTCAGGCCGGTGGCGATGAGAGCGAGGGTGATAAGCTTACGCATGTTCCGTCTCCTCGAATGCAGCGCCGCAGATCGCGCGTTCGCGCCGCAAGGTAGAATGGGAAATGCCGGGCGTGAGCGATGGTTCCTCTTCCCTCTCGATCCCGTCGCGCCGGGACCGACCGGAAACCGACGAAACGGGCGGCCGCTACGCGCAGGCGCGGCTGTTCGGGCCTTGCGGAATGACTGGAGGGGAAGCTGGAAAAAATGTGGGCCCGGAGGCGCTACCGGGGGGGGGGGGGAGGTTAGCGCGTCCGGGCCCATGTCGTGGATAGCGAGAGCGGGGGGGCAAAAGGTCACTATCCGAACTGCATAACGAGGAAGGCGTGGAGGGGTTCCCGCCCATCCGAAAAAAAATCGCATTTCAGGAAAATTTTTCGAAACCGCTTTCCGCTCCCGCCGGTTCAGAGGGCGAAAAGGAGCTTCGAATCGTGACCAAGCCGCCCAAATCCACCGCTCACAGCGACATCGACGGAGTCCACCGGGATGAGAAGCCCAACGTCGAAAGCGCGGTGGAAGCCGGGCAGGCTACGGACGATCTGGCCCTCCCCGCCAGGGAAAATGCGGCTCGGCCCGATTATTCGGACGACCTCAAGAACAGGGACGACCGGAGCGCTTAATTCCTCCCCCGGATTTCCGGGGGAGGGGGACCAGGCGAAGCCTGGTGGAGGGGCATTGCCGACTCGGAAGAACCCCTCCACCGCGCTTCGCGCGGTCCCCCTCCCCGGCGAATGCCGGGGAGGACTTAATCAGCGCTCCGCCTTGTCGACTACCGCGACGGCGAGCGTGTAGCGTCCCGCCTCCAGGTCGCGGTCGATGGTCGAGCGGAGCTGGCGGGACAGGCCGGTGACGATCCGGTCGAACCGCTCGGTCAGGACAGGCTCGCGGTCGGCGCCGGGACGAAGGCTGTCGGATTCAATGACGAGCTTCGCCGTTCCCGCGCTCGCGCCTTCGCCGGTCAAGGCAATGCTCACCGCACCGGCGCCACACAGCATCGCATATTCGGCGATCTCGGTGATCAGGAAGGCGACCGAGACGGCGACGTCCTGGGTGACGTAATAAGGCTCGAGCCCGAGACGGATGGCCATTCCGATCGCGGAGGCGGGCGCGGTCGCTCGAAGGTTGGCGGCCAGCTCGGAGATGAGCGGCTTCAGGGCGACCCCGCGATTCTCCTCGAGCTCCGCGAAATGGTTGCGGTGGACGACGGCGAGAGCGTCGACCCGCCGCTGGATCGAGGCGTAGGCGGCGGCAACCTGCTCGTTCGGCGACCCGCGCGAGTGGATGTTGAGCAGCGAGGCGACGACCTGAAGGTTGTTCTTCACCCGGTGATGGACCTCGCGGACCAGCTTGGTCTGGCGTTCGACCGCGGCTTCCAGCTCCGCCTCGTGGTGAGCCAGGGTGCGGACCGCGCGGTCGAAGGCTTCGCCCAGCTCCCTGATCTCGCGCGCCGGAGTGGCGACGCGAGGAAGGGCCAGCTCGCGGTCCCCGGGCCGGTAGGCGGCGACCGCCCGCTCCATCCGGGAAAGCGGCCGGAGCAGAAGGCGGTTGAGGATCAGCCAGCCGATCGCCGTCGCGAAGCCCCACATCAGCACCGGAAGCAGGATGAGCAGCATGTCGGCCAGGGTAATCGGCACCGCGGAGAGGAGGATGCTGAGCCTGAGCTGCCCTCCGGCAACCGACTCGCTCCCCTCCACGGTCTGCCGCCAGGCTCCCGCCTTGAACTCGGAGCGCAGCACCATTTGCCGCGGACCGTCGCTCAGATCGAGGTTGAAGTCGCGGCTGGTGCCCGGAATATAGGTGAGTTCGCTCAGCGCCTGCCGGCTATATTCGGCGACTCCTTCGAGCTCGCCGCGGGCGCCGAAGACGAACAGGCTGAGCGCCGTGCCGTCCGGACGCAGCCGGGCGATGGTTCCGGACCGGCGCGCCCGGGCGCCGCCGACCGACGGCGTGAAGCCGGCGCTCGCGCAACGCAGCGTGCCGTCGCCCGCGTAAAGGGCGTAACGGACCGGCACCGGGCCCTGCTCGAGCTGCCTCAGGGTGGTTTGGCAGACGCGCGATCCGGCGGGCGTCAGAGAAATGGCGACGCTTGCAGTGTTGATGGTGAGGACGCTGCGCGAGAAGGCCGAGTTCAGCCGCTGCGCCTTGAGCTCCAGCCGCGAGAGGGTTTCTTCCTTGCGGTCCGCCTTCTTCTCGTCGGCGCTCTGGATCGAGACGAGGATGGCGATCAGGCCGAGCGGAAACAGGGCGGCGCTGAAGATGAGCGCCATCTTGAGCCCGGTCGAGAGCCGGGCGAAACGGGTTGCCAGCCAGCCTTTCGCTTCAGTCACCACGCCGTTCCGATATCGCCGAGCGGCGCCTTTCGGTAGTAAGTACGAATCTAGCCGAGCCTGCCGAGAAGATCGAGGAATTCGGGCGGAACGGTCTCGTCCACCGCATCGCGATAGGCCTGGCGCAAGGCGTGGCCGATTTCGGCATTGGCGCCGCGTTTTTTCCGGGTTCTGGGCATGTCTTCGCTGTCGGCCGGAGGGGCGGGATCGGTCTTGCGCCGGCGATCGCTTTCGTTTTCGAAGCTCAAATCGTCTACCCCTCGCGACGCCCGCGCCGCGCCCGCTGCATTTCAAAACAGGCGTCCCCCCGGGCCACGACCTAAATCGAAAACCGGATGCGCAGGACCCACCCCGCGGCCAGATACTGGCCCGCAGTCGCCGTGGAAACAAAAAACTCGCTGATTGGTTCCACTGCCGCGTGAGGAGCGGGCCGGGCCGAAAATTCCTCCTGTTCGCGTCGTTGCACCCGCTTGAACGCGGGTTGCAAAGCGCGGGCGCAACCTCAATAGGACCCGGATCGAACAGGAGTCGAAACGAACATGTCGCTTGGTCAGGATCTCGCGCCGCACCTCCCCTTCCTGAGGCGCTATGCGCGCGCTCTCACCGGCACTCAGGGTCATGGCGACGCCTTCGTCAAGGCGACGCTGGAAGCGATCGTCGCGGCGCCGGGCGAATTCCCACGCGACGTCGATCCGCGGCTCGGCCTTTACCGTACCTTCCACGCCATCTGGTCCTCGGCCAACATCGAGGAGGATCCGCATGCGGTCGACGTCGAGAATCCGGAAGGCATCGCCCAGGCCCGCCTCGCTCGAATCACGCCGCTGTCGCGGCAGGCTCTGCTCCTCACCGCGATGGAAGGATTCACGCCCGAGGATACCGGCTATCTGATCGGCGCCTCGGCCGAGGATGTCGAACGCCTGGTGTCCGAAGCGCTCGCCGAGATCGAGCGGCAGACGAGGGCGGAAGTGCTTATCATCGAGGACGAGCCGATCATCGCCATGGACATCGAGACGATCGTCCGCGACCTCGGCCACACCGTCACCGGGGTCGCCGTCACCCGGGACGAAGCGGTGGCTCAGGCAATGGCGCGCCGGCCCGGGCTCGTCCTCGCCGACATCCAGCTCGCCGACGACAGCAGCGGAATCGACGCGGTCAAGGACATCCTCCAGGAATTCCAGGTGCCGGTCATCTTCATTACCGCCTTTCCCGAGCGCCTGCTGACCGGCGAGCGCCCGGAGCCGACTTTCCTCATCACCAAGCCTTTCCAGCGCTCGACCGTGAAGGCGGCGATCGCCCAGGCGCTGTTCTTCGACAGCGCGACCCTACCGGCCTGAAGAGCGCGACGGAACCCGCTCGGGCAGCGGGCGTTGCGCCCAGATAACGAGCGGAACCGAGGGATCATGGAAGAGCGCGAACAGCATATCGACACGACGAGCGCGCGCGCGGGTTCCACCCCGCACATGACGCGCTATATTCTGCCGATATCTCTGGGACTTGTTCTCATCCTTTTCGCGCTCTTGTTGTTTCTCTGGCGCTAGAGGCCTACATCCCTGACCGAAGAGAGGGGGGGCTCCGGCCCGTCCGCACCGCATGAGCGACAGTATAGCGTATAACGGGGGCAGCTTGGTTCAGCAGCCGGAATCGGACGAGGACGACATCGAGGCGCCCCGCGCAGAGTGGGAGCCGTTGCCGGACAACGAGTTCAAGGACCAGCTCGCCCAGGTCATCCCGCACCTGCGCGCCTTCGGCCGCTCGCTGTCCGGAAGCCGCGACCTCGCCGACGATCTCGTGCAGGAGACGCTGCTCAAGGCGTGGGCGGCGCGCAAGCGCTTCCAGGCCGGCACCAATATGCGGGCCTGGACCTTCATCATCCTCAGGAACCTGTTCCTCAGCCAGATGCGCCGCGCGCGCTTCAAGGGCGAGTGGGACGAGATCACCGCTTCGAAGATGCTTGCCGCGCCCGCGAGTCAGGACCGCCATGTCGAGCTCACCGACATGCAGCGCGCTCTCCTCCATCTCCCGCAGCCCCAGCGCGAGGCTCTCATCCTCGTCGGCGCCGGCGGCTTCGCCTACGAGGAAGCGGCCGAGATTTGCGGCTGCGCGGTCGGGACGATCAAGAGCCGGGTCGCCCGCGGCCGGGTAGCGCTCGAGGCTTTGCTCACCGACGGCAAGCTTCCCTCGCGCCGCGAGCACGAGAATGAGGGCGGCCGCTCCGCCTTGCAGAGCATCATGAGCGAAGTGGACGAATTGAGCCGGGACCGCGATCCGGGACTGTGACGTCCGTCGCGCTGGAGAAGGCTGTGGCCCAGGGTGGAAGCCTCGGCGTTTTTCTCTCGCGGGAATCCCAGCCTTTGCTGGGGCGACGGGATTAAGCCTCGTCCAGCCGGACCAGCAATTCCTCGAACATCGCGAGTGAGCGCACCTCGCCGTCCATCGCGAAAGCCTCGCGAAGAGCGTTTCCGACGCCGGCATGCACCGTCGGGGGCGCGACCTTCACGAAGCGCCTTGAGGAAGCATGAACCATGGCTTCTAATCTCGGATTCAGAGTATTCACGATGGGCAGAACGCGCCGCCGGCAGTCGGGTTTCAACCGTTGCGGGCCCTCAACGGAACTAACTCACGCTGTTGTATGAATGAAACACAGAGTGAAGAAGCGGTTAAGGACGCGCTCGCCCGGGCGCGCAGCCACTCACCCTTCCTCCGGCTCCAGCTCGAACGCTTTCCCCATATAGCTCAATCGCTTGAGGCGGGCCGGGCCGAAGAAGCGCTGGCTCGAGCGGCCGAGGCCGGCGCCGGCGCCGAGAATCTCGCGGCCGCGTTGAGGCGCGAGCGAAGCGCGCTGGCGGCGGCCCTGGCGGTCGCCGATCTCGCCGGAGCGATACCGCTCGAGCGGCTGATGGAGGCCCTCGCCGATCTCGCCGACCGGGCGCTGAGCCGGGCCCTGGCGGCGGCCTTCGAGGAGCGGACGCCCGACGCAGAGCCGCGCGGCTTCGCGGTCGTCGCGCTTGGCAAGCATGGCAGCCGCGAGCTCAATTATTCCTCCGACGTCGATCTCCTCTTCCTCTACGATCCGTCGACGCTGCCGCTCAGGCCGCGCGAGGAGCCGGGCCAGGGCGCGCTGAGGATCGCCAACCGGCTGGTCGAGCTGCTCCAGAAGCGCGATTCGGAGGGATATGTCTTCAGGGTCGACCTGCGGCTCAGGCCCTCGCCCGAAGCGACGCCCATTTCCCTGCCGGTCGACGCCGCCATCTCTTATTACGAATCCTCCGCTCTGCCTTGGGAGCGGGCGGCCTTCGTCCGGGCCCGGCAGGTGGCCGGCGACGAGGCCGTCGGCCGCTATTTCCTCGAGGCCGTGCACCCGTTCGTCTGGCGGCGCAGCCGCGATTTCGGGGCGATCGGCGAGATCCAGTCCATCACCCGCCGCATTCGCGACCATTATGCGCAAGGCCAGGCCTTCGGGCCCGGCTACGATCTGAAGCGCGGGCGCGGCGGCATCCGCGAGATCGAATTCT
>DASVPM010000087.1:0-2617 GCA_036382815.1 Allosphingosinicella sp.
GCATTCCTCGTCCCTCACCACCCGCTCGGACAGCTTCACCCGGCCGCTCGAGGAGGCGAGGTCGGCGATATAATCGGAGATGTGAAGCCCCTGGGTCGAGCCGGCGAGCAGCAGCCCGGCGAAGCTCACGGGGTTGATCACGGTCGTCGCCCCGGCCTGGCGGGCGAGCAGCTCGTTATCCTCGTTGGTGACCGCGATGCTGATCGGAAGGTCCGGCGCCAGGTGGCGGGCGGTGAGGGTAATGAGGATCGAGGTATCGTCGCCGCTGGCGCTGACGATCATGGCTCGGGCCATGCCGATACGCACCGCCTGCAAGGTTTTGTCGCGGGTGGCGTCGGCCTCGACAATCGCGCAGCCGAGCGACTCGGCGCGTTCAAGGGCTTCCGGGCTTCGATCAATGACGACGATCTCGGCGGCCGGCGTGCCGCGCGCGATCAGCTCGTCGACCGCTTCGGAGCCGCTGGCGCCATAGCCTGCGACAACGATATGTCCGGTGAGGGTCTGCTGAATCTTAGCCATTCGCCATTTGTCCCATGTGCGACGGAATACGAAGGTGTAGGCGGTGCCGATGAAGATCAGCACGAAGAAGATGCGGATCGGGGTCACGATGAAGGCATCGAACATGCGTGCCTGATTGCTGACCGGGACGATGTCGCCATAGCCGGTGGTCGTGATGCTGATCATCGTAAAATAGACGACATCTATGAAGGAGACGGTGCCGTCGTAGCTGTCTTTGAGGCCGTCCCGCTCCAGCCAGTGTACGATTATGGCGAGGAGCAGCAATCCGAGGACAAGGGCGCCGCGCCACGCCATCTGCGCCCACACGGGAAGGGGGCTCTTGCGGCGGAGAGTTACGGCGTCGGGTCCTCGCGGCTTGCTGCGCATCACGCGTAAAGCCCCGCCAGCCGCTCGAGCGAGGGCCCGTGGGTCAGATCGAGATGGAGCGGAGTGACCGCGACATAGCCGTCGGCGACGACCTCCAGATCGGTCATATGGCCCGGAGTCTCGACCATCGGAGCGAGGCCGAACCAGAAATAATCATAGCCGCGCGGATCGGTGCGCTGGACGATGCGAAGGCGGCCGTAATCGTGGCGGCCCTGGGGGGCGACCCTGATGCCTTTCACCGCCCCGGGGGCTAGCGCCGGAAAGTTGACGTTGACCAGGGTGCGCGGCGGCATTCCCTTCTCGACGATCGGCGCAAGCACCCGTTCCGCCCACGCCTCCGCGGCGGCGAAGGGCACGGCGTCGCCCATTCCCTCCCTGGCATAGGCCTGGCTCAGCGCGATCGCCGGAAAGCCGGCTATCGCGCCTTCCATCGCGGCGGAAACGGTGCCCGAATAAGTGACGTCCTCGCCCAGATTGGCGCCGCGATTGACTCCGGACAGGACGAGGTCGGGGGGAGCGTCCTTCATCAGATGCGCCACGGCCATCATCACCGCGTCGGTCGGAGTGCCGGTGACGCAGTAGCGGCGCTCCCCGAGCTTCCTGAGGCGGACCGGGCGGGCGAGGGTGAGCGAGTGGCCGGCGCCCGATTGCTCCTCGGTCGGAGCGACCGTCCAGATGTCGTCGGTGAAGCGCCGGGCGATCCGCTCCAGCACCTTGAGGCCGGTCGCGTTCACGCCGTCGTCGTTGGTCAGCAGGATGCGCATGCCTCCGAGCTAGGGCGGGCGCCACGGCGGCGCAAGCGTGGCAACCATCGCCGCGATTCAAGAGTTGGTCGATGGAAGAAGGAGAGAACGATGCAGGTTCCGCACAACAGTTTCGTGGTGGTCGCCGACGGCAAGAAGATGCTGTTCTTCCGCAACGAGGGCGATTCCGAATATCCCAAGCTCGAGGTCGAACGGAAGCGCGAGACCCGCGACGCCGCGGATCGCGACCAGAAGACGGACACCTCAGGCCAAGCTCCGTCGGCGCCCGGTGGAGCGGGATACAGCTCCTATCAGGAGACGGAC
Organism: Allosphingosinicella sp.; assembly: GCA_036382815.1. Taxonomy (GTDB): domain Bacteria; phylum Pseudomonadota; class Alphaproteobacteria; order Sphingomonadales; family Sphingomonadaceae; genus Allosphingosinicella. The sequence goes on from DASVPM010000087.1 coordinate 1,953, forward strand.
TTCCACCAGCTGGAGGAGGACCGTTTCGCCGCCGAGACCGCCGAGATGCTTCGCAAGCGGGCGCTCAGCAATGATTTCGAGTCGCTCATCATAGTCGCCCCGCCCAAGACCCTGGGCGAGCTCAGGAAGCATTATCACAAGGAGGTCGAGAAACGGCTGGCGGGCGAGGTCGCCAAGGATCTCACCGGCCATCCGGTCACCGAGATCGAGAAAATCCTGCAGGCTCAATAGGCGGCAGACATGGAAAAGGCCGCGGGGCGAAGGGACCCCGCGGCCTTTTCGCTGTCCGGCCGGTTCAGTCGGCGCGGGCAACCCTGCGGCGGGCGACCAGCGCCGCGGCCGCCGCTCCGAAGAGCAGGATCATCGGCGGCGCCGGAACGTCGTGGCCGCCGCTCGTGCTGGTCGAGCTTCCGCTCGAGGTCGAGCTGCTGGTCGACGAGCTGGTGCTGCTCGAAGTGCTGCTCGAGGTGCTGCTCGAGGTCGAGGCGCTGGTCGACACGTTGCCGCTCGAGCTGGTCGAGGTGCTGGTGCCGCCGCCGAAGCTCGACGAGGAGGAGGTGGTCGACACGTTGCCGCTCGACGTGCTGGTCGACGAGCCGCCGGTCGAGCTCGAGGTCGAGCTGCCGCCGGTAGAGGTCGAGCTGCCGCCGGTCGAGGTCGAGGTC
>DASVPM010000088.1:0-2312 GCA_036382815.1 Allosphingosinicella sp.
CCTGGTTGAGCAATATCGGGTGCCGCTGGGCGCGCGCTGCCTCGAGCTTCCGGCCGGCCTCGTCGGTGACGAGGAGGAAGGCGAGGCGGCGGCGGCGGCCGCGATCCGCGAGCTCGAGGAGGAGACCGGCTACCGGGCCGAGCGAGCGGTCGATCTCGGCCGCTACTTCGCCTCGCCGGGAATGTCGTCCGAGGGCTTTACCCTGGTCCGCGCCGAGGGGCTGACGAAGGTCGGGGAGGGCGGCGGAGTAGCCGGCGAGGATATCGAGGTCCACCGGGTGAGGGTGGAGGAGTTCGTGGACTTCGTCGCGGAGCGCCGCGAGGCGGGGGTGGCGATCGACGCCAAGCTGCTGCTGTTGCTCGGGGCGCAGATGCTCCCCTAAATCCTCCCCCGCATTTGCGGGGGAGGGGACCGCGCGAAGCGCGGTGGAGGGGTTCTCCGGACTCTGAAAGGCCCCTCCACCATGCTTCGCATGGTCCCCCTCCCCGAGAAATCTCGGGGAGGATTTTTTGAGGCCCTATTTGAAATTGTCGGCATAGGCCTGGAGCTTGAGCTTGCGCTCGGCCGGCGGGACGAGGTGGCAGGATATCCCATTCTTCTCGGCATAGGCCTGGGCGGCTTCCAGCGTCGGGAAGGCGATCGTCACCTGCGCCTGGGTGTCGCCGCCTCCGGACCAGCCGGTGAGGGGATCGGGGACGTGCGGCCGGTGCGATTCGAACTGGAGCACCCACTCGCCGGTGCGGGCGTTGCCCGACTGCATCGCGTTTTTCGATCGCTGGAAAATCCGCGCCGCCGTCATTTTCGTCGCTCCTCTTCGCCGGCCGCTGGTGCCCCGATTCGACCGTTTAATCAACTGCCCGCCCCGTCATCCCGGCGGAGGCCGGGATTCATGAACACCGTTCTTTGAGACTTCGATCAGCGATGTTCATGGGTTCCGGCCTTCGCCGGAATGACGGGCCGTCGCCTTCTTCGTCCTCAGAGTCGGGCTCGCCGCGGCCGGATTCTCGGGCCAGGGATGTTTCGGATAGCGGCCGCGCATCTCCTTCGCGACGGCGGACCAGCTTCCGCTCCAGAAGCCTGGCAGATCGCGGGTGGTCTGGATCGGCCGCCCGGCGGGCGAGGTCAGGCTGAGGACCAGCGCCACCCGGCCCCCGCCGACGGCCGGGTGGCTGGCGAGCCCGTAGAGGGCCTGGACCCGGACGGTGACGGTCGGACCGGCTTCGGCCTCATAGTCGATCGGGTGGCTGCTTCCCGCCGGACTCTCGAAAGCGTGCGGTGCGAGGCGGTCGACCGCCTTTCGGCCTTCCCAGCCCAGCCGGCCGTCGAGCATCCCGGCCAAGGCGGCGGGATCGAGGTCGCGAAGGCTTCGCTTGCCAGCGACCAGCAGGGACAGCCATTCGTCGAGCGCGGCGTGCAGGGCCTCGTCGGAGAGATCGGGCAAGGACGGATCGTGGGCCCGGGCGAAGGCCGCCCGGCGGCGGAGCGAGCGGGCCGCCTCGCTCCACGGCAGGCAGTCGAGGCCGTGCGCGCGGACGCCTTCGACGAGCGCGACGGCGATCTCATGCGGAGAAGCGTCCGAATCCTGGCCTTCGGCGAGCGTGATCGCGCCGAGACGGCGGCCACGCCGGGCACGGACGGTGCCGGCCGCCGCGTCGAAGGCGATCTGCGCGCCGCTTTCGATCCGGTCGCCGAACAGGGCTTCGACCCGCGCCTCTTCTATCGCCGCGGCGGAGAGTATCCGCGCGCCGGCGGCGGTGCCGCTCACTTCGCCGACCGCAAGCCAGGCTTCGCGGGCGAGCGGCGAACGGGGATCGAGCCGAAAGCCGCGTCCGCCGGCGCTGATCCAATTCTCGCCCGAGGAATCGCGCCGCTTCGACAGGCGATCGGGGAAGGCGAGGGCGAGGCACGGGCCGACGCTCTCGTCATCCCGGCGAAAGCCGGGACCTCGGGGAGACCCACCGGCCCTTTCCGGCCCGAGGTCCCGGCTTTCGCCGGGATGACGGGCGAGTTGCGCCCACCGCCTGGCCAATCCGCGGGCGGCCTCGGCGCGTTGACCCCTTTCCCCCCGCCAGCGCCTCAGCCTCGACTCGAGGTCGACGTCGTTGCCGCCGAGCCCGCGCTCGGACAGCAGCACCGCCACCTCTGCCGCCGTCCGGCCCCAGCCGCGAGCCTCCGCCTCGATCAGCATATGGGCAAGGCGGGGCGGCAGGGGGAGAGCGGCGATCGCCTTGCCGTGGGCGGTGGGGCGGCCGTCATCGCCGAGCGCTCCGAGAACGAGCAGCCGGCGGCGGGCTTCGTCGACGGCGGCGGCG
>DASVPM010000089.1:0-3114 GCA_036382815.1 Allosphingosinicella sp.
TACTGGTCCGAACCCGACTTGTCGGCGTGACCGGCGATCATCACCTGGGCCTGGCCGCAGGTCTGATAAGCGGAAGCCGCGTTGTCGAGGATCGCCGAAGCCTGCGGAGTGATCTCGTCGCGATCCCAGTCGAAGAAGACCATGAACGGACCGGCGACGCACGGCGGCGGCGGCGCCGGAGGCGTCGGCTCGACCGGCGGCGGAACCGGGGTCGGCTCCGGCGGGGTCGGCTCCACCGGCGGAGGCGCCGGCTCGGCGCCGCCGAAGTTGAAGGTCAGGCCGCCGAGAAGGCTGTGCGAACGGAACCGATGCTCCGTCGCGGCGCCGTTGAAGGCGACGAGCTCGACCTTGTCGGCGTTGAAGAAGCGATACTTCACCGTCACGTCGATATTGTCGCTGATCGCCTGACGGACGCCGGCGAAGACCTGCCAGGCGAGCCCGGAGTCGGAGCCGTCGAGGAAAGGCGTGGCGTTGGCGAAGTTGCGGTAGTTGTTCGCCTTGACCCGAGCCATGCCGACGCCGCCGCCGACGAAGCCCGAAATGCCGTCATCGTCGCCGAAGTCGAGCATGCCGTTGATCATAAAGCTGAGGGCGCTGGTGCTGCCGCCGGCATCGCGGCCCGCTGCGAACAGGGGGCCTTCCAGAGGGAGCCTGATCGTCGTCTGGTAATCGTCGAGATCGGCCTTCTTATAGGCGGCCTCGGCTTCGAGCCGGAACGCGCCGAAGTCGTAACCGACGAAGACGCCGCCGTCATAACCATAATCATGGTTGACCGTGATGGCGTTGTTCGTCGCGCCGACGTCGACATTCATATCTTCGACGATCATCGCCCCGAATTCGCCGCCAATGTACATCGCGCCATCGCGTGCAAAGGCTGGAGTGGCGAGCAGGGTGGATGAAAGCGCCATAGCGATGGCGAGCTTCCGCATAAACTTTCCCCTTTCTTCTTGCGTCCCTACGGGAACGACCATGAACTCAATACGGTAAGCGGAGTTTCCGCGCAAGCACGCTTATCCCCACAAATGTTGCCGAAATGCCTCAGTAAGTCGCTTAGCGAATCGTTGAGGCCCCTCGTCAGACGACCGGCAAACGACCCTCTGCTCCCTTGGTTTCACCGGGGCAAGTGAAATGGTCACTCGATCAATCCGTGTGACATTAATGCCGCAGTGAGAGCGTTGATCGCCGCCCTTGCTTCCGCGTCGATTATCGTTCCGCCTGAAGGACTTGCGACTGCCGGCTGGCGCCCGCCGACGACTCTGACGCCGCCGACGAGAAGCCCGGCGCAGGGGATCTCGCCGTCCCTCCACTGCTCCCCGTCCCAAAGCAGAGGGACGGATTCGGCCTTGTTCCAGGCGCTCGTCCCGGGCACCGGAGCAAGGAATCGCCAGCCGCTTTCGGTCCACATCGCGAGCATATTGTCGCGCCCGCTCCAGCCGCCGCCGGCATCGGGGCCGACGATCCAGCACTCGCCCGGAACCGGCGCCGCGGGCGGCTCGGCCGCCGGCGGCCCCTCCACCGCCGGGTGAAGCGCGACGTCGATCCGAGCCAGCGCCTCGTTGTGGAAGAGCTCCTTCTGCGCCTGGCCCGGGAGGATGAAGGGCAGAGCGAAACGGGGGGTGGTGTCGGGCATGGCGAAATCTCCTCATTCGACGATCAGGGATGCCGGGCGCGAGGGCGCCGAAGTGCCGAGCTGGACGACTTCGACGTTCAGGGGCCCGGAGACTCCGTCCGCGGCCTGCTCGGCGGCGGTGTAGAGAAAAGCCGGAGCGGCCAGCGCGACGCTCCTCTCGAAGCCCCCGCCGGCCAGGCTCAGCCGGTAGCTCTCCGACTCCTCGCCCAGCGCGGTGTCGCTTCCGCTCAGCCACACCCAGCCGGCGCGGCTCCGCCGGACCCAGCTCAAGGCAAGTCCGCCATCGGGCAGCCTCTGAGCCCGGAGGTGAACGGGCGCCGGCGGCCGCATCGCCTCTCCCGCCACCGTCCGGACCGCCAGCACCCCATCGGGGTCGCCGAGGCCCTGGGCGAGCAGACGCGCCTCCGCGCCGAGCGAGCCGAGCGGCGCTTCGACGACGGCGAGGCTATCGGATTCGATCAGTGCGAACCGCGCGCCGGGCGCGTGCAGCCCGGCGGCCCATTCCGTCCCGCGCCGGCCGCGCAGCAGCCGCGAGAGCCGGAAGCGCCGCTCGCCGAGCGGCTCGACATGGCCGAACTGGACCAGCTCCTCGCCGAGCAGCGCGAGATTGGCGCCGTCGGCGAGCGCGGAATCGTTGCGGTTCTCAAGCCACATCGCGTCGTTGAGAAGCTCGACCTCGATCCGGCTGCGCTCGTCGATCAGCGCCGAACCCGCGGCCGCCGGCACTTCGATCGCGGTGCCGACGACGGCCGGGGCGGCGGTCGATCCGGCTGCCGTCCAGCTGGCCCCGCCGTCGAAGCTCGCGACGAGTTCGGCCCGGCGCCAGCCCGCCTCCGGCCCGGCGGCGGCGACCAGCAGTCGCGGCCGGGCCGGCACCTCGTCGGTCAAGGCGGGCAGGTCGAGCACGAGCAGCGACGTCGGGCCGTGGATCCGGTCCGCCGCGCCGACGGGGCGCCCCGGACTGGCTTGCCCCGGCGCCGCCGGAGCGGTCCCCGGCACGCCCGTCAGTTCGAGCGTCAGCACCATCCGGTCCAGGGTCCACCGCCGGACCTTCCAGAGACCGGGGCGCGCCCCGACACGGACCCGGCGCCCCGCGCCCAGTCCGAGGCGCGACCATCCGAGATTGAGCCGGGCGGAGCGCCTCGCCGCCCACAGCCTCTCCAGGCGGCCGGCCGCCATCCCCTTTGCGGTGGCGGCATCGAGCGCGGCGGCGACGGCGCTGCGGTCGCTGATCAGGGCCGAGCCGGGACGGCTCGCCCGTTGGAGGCCGGTCTGGTAGTCGCGCGCCGGGTCGTAATAAGCGAGGCTCGCTTCCGCCGGCACGGAATCGCCGCTCCGCCTCAGCCAGTCGCCCTGTCCGCCGGCCCCCGCCGCCGACGCCCCGAGCTCGCTTTCGGCGACGAGGGCCGGCGGCCCCGTGCCGCTGGCGAGCACCAGCCGCTCGCCATCGTCGACCAGCGAGAGCGGCTCGAGCTCGGCGAGGG
>DASVPM010000090.1:0-1612 GCA_036382815.1 Allosphingosinicella sp.
CGTGGCCGCCGCAAGCGCGGCGCCGGACGCTAGAAGCAGAAATTTTCGCATATGAAGCCCCCCAAATCGCCGGGGAGCTTAGCACGCAATCAGTAGAGGAACATCGGCATACCCTCGATCCGCATCAAACGCGCACGATAGGTCAAGGGATCGTAGAGGCCGCCGACGTCGACGGTCTTGCGGCCGTGAAGCAAGGTGTCGATCGGGACATGGCCGTAATTGCCTCCGGTCAGGGTCACCATGCGGCCCTTCTCGCCGCGCTGGAGGAGCTGGACGGCGAGGCCGCCGAAGGCGAAGCCGACCATCCGGTCCATCGCGTCGGGCTCGCCGGCGCGCATCAGATAGGCGAGCTCCTGGATGACGGTGCCGCAGCCGAGCCGGGCCTTGATCGCCCGGCCGAGCTGCTGGCCGATTCCGGTCTCGCCGCGCTCGCTGGCCGGCTTGGAAAGCTCGGAATCGTCGTCTCCGACGCCCTTGATCGCCGCGCCCTCCGAGACCACGCACATCGCATAGCCGGCGGGGTTGGAGTCCTTGTCCTCGGCCAGCAGCGGGAGAAGCACGTCGAGATCGGCCGGCACCTCCGCGATGACCGTCCGGTCGACCTGGGCGAGGAAGCCGGCGAGAAGGGCGGTCTCGCCGCTGCGCCGGCCGAACAATTCGACGACCCCGATCCGCTCGTGGCTTTCGACCGTGGTCCTGAGCGCGTTGATCGCCTCGACCGAGCGGCTGACGGCGGTCGAGAAGCCGATGCAATAATCCGTGCCGAAGACATCGTTGTCCATCGTCTTGGGGATCGAGACGACCGGTACGCCCTGCGCCGCCAGGTGCGCGGAGAAGCGAAGCGTGCCGTCCCCGCCGAGCGTGATCATGGCGTCGATCCCGAGCTTCGAGAGCGTGCCGAGCACGCGCTTCGTCTGATCCCCTTCGGCGAGGGTTCGCGGATCGGTGCGGGAGGTGTGGAGGATGGTGCCGCCCATCCGGTCGATTCCGCGAACGCTCTCGCGGGTGAGCTCGAGGCTGTTCGCGGCCAGGCTCGCCGGGTCCGCCGGATCGATCGCCAGCACCCCTTCCCAGCCGCGTCGGAAACCGGTGACGACCCAGCCGAGCGCGTCCGCGGAGAGCGTGATCGAGCGGATGCAGGGGTTAAGCCCCGGCACGTCGCCACCGCCGGTGAGCAGGCCGATGCGCATGGAGTCAGGCCGCGGAGGGGAAGCCGAGGTGCAGCTGGGCCCCGTTGGTCGGAACGTCGGTCTCGGCGCTGTTGAAAGTCGCGCTCTGGCCGGGCTGGAGTTCGGAAACCGGCGGCGAGATCGACCAGCTGTAGATCGCCTTGCCGGCGGCGTCGCGGACCTCGGCCCGGAGCTGGGGGACCCGCTGGACCTTCTGCGTGGGGTTGGTGATGCGGCCGGTGACCGTCAGCAGGGCGTTGCCGCTTGCGAGCTTACGGTTCTCGGCCTGGAATTCGAGCTTGAGCGGGGTCGCGCCCCGGCCGGGCAGGGCGATGTCGACTCCCAGCTCGGGCAGCCCGAACGACCAGACGGCGGCGGTCGCCGCCAGCATCAGGGCGGCGGCGGCGACGGCGAGGATGGTCCACATGCGGGCCGGGTTGCGG
>DASVPM010000091.1:0-19472 GCA_036382815.1 Allosphingosinicella sp.
CCATGCGAAGCGCCACGGCGAGGACGATGATGGCCAGGAACATGCGCATCAGCTCGGGCTTCACCTTCTGGGTCAGCCGGGCTCCGAACTGGGCTCCGATGACCGAGCCGAGAAGAAGCAGGCCGGCGAGCACGATGTCGACCGACTTGGTTGTGGTGGCGTGGATGAGCGTGGTCGCGGCAGTGACGAACAGGATCTGGAGCAGCGAGGTGCCGACCACCACCTGCGCCGACATTCCGAGCAGGTAGATCATCGCCGGGACGACGATGAAGCCGCCGCCGACCCCGAGCAGGACGGTCAGCATGCCCGCCCCGAAGCCGAGCAGGAGCGGCGCCAGCGGCGAGATGTAGAGACCCGACTGGTAGAAGCGCCAGCGCATCGGAAGCGCCGCGATCAGGGGGTTGTGGCGCTTGGGCTTCTTCCCGCCCTCTTTCTTCTTGATGATGTCCAGCGCGGTCGCCGATTCCTTCCCCATCAGGATCCCGATCGTCCCGAGCAGGATGACGTAGAGCAGCGAGATGACGGTATCGATCTGGCCGGCGTCCTGGAGCAGCCGGAACAGCCCGCCGCCGGCGAGAGCGCCCATCAGTCCGCCCGCGATGATCACTCCGCCCATCCGGTAGTCGACGCCCTTGCGGCGGCGGTGCGCGAGCACGCCCGAGACGCTGGTGCCGGTGATCTGGGTGGTCGCGGAGGCCACCGCGACCGGCGGCGGGATCCCGTAGAAGATGAGGATCGGCGTCGTCAGGAACCCTCCGCCGACTCCCACCATGCCGGTCAGAAGTCCGACCACTCCGCCGAGCAGGATTATCGCCAGCGCGTTGACCGACAGGCCGGCGATGGGAAGATAGATGTCCACGCCGCACTGACTAGCCGCTGGCGGGCCGGGGCGGAAGGGCGGCCCGAGTCATCCCGGACGAAAGCCGGGATCACGTCAAAAGTCGGTCGCGACGGTGAGCGCCGGCCCCGAGCCGGGATCGGCGTTACCGGCGATCCGCAGGCGCCAGTCGGCTGAGATCGTGACCGCGTGGCCGGCGACCGGCAGTCGAAAGGCGGCCTGGGGACCGAGGTCGAGTCGGGAGACCCCCGGCTGGGCGGCCGCCCAGGCGCCGGCGCCGGCGCGCAGGCCGGCGGCGACCGGCAGCGACAGGCGGATCGATCCGTCTGCGAACAGGTCGCGGGAGCGCGTCCCGACCAGGCCGGCCTGGGCATAGGCGTCGATCCGCAATCGCCCGAGCCGAGCGTCGCTCACCCCGCCGAATGCGGTGACGCCGAATGCCGACCGGGCGTCCCGGCCGAGCGCCTGCCGGCGTTCGGCGAGGAGGTGGACCGGGATCCGCCCGACCGGCTGCCAGTCGAGTCCCACAGCGGCTTCCGCTCCCGACCCGGTGCGCAGCGGACCGGAGAGCCGGACGGAGACAGCCAGCGGCCGCGCCGGATCGCCATTGAGCCGATAGGTGAACCGGGCACCGGCCTGGCTGCCGCCGAGCAGGCCCGCGGCGGCGAGCGGCGGGGCGCCGCACCCGCGGACGAACGCCCAGGCGGAAAGCGACCAGCGTCGGGGCCCGGCGGCTCGGGAATCGAGTTTCGGGGGCAGGAAAGGGTGTGCGGCCCGGGCGGAGGGAACCGACGCCGCGCCGGGCGTCGCCTGCGGGATGCTCCCGGGCGGCGGGGCGAGGAGCAAGGCGGCGGCGGTACGGCGCGGCCGGATCGGCGCCGCGCCGCGCCGCAGGGGCATCGGCGCCGGCACGATCCGGGCCGGTGAAGCGTCGGGCCCGGCGGGAACGTGCGCGCCCTGCCGTTCCGGCCGCGGCAGGGCTCGCGCTCCGCTCGGTGCGGCGGCGGCGCCGGCGGGCGGAGTCGACCAGGGCGGTGCGATGAAGACCGCTCTCAGCGCCGCCCATCCGCCCAGCACCACCGCGAGGAAGCGCAGGGGCGGCGAGCGTCTCATTGCGCCGCCGGGCGGGAGGGGAAGACGTGCGCGGTCTTGTCCCAGCGCGGGCGGCCGCCGCGCTTCAGCGCCCGGTAGCGGGACAAAGCGGAGGCGGCCGCGAGCATCGTCACCAGATTGCCCACCGCCATGCGCGGCATCGAGCGCAGGCCCTCCGGCCAGCCATAAGCGGCGGCGGTGAAGCCGGCCCGCACGGCCAGGCGCCATCCAAGCAGGCCGAGATTGACCGCGACGAGGACCGACAGCGGCGCCGACAAAGGGGCGGGCCCGGCACCGCCCGCCGCCTGCCACGCCTTCAGCGCCAGCCACAAGGCCAGCGAGAAATAGCCGGCGCCAAGCAGGATCGCGGCGAGCAGCGACTGCCGGTCGCGAAGCCGCATCCAGCGTTCGGCCGGGCCTCCGCTCCAGCCCAGCCGGTCCCAGCCGGAAAGGGCGATCCCGGTCATCCATCTCGCTTTTTGCCGAACCGACGCGGCGAGGGTGCCCGGGAAATATTCGCGGGTGGCGACGATCCCGCGGTCCTGGTCCGCCACCCGGACGAAGGCTCCCCGCCCGCCCGCCTCGGCGAGCCTGAGGCCGAGCTCGTAATCCTCGGTGAGGCTGTCGGCGTCGAACGGCAGGCCGCCTTTTTCCGCGGCGAGGCGGCCCAGCGCCTCGCGCGCCAGGGCGCACCCGACGCCGGCCGAGGGGAGGCCGACGCCGAGCGCGCCGCGCACGACCATTTCCTTGCCGTGCGATTCGGCGAACTCGTCGGCATAATGGCCGCCGAGCCAGCGCGAATTGGGGTGGATGAGGGGGATCACGGGCAGCTGGACGAGCTCGAAGCGCTCGATCAGCCGGTCGAACAGGAGAAGCTCGGCGGGGTGGACGACATCCTCCGCGTCGTGGAGGACGATGGCCTTTGCAGGCCGCCCCTCCGCGGCCTCGTCGGCGAGCAGGGCGCGCCACAGCCGGTTCAGGCAGTCGGCCTTCGTCGTCGGGCCCGGATCCCCGCTGGTCACGATCCTGACCCGCGGGTCGGCCGCGGCGACGGGCGCCGCGGCGGCGATCGTCGCGGGATCGTTGCGGTAGGTGCCGAGGTAGAGGCGCCAGTCGCCCTCGCTCCAGGCGGCGACGGCGCCGCGAAGCATGTCGCCGATCACCGCCGCTTCGTCCCAGGCGGGAACGAAGACGGCGAGCCGTCCCGGCCGGGCCGGCGGATCGAAATCCGCGACCGCGGCGATCCTCATCCCGCCCCGGCGCCGGGCCCGATGCGCGAGCCAAAGCAGGTCGACGGCGAAGTCGCTCAGCCCCAGTATCAGGAAGCCGGTCGCGGCGAACAGCGCCGCTTCGCGCATGATGAAGTCCACGCCGCTGAACAACGGCCCCGCCATGTCCATGTCCCCGCCCCCTGAGTGGACGGCGCAATCATCCATTTGCGCGGAATGTTTGGCAAGCCTTTTTCGAAAACGCCAAATTTCCTGCCGTGATTCACGGCCCCCGGCCGGCCCAACATCTTGGCGATTGCATGCGGGAACCCGCACTTGTTCTTGCTGCGCGCCCGTTCTGGGCGCGGGCAGGATCCGATAACTGAATATCGTATACGACGTAACCTATCTTCAGATATAGGGCTCCAGGGCCTCCCGATCGTGGAGCGCCGGGCGACCGTCTGGGGGGACAAGCTGATGCGCTGGTTGATCGCGGCCGCACTGGCATCCCCGTTCTTCGTCGCTCCGGTTCCGGCCCGCGCCTGGGGGCAAGGGGGTCATTATGCGGTTTGCGAGATCGGCTATCTGAACCTGACTCCGAGAGCCAGAGCGCAAGTCGACAGGCTGGTCGCGCTCGACGGCCGCTTCGCGAGCTTCACCGAGACCTGCACCTTCCCGGACAATCCGGTTTCCCGGGCGAGCGAACATTATTCCAATTATCCCCGAAGCCAGCGGCGGATCGGGCCCGGCTGTCCCGGCGGGCGCCCCTGTGTCCTGGGCGCGCTCGAGGGCGACCTCGCCACCCTCCGCTCCGCTTCCGCCGGCGATCCCATGAAGGCGATGGCGATCCTCTATATCGGCCACTGGTTCGGCGACCTCCACCAGCCGCTCCACATCTCCTTCGCCGACGACCGCGGCGGCAACAGCATCAAGGCGCCCGGCCAATGCTCGGGCACGTACGAGGCCAGCCTCCATTCGGTCTGGGACAGCTGCGTCGTCGAGCGCCGGATCTTCGGCCCCGGCACCGACCGGCTGGTGCGCGCCCTGCTCGCGGCCGCGACCCTGTCCGCTTCGGTCACCCGACGCCAGCGCAGGAACTGGGTTCGCTCGGCGCCCTGGCAATGGGCCGGCGAATCCTACAAGATCACCATCGCCCCGGGCACCGGCTATTGCGTCCGCAAGTCCGGCGACTGCCGCTATTCGGCCTCGAAGCTCGAATTCGCCGAGGGCGATGCCCAGCGCATCCTGCCGGTCGACGACCTCTATCTCGATCGCGCCAGGCCGATCGTCGAGACTCGCCTCAAGCGGGCCGGAATCCGCCTCGCCGACGCTCTCAACCGCGCCTTCGATCCCGATTTCGACGGGTGGCGCACATGATTCTGCACGCAATGCTCATCGCCGCGGCAGCCACCCTGGCGCTCGGCAAGGGCTGCGCCTGCGATGGATAAGGTCGGGTGGCTGACGGCAATCGCGCTCGCATTGGCGCTCAGTGCCTGCGATTCCCGCGCCGCCGGCGCGCCGGCCGAGGGAAGGCGGGCCGGGTGGACCGGTGGGGCGGCGGCGGGCTCCGCAATTGTCGCCGAAGGCGAGCGCTTCACCTGCACGCCGGTGAAGGTCTGGGACGGCGACGGTCCGATTCATTGCGCCGAAGGACCGAAGGTGCGCCTGTCGGGCATCGCCGCGCGCGAGATGGACGGAAGCTGCAGCCCCGGGCACCCTTGCCCCGGCGCAAGCGCCGAAGCGGCGCGCGATGCGCTGGCAGCGTTGCTCGGGCGGACGACGGGAATCGCTTCGACGAGGCATCTTCTCGTCGAGGGTCCGGCTCTCGACTGCCTTTCCGAAGGTTCGGCCAAGGGGACCCGTACCGCCGCCTGGTGCATTTCGCCCACCGCGGGCGACCTCAGCTGCGCAATGGTCGCAAGCGGGACGGTGGCGAAGTGGGGACGTTACTGGCGCGGCCACAGCTGCGGCTAGGCGGGCGCACTGCCGTAATGCCTTCCCTTGGTCCGCGCCCGGCGGCTAAGGCGCGGCGATGGCCGACCAGATGGCACGCCCGCGCTCCGCGCTCCGGAGCTTCCTAGGAAGCGAGGCGGCCGGGGGGATATTGCTGATGGGCGCGGCGGCGCTGGCGCTGATCGTCGCCAACTCGCCGCTCGCCGGTTCCTACCATCATTTCCTCCACCTCGAGACCGGTCCGGTACTGACGCCGGAGCTTGGGGGGATGACCTTGCATCTGTGGATCAACGACGGCCTGATGGCGGTATTTTTCCTGCTCGTCGGGCTGGAGATCAAGCGCGAGTTCGTCGACGGCCGGCTTTCGACCTGGGAGCGGCGGCGGCTGCCGGTCATCGCGGCGGCGGTCGGGATGGCGGCGCCGGCCCTGATCTACCTGGCGCTTGCCGCGGGCGAGCCGGGATTGAGCCGCGGCTGGGCGATCCCGGCGGCGACCGACATCGCGTTCGCCATCGGCGTCCTCGCGCTGCTCGGAAGCCGGGCGCCGACCTCGCTGAAGCTGTTCCTCACCACCGTCGCGATCGCGGACGATCTCGGCGCGGTGGCGATCATCGCCTTGGCCTATACGGACTCGCTGAACCTTGTGGCGCTGGCGGCCGCCGCCGGGATCCTGCTGGCGCTCTACGCGATCGGAAGGCGCGGGGTGCGCTCGCTCTGGCCTTATCTGACCGGCGCCGGCCTGCTCTGGTACGCCGTGCTCCTGTCGGGCGTGCACGCGACGGTGGCCGGGGTGCTCGCCGCCTCGGCGATCCCGATCGTGAGGACTCCGGGAGCGCCGGACTCGGCCGACTCGCCGCTCCACCGGCTCGAACATGGGATCAGCCCGTGGGTCGCCTTCCTGATCGTGCCGCTGTTCGGCTTCGCCAACGCCGGAGTGTCCCTCGAGGGCTTGAGCCCGGAACGGCTGCTCGCGCCGCTGCCGCTGGGAATCGCCGCCGGGCTGTTCCTGGGCAAGCAGCTTGGAATTTTCGGCGCTGTGTGGCTGAGCGTTCGCTTCGGCCTCGCCTCCCGGCTGAGGGGCGCCACCTGGCTTCAGGTTTACGGGATCGCGATGCTGTGCGGGATCGGCTTCACGATGAGCCTGTTCATCGGCGCCCTCGCCTTCCCCGGCGACCCGGCCCGCGTCGAGGAGGCGAAGCTCGGAATCCTCCTCGGCTCTTTCCTCTCCGCGCTGGCGGGCTACACGCTGCTTCGGCTTGCGCCGCGCCACCTTCGTCACGAGGAGGAGGAGAGGATGCAGCGGGACGAGATCGACTCCGACGGCGACGTCGAGCGGGTGGAGGATATCAGGCGATGAAATGGCTCATTCCAGTCGCGGCCCTGCTGCTCGCCGCCTGCGTGTCCGGCGGCCCGGCCCGCGAAAGCCTCGACTCGATCGCGCGCGATTACGTGAAGCTCCAGCTCGCCATCGGCGAGAAGGAGGAAGGCTATATCGACGCCTATTACGGTCCGCCCGAATGGCAGGCCGAGGCCAGGACCAATGCCGGGACGCCGGCGGCGCTGGCCCAGCGCGCCGGAGTGCTGGCCGTCCGGCTGAGAAGCCTCGCCGACGGGCGCCTCGACCCCCTGGAAAGGCGGCGGCGCGACTTCCTGCTCGCCCAGCTCAAGGCCGCTTCGACCCGGCTGGCGATGATGCAGGGGACGAAGCTCGACTTCGCCGACGAAGCCGAGGCGCTGTTCGGGGTCAGGCCGGAGCTTCAGCCGCTCTCGGCCTACGACCCGATCCTCGCCCGGATCGAGCGGCTGGTACCGGGTACCGGGCCGCTTGCCGACCGGGTCGACTCGTTCCAGGAGCGCTTCACGGTCCCGAGGGAGCGGCTGAAGCCCGTCTTCGACGCCGCCATCGCCGAATGCCGCCGCCGGACGCTCGCGCATATCCGCCTTCCGGAGAAGGAGCGCTTCACCCTCGAATTCGTCACCGGCAAGAGCTGGTCCGGCTACAATTGGTACAAGGGCGATTCGAGCAGCCTCATCCAGGTGAACACCGATCTTCCGACCCGGATCAGCAGGGCCGTCGATCTCGGCTGCCACGAAGGCTATCCCGGGCACCATGTCTACAATGCGCTGCTCGAGGAGAAGCTCGCCAGGCGGCGGGGCTGGGTCGAATATACGGTCTATCCGCTTTACTCGCCCCAAAGCTTCATCGCCGAAGGCTCCGCCAATTACGGCATCGAGCTCGCCTTCCCCGGCGCCGAAAAGCTCCGCTTCGAGACCGAGGTCCTGTATCCGCTGGCGGGGCTGCCGACCGGGGAGGCCGCCGCTTTCGGCGCCCTTCAGGAGGCGATGAAGGACCTCGCCGGCGCCCGCTTCACCATCGCCCGGGACTATCTGGAGGGGCGCCTCGACCGCGCCCGCGCCGTCGACCTGGTCCGGAAATATCACCTCGTCTCCAGGGCGCGGGCGGAGCAGTCCGTCCGGTTCACCGAGCAATATCGCTCCTACGTGATCAATTACGGCCTCGGGCTCGACATGGTCCGCTCCGCGGTGGAGCGGGCCGGGACCGGTCAGGCGGCGCGCTGGGCGGCGATGGAGCGGATCCTGTCGGAGCCGACCTTACCGTCGGATTTGCGGCCATGACCCGCTCCCGTCATCCCGGCGAAAGCCGGGACCCCAGGACGAGAAGTCTCGGCGGGTCTCCCCGAGGCCCCGGCTTGCGCCGGGGTGACGGGGAAGAGTGATGCGGGTCTTCTGGGACGAGCGGCAGCGGCTTCATGCGCCGGCGCAGGAGCTCCACAACGGTGGCTTCATGCCGTTCGCGGAGCATAACGGACGGGTCGATTCGATGCTCGCGGCGCTCGGCGCGACCCACGCGGTCGCGGACCGCGGCGAGGAGCCTGTCCTTCGGGTTCACCAGCGGGGCTATCTCGACTTCCTCGCATCCGCCTTCGCCGACTGGAAGGCGGCGGGGCGGCCCGGCGACGCCTCGGGCTACGTCTGGCCGGTCGTCCGCCGCCGCCCGCTCGGCCTCGACCGGATCGACGCCAGGCTCGGCCAGTACAGCATGGACGCCTCCACTCCTATCGCGGAGGGGACCTGGGAAAGCGCTTATTGGGCCGCGCAGACGGCGCTCGCCGGGCTGGAGGCGGTGCTGGCGGGCGAACCCTCCGCCTTCGCCCTCTGCCGCCCGCCGGGCCACCATGCCGGGGCCGACTACATGGGCGGCTATTGCTACCTCAACAACGCCGCCATTGCCGCCGAAGCGGCGCGGGCGGCGGGCAGCCGCAGGATCGCCATCCTCGATGTCGACTATCATCACGGCAACGGCACCCAGGACATCTTCCTGGAGCGGAGCGACGTGTTCTTCACGTCGATCCACGCCGATCCGCGCACCGATTACCCCTTCTACTGGGGCCATGCCGACGAGCGCGGTATCGCCGAGGGCGAGGGCGCGACCCTCAACCTGCCTCTGCCGCGCGGGACTGGGATGCGCGACTATGAATCCGCGCTCGACCGGGCGCTCATGGCGGTTGCGCACTTCCGTCCCGAGCTGCTCGTCTGCTCGTTCGGCGCCGACACCTTCGCCGGCGATCCGATCTGCTCGTTCGATCTGAAGACGGGGGACTATGCCCCGGTGGCGCGGCGGATCGCCTCGCTGGCCCTGCCGACGCTGGTCGTCATGGAAGGCGGCTATGCCGTCGACGCGCTCGGCGCCAACGTCGCCGGCTTTCTTGGCGGCTTCGACTGAATCGGTTACGCTGGCGCAATGAAGCTGCGGCTCCTCTTCGCCTGCTCTCTCGCCGTCGCCTGTTCGAACGGGAGCGACGCCGCCAAGCCTGTCGTCCTCGCCGTCGACCGGCCGGAAACCCGGGTCTCGGCCACTTTTACCCTGACTGCGCGCGATTTCGCGCAGGGCGCCGAGATACCGCTGAGCTTCAGCGACTATGGCGACAACCTTTCGCCCTCGCTCGCCTGGTCGGGCCTGCCGGAGGGGGCGAGGACGCTCACGATCATGATGGAAGACCCGGACGCGGTCTCGGCCAGGCCGTTCGTCCATTGGCTGGCCTGGAACGTCGATCCGAAAGCGGCCCGGCTCGAACACGGTTCGGTCACCCTCGGCGCCCGCCTGGGCCGCAACGGTCGCGGCAACCCCTCCTATTTCGGCCCGCACCCGTCCGGCGGCGGCGCCCACCATTATCATTTCCAGGCTTTCGCCCTGGACTCCGAGCTTCCCTTGAAGTCCGGAGCGAACCGCGAGCAGCTGCTCGCCGCGATGAAAGGCCACGTGCTCGCCAAGGCGGATCTGGTCGGCCTGTTCGCCAAGCCGCGCAATTAGTTTCCTCCGCCCAAGTGCAGGCGCCGGCGGGGTAGAAATCTCAGCTTCTCGGCTAAGTCTGGGCCTCGACTGTGCAGCTGCCCAGTACCGGGCCTTCAGAGACTCAATTCTGCGTGCGAGCCAAGCCTCACAAGTTGCAGCGTCTCGTCATCCGGTTTCCGGTAGATCAGCACGAGGTCCGGCTTCACGTGGCAATCGCGATGATCCTTCCAATCGCCGGTGAGCGCGTGATCACGATGCTTGGCATCGAGGGGCTCATCGTCAGCGAGCGCCCGGACCAGATCCGCAAAATCCGAAGCGAGCGTCTTGCGATGCTGACCCTTGATCTCGCGTTTCCAATCGCGCTTGAACCTGCCGGTCCGTTCAATCGCCCGCATCAAGGTCGGCCATCAGGGCCTCTACGCTGTCGAACCGCTTGAGCTTCCCACGCCGGGCTTCCTGCATCGCTTTGACCGTATCCGCATTCGGCTTCAACGGCTCGAACGGAAGCGCCTTGTCGTGGGCTACCCGCATCAGCATCAATCGCACCGCATCGGATACCGTCAGACCCATGGTCGCAAGGACTGCGGCCGCTTCTTGCTTAACAGTCTCGTTGATGCGGGTCTGGATGAGAGCGTTGCTTGCCATGCATGACATTGTAATGCAAACGGACGCCTTGTGCGCAACTCCTTAAACTACTATACAGGAGTAGAGGAGTAAATATGCGAACGATTGAGATCGATTTCGACATCCACAGAAAAATCGAAAATGAGCGCCACGGTTTCGATGAATCGCCCAATGACGCCTTGCGAAGGTTGCTCGGCCTCCCTGCCGTGGGCGACCGGTCAGGAGCGCGGAGGAGGAACAATAGCGAGCACCGGACTTGGCGCGAAGGACTCGTGGAGATTCCCCATGGAGCTAAAGCTCGGATGAAATATCAGCGCGGTCGGCAGATCTACGAGGGCGAGTTTCTGGATGGGAAGCTGGTGGTCGACGGCCGGGAGTTTTCAACGCTCTCCGCCGCGGCGAGCGCCCTCGCAAGAACGCGGGACGGAAGCACGCCGAGCCTCAATGGCTGGATTTATTGGGAGGCGATGATGCCAGGCGAAACACATTGGCGCCGCCTTAGCGATCTGCGGGAAGAGGCCATACGCCGATCTAAGGGCTAATTCATTAGAATGCCTCTTAAAGCTTCTCGGTGAGCTCCGGCACCAGCTTGAACAGGTCGCCGACCAGGCCGAAATCGGCGACCTGGAAGATCGGCGCGTCCTCGTCCTTGTTGATGGCGACGATCAGCTTGCTGTCCTTCATCCCGGCGAGATGCTGGATCGCGCCCGAAATGCCGACCGCGATATAGACTTCGGGAGCGACGATCTTGCCGGTCTGGCCGACCTGATAGTCGTTGGGCGCATAGCCCGCGTCGACCGCGGCGCGGCTGGCGCCGACGGCGGCGCCGAGCTTGTCGGCGAGGGGGTCGATATATTGGTGGAACTGCTCGGAGGAGCCGAGCGCGCGGCCGCCGGAGACGATGATCTTGGCGCTGGTCAGCTCGGGCCGCTCCGAGGCCGCGATCTCGGCGCCGACGAAGCTCGAGAGGCCGGATTCCCCGCCTCCCGACACCGCCTCGATCTGTCCGCTCCCGCCCTCGGCCGCCGCTTTCTCGAACGCGGTGCCGCGCACCGTCAGCACCTTCTTGGAGTCGGCCGACTTCACGGTGGCGATGGCGTTGCCCGCATAGATAGGCCGCTGGAACGTGTCCTCGCCCTCGACGGCGATGACGTCCGAAATCTGCATCACGTCGAGCAGGGCGGCGACCCGCGGCGCGACGTTCTTGCCGGTCGTCGTCGAAGCGGCGACGAAGGCGTCGTGGCCCTGCATCAGCCCGGCCGCGAGCGGCGCGACATTCTCCGCCAGCTGGTGCGCGAAGGCGGGGCCGTCGGCGACATGGACCTTGCCCACGCCGGCGATCTTCGCGGCGGCCTCGGCGACCGCTGCGACCCCTTCGCCGGCAACAAGCAGATGCACCTCGCCCAGCTTCGAGGCGGCGGTCACCGCGGAAAGTGTGGCGTCCTTAAGCTGGCCGCCTTCATGCTCGACGAGAACGAGCGTCTTCATCAAATCACTCCCACGGTCCGGAGGCGGTCGATCAGCTCGTCCACCGATTGCACCTTGATTCCCGCCTCGCGCCTGGAAGGCTCGCGAACGCCGAGCGTGGTCAGCCGCGGACACGTGTCGACCCCGTAATCGGCGGGAGTCTTCTGGGCGAGCGGCTTCGACTTGGCCTTCATGATATTGGGCAAGGAGGCGTAGCGCGGCTCGTTGAGCCGGAGGTCGGTGGTGACGATCGCCGGAAGCTTCAGCCGGAGCGTCTCGAGCCCGCCGTCGACCTCGCGGGTGACGTTGACGCTGTCGCCGTCGGCCTCGACCTTGGAGGCGAAGGTGCCTTGGGCCCAGCCGAGCAAGGCGGCGAGCATCTGGCCGGTCTGGTTCGAATCGTCGTCGATCGCCTGCTTGCCGAGGATCACCATTCCGGGCTGCTCCTCGGCGGCGATCTTCGCCAGGATCTTGGCGACGGCGAGCGGCTCGACCTCGTCGTCGGTCGTCACCAGGATCGCCCGGTCAGCGCCCATGGCGAGCGCGGTCCGAAGCGTCTCCTGGGCCTTGGCCGGCCCGATCGAGACGGCGACGATCTCGGTCGCGACGCCCTTCTCCTTGAGGCGGATGGCTTCCTCGACCGCGATCTCGTCGAACGGGTTCATGCTCATCTTGACGTTTGCGAGGTCGACCCCCGTCCCGTCCGCCTTGACCCGCGGCTTGACGTTGTAGTCGATCACCCGTTTCACGGGCACGAGAAGTTTCATCTTCTACCTCCAAGTTTCCCGGCGAAGGCCGGGACCCAGATTTGCAATTTCCGGCGTTGGCGAGATCCCGCTGGGCTCCGGCCTTCGCCGGGGAACTAAGCCGCCTCCTTCACCGCCGCGACGATCTTGCGCGCGGCGTCGCCGAGATCGTTGGCGGGGACGATGGCGAGGCCGGAATCGGCCAATATGGCCTTCCCTTCCTCGACGTTCGTTCCCTCGAGCCGGACCACCAGGGGCACCTTCAGATCCACTTCCTTCGCCGCCGCGATGATCCCCTCGGCGATGATGTCGCAGCGCATGATTCCGCCGAAGATGTTGACGAGGATGCCCTTTACCGCCGGATCGGAGAGGATGATCTTGAACGCCGCCGTCACCTTCTCCTTGTTGGCGCCGCCGCCGACGTCGCAGAAATTGGCGGGCTCGGCGCCGTTCAGCTTGATGATGTCCATCGTCGCCATGGCGAGGCCGGCGCCGTTCACCATGCAGCCGATATTGCCGTCGAGCTTGATGTAGGCGAGGTCGAACTTCGACGCCTCGACCTCCATCGGGTCTTCCTCGGTCTCGTCGCGGAGCGCCTCATATTCGGAATGGCGGAACTCGGCGTTGGAATCGAAGCTCATCTTGGCGTCGAGGACGAGCATCCTGCCGTCGTCGGTGGCGACCAGCGGGTTGATCTCGAGCATCGCGCAGTCGAGCGCGAGGAAGGCGTCGTAGAGCTGCCGGGCGAGCTTCTGCCCCTGCTTGTTCTGGTCGCCCTCGAGCCCGAGCGCAAAGGCGAGCGCGCGGCCATGGTGGGGCATGAAACCCTGTCCCGGATCGATGGTGATCGTCGTGATTTTCTCCGGCGTGTCGTGCGCCACCGCCTCGATGTCCATCCCGCCCTCGGTCGAGGCGACCATGGCGACGCGTCCGCTGCCGCGGTCGACGAGCAGGGCGAGATAATATTCCTTGGCGATGTCGACCCCGTCGGTGACGTAGAGGCGGTTGACCTGCTTGCCCTCGGCGCCGGTCTGGATGGTGACCAGGGTCTTGCCGAGCATCTCCTCGGCGTTCGAGCGCACTTCGTCGACCGACCTCGCCAGCCGGACGCCGCCCTTGGCCTCGGGTCCGAGCTCCTTGAACTTGCCCTTGCCGCGGCCGCCCGCGTGGATCTGCGCCTTGACGATCCAGAGGGGGCCGGGGAGCTTCCCGGCGGCCTCGACCGCTTCGTTTACCGAAAGCGCGGCGTAGCCGGCGGGAACGGGGATGCCCTGCTTCGCGAGCAGTTCCTTGGCCTGATATTCATGGACGTTCATGGCGGCGCCCTAAAGCACAGGGAATTGGGGATTGGAAGCCGTTCAACCGTCGCCCCGGCGAAGGCCGGGGCCCCATGGGGTGAAGAACTTGGCGGTTTTCACCCGCCGGGGTCCCGGCCTTCGCTGGGGCGACGGAGTATTACGCCCCCACCGCCGCCAGGACCTTGCGGCGGTCGAACAGCCCGAGATCCTCGGCGAAGAAGCGTTCGAGCACGGGGGCGTCGAGATCGTAGAGCGAAGCGAGCGCCGGGGCGCCCCTGTCGAGCAGCAGCCGGTTCACGCCGCGGTGGAATTCGCGGCGTTTCCACAAGGCGGCCGCTTCCGCTTCGAACAGGTCGTGAAGCGCACCGCCCGACAGGTCCTTCTGCCGGGCGAGGGCGAGCCCGGTGCGCAGAGCGTCGGGAAGCGCCGAGCCGGTGAAGGGATGCGAGAAACCGCCGCGCGCCCCGAGCTTCGCGACCCGGGCGCCGCCGATTCGCCAGAACGCCGCCAGGTCGCCGCCGAGCGGGATCGGGCGAGACGAGGATTCCGCCTTTCGCGGCTCGCCGTCATGCCAGCGCCGGCGGGCGACATATTCCTCGATCCGGTCGACTCCGTCCGCTCCCCCTTCCGGGCTCCGCGAATAGTCGATGCGTTCGATCCTCAAAGTGTGAGCGTCGATCGGGATGCAGGTGAAATGGCCGCAGCCGCCGGTCTCCAGGGTCATGTCCGCCAGCACCGGAAGATCGACGCGGTGCGGGTCGGCGAAGCGGCAGGTGCGCGCGGTGCGGTGCCGCCAGGCAATCTCCAGCGTCGTCTGCTGCGCCCAGCCGCGAGCGTCGACCGCGCCGGTGCCGGCGATGGTTTCACCCCCCGGCAGAAGCAGGCTGTCGTCGCGAATCGCGACCACCTTGGCCGAGCGGGCGCAGCGGTCCGGCAGTGCATCGGCGACCGCCTTGTGGATCGCCTCGGTGGTGACGAGGCGGCTTGCCAGCTTGAGCTTGCGGCTTCGCGAAGGGAGGGCGACGTAGCAGGAGTCCCAGCTTCTGACCGCGACCGGGGCGAGCAGGTCGAGTTCCTCCGCCGAGACGCCGGCCTCGAGCACGAGCATTCCGCTGCCGCCGCCGAAGCGCACCTCCTCGCCGACCAGGACCATCGCCGTCTCGGGCCGAAGCCGCGCCATGGCGAGCGCGGCGAAGCACCCCGCGACTCCTCCGCCGGCGATCAGCAGCCCGCAATTTTTGCCCCTGCGCATCCGGGCCTGCTTACCGCCCGAGCGCCCGCGAGGCCATGCCCGCGTGACCGATGAGTCGCGAAAGGCCCAAAACGACACGTTTTTTTCGTAACGCTGGCGCAATCGTTGAGCTACACAAGCGGCATTGCGGACAATAGGAGGGAAATGAATGGCCGCGAAGACGAACTGGCGGATCGCTCTGATGACGCTCCCACTTCTGGCGGCCGTTCCCGCCAGTGCCCAGGACGGGGACGAGCAGAAGCGGCCCGACGATCCCAACAGCCTGACGATCGGCGTCGGCGGCGCCTACATTCCTTCCTATGAGGGCTCCGACGATTATATCCTGACGCCGGTCGGAATCGCCTTCGGCAAGGTGGCCGGGTTCGGCTTCGCGACCCGCGGCACCGCGCTCTACGTCGATCTCGTCCCGGACAAGCCCGACGCGCCGGTCTCGTTCGATTTCGGCCCGCTCGCCAATGTCCGCCTCGACCGCACCAACCGGATCAGGGACGCCCGTGTCCGGGCGCTCGGCGAGATCGACACCGCCATCGAGCTCGGAGCCTGGGCCGGACTCAGGAAGAACGGCGTCCTCCACGAATATGACAGCCTCGGCGCGCGCCTGGCCTGGCAGAAGGACGTCACCGACACCCACGACGGCACCATCCTGACCCCGGCGATCGAATATTCCTCGCCGCTCAGCACGAAGACGCTGGTCAGCTTCAGCGTGCAGGCCGAGCATGTCAGCGACCGCTATGCCCGGACCTATTATTCGATCGGCGCGGCGGGAGCGGCGGCGAGCGGCCTCGCCACCTACAATGCCGACGGGGGCTGGAAGAGCTGGCGGACCACCTTGCTTATCGGCCAGGCGCTGACCGGCGACCTCAGGAACCCGAAGCTCTCGCTGTTCGGCGGAGTGGGCTATTCGCGCCTGCTGGGCGACATCGCGCGGAGCCCGATCGTCCGGGTCGCCGGCGACCGCGACCAGTATTTCGCGACTCTGGGGCTGGCTTATACGTTTTGATTTGAATCCTCCCCGAGATTTCTCAGGGAGGGGGACCAGGCGAAGCCTGGTGGAGGGGTTCTTATGAGCTCGGCAGAACCCCTCCACCGCGCTTCGCGCGGTCCCCCTCCCCCGCGAAGGCGGGGGAGGAATCAGAGGTAGTGACAGGTCCGGAACCACCCGGCATATTCGCGCGCTATAGAGGGCAACGACGACAATGGAGCCCGCGATGAGAGGATATGCCGGGCTCGCCGTAACGGGGATGATGCTGATCCTCGCGCCGCCTGCCGCGGCGCTGGATCGCTCGGTGGAGGGCGGCGAGGCGAAAAGCTTCGGGGCCGTTCCGGCGCAGAGCCGGCCCGGGACCCTCGTTCCACAGAATGTCGCGCTCGATTCGACCGAAATCGTGCCCGCGGACGACCCGACGGAGCCGCGTCTGTTCCGGAGCCTGCCCGTCGCGGAGAACGTGGCCGTCGGGGTCGGCCTCTTTTCCGTCGTCGGAACGACAGAGAAGGAGCAGCTGCGCCGGCGGATGGATCCGGCGCGCGAGATGCTGGGAAGCTCGGGCACCCGGGTCGCGGCCGTGGGGATGAGCCTGAGGTTCTGACGAGGCCGCGAAGCCGCCTCGTCACCCCGGCGAAGGCCGGGGTCTCGTCGAGACGAGCAGAAGCCTCTTCCGGCCTGAGGTCCCGGCTTTCGCCGGGATGACGATGATCGCCCCCGCCCCCCGCATAAATATCCGCTTACCCCTTTTCCCGGCGCGCCATCCGCGCTAGGAACATGCCGTGAACGACACGCCGACCGAAGGGACGATCCGGAAGATCATCCATGTCGACATGGATGCCTTCTACGCGTCGGTCGAGCAGCGCGACAATCCGGAGCTGAGGGGCAAGCCGCTCGCCGTCGGCGGCGGAGTCCGCGGAGTCGTCGCGGCGGCGAGCTACGAGGCGCGCGTATTCGGTATCCGCTCCGCGATGCCCGCCGTCACCGCCCGTCGGCGCTGCCCCGACCTCATCTTCGTCAAGCCGCGCTTCGACGCCTATCGCGCCGTCTCCCAGCAGATCCGGGCCATCTTCCTCGACTACACGCCCCACGTCGAACCGCTCTCGCTCGACGAGGCCTATCTCGACGTCACCGAGGATCTGAAGGGGATCGGAGTCGCCACCGAGATCGCCCGGGAGATCCGCGGACGCATCAAGGCGGAGACCGGCCTCACCGCCTCGGCGGGAGTGAGCTACAACAAGTTCATCGCCAAGCTCGCGTCCGACCAGAACAAGCCCGACGGCCTGTGCGTCGTGCCGCCCGCGCGGGGCCCGGCCTTCGTCGAGGGTCTTCCGGTCAAGCGCTTCCACGGAGTGGGGCCGAAGACCGCCGAGAAGATGGCCCGGCTCGGCATCGAGACCGGCGCTGACCTCAAGGCGCGAAGCCTCGATTTCCTCGCCGCCCATTTCGGCTCCAGCGCCCGGTATTATCACGATCTCGCCCGCGGCATCTGCCACCGCCAGGTCAGGGCCGACCGGCCCTACAAGTCGGTGAGCGCCGAAGACACGTTCCTCGCAGATCTGTCGGACGAAGAGGCGTTGCTCGCCGAGATCGAGCGGATCGGCCGCCACGTCTGGAAGCGCATCCAGTCCAAGGATCTGTCGGGCCGGACCGTCAACCTCAAGGTCAAATACGGCGATTTCCAGATCATCACCCGGGCCCGGTCCCTCGACCGGCCGGTCAGCGGCGAAGCGGAGTTCCTGGCGATTGGCGCGCAGCTGCTGCGCGGGATCTTCCCGCCGGTGAAGAGCATCCGGCTCCTCGGCCTCGGGCTTTCCAGCCTCGGCGAGGAGGAGCGGCGGACCCCGAGACCGCTCGAGCTGGAGCTGCCCCTGGTCTAGCCGTCAAAGCCCCGTCGCCTCCAGGATCGCCGCATTGACCTGGTGGACGTCGAATTTCTCCCGGACGAGGCGAAGCGAGGCCTCGCCCATCCTCCGCGCCAGATCCGGCTCCACCACGAACCGGCGCATCGCCGCATAGAGCGCGTCCGAATCCGCCACCGGCACCAGCAAGCCGTTCTCGCCGTCTTCGACGGTGGCCCGGCAACCGGGTGCGTCGGTCGTGATCACCGCCCGGCCCAGCGCCATCGCCTCCAGCACGGTGCGGGGCGTGCCTTCGCGGTAGGAAGGCAGGACATAGACGCTGGACCGCGCGATGGCCGGCCGGACGTCGGCAAGCTGGCCGAGATTTTCGACTCCGCCCGCCACCATCGAGTCGAGCTCCGCCTGGCCGATCGAATCGGGGCCTTCGTCGAGCCATCCGGCAAGCGCGATCCCGACTTGCGGGAACTCGGCCTTGAGCCGCGCCGCCGCGGCGCCAAATTCCCGGACCCCTTTGTCGCGCAGGAAGCGCGCAATCATCAGGAAGCCGGTCTCGGCCGGCACCGGCTCGGGCGTGAAATGATCGAGATCGACGCCCGATCCGTTGACGACGAGGCTCGGCGTCGAGGCCGGCAAAAGCCGCATCCGGGCGAAGTCGCGCCGGTCGTCCTCGTTCTGGAAAATGACGAGCCGGGAAGCCGCGAGCGCGCGCCGGTACATGAGCATCGCGACGAGCCGGATGGCGACGCGCTTCGGATTGAGCCCGCCGAGGAAAGCGTAGCCCATGCCGGTGATCATCGCCGCGAAGCAGGGGACCCGGGCCGCCCGCGCCGCGACCGCGCCGAGCACGATCGGCTTGATGGTGTAGGCGATCATCACGTCGGGCGCGATCCGCTTCACCACCTCGCGCAGCTGCCGGCCGCTTCGCCAGGTCGCGACCGGGTTGAGGCTGGTCCGGCCGAGCACGACGGGGACCGGAGTGGCGCCGATCGACACCAGCTTCGCGGCGGTATCGGGGTCGATGTCGGGCGCGGCGGCGAACACGTCGTGCCCGCGCTGCGCCATCGCCGCGATCAGCGGCCCGCGGAAATTGATCAGCGACGGGGCATAGGAGCCGAGCAGCAGCACCTTTCGTCGCGCCGGGGACCCTCCGGTCGGGCTGGAACCCATGTCTTTCCTCATGCTCAGCAATTCCGGCCCTTTAGGGGCTCGAAGCCCCCTAGAGCAATTCGACCTCGCGGGCCCGGACGACGATCGCGTCCTGGCGGAAGCGGCGCTCCAGCCCGGTGCGATAGCTTCGCCACCAGCCGCGGTCGAGCCAGTCCGCCATCACTTCGAGGATGACGATCTCGTCGCGGTCCGGCGCGCCGCCGCCCTGCTTCCACAACCCCTCGGCGGGGCTCCGGGTGAAGGCCGTGACTCCGCCGAAATGCTCGACCAGCTCGTCCCGAACCGCCGAATGAAGCTCGGCCCCGAACGGCTTCCCTTCATTGTCCGTCAGCGGGAGAAGGATTTCGATGAGGTGCACGAAAGTGCGAACGCGGCAGCACGTCTCGGGTTCAGACTCGGCTCGGCCGAGGAGCGCATTCCGATCGTCGAGGAAGAGCTGCGCGTCGGCAAGCGCGAGGTCGAGCGGGGCGGCGCCCGGGTCCGTTCCTACGTCACCGAGACTCCGGTGAGCGAGCAGGTGAATCTCCGCGAGGAGCATGTCAGCGTCGAGCGCCGGCCGGTCGACCGGGAAGTGTCGCAGTCCGAGCTGCAGGGCGGCGCGTAACGGAAAGGGCGGTCCTGCGGGGCCGCCTTTTCATATGAGGGAGCCGAGCCCCGGCCCTTCCCGT
>DASVPM010000092.1:0-8347 GCA_036382815.1 Allosphingosinicella sp.
CGAGGGTGGGGACGGCCCCCCCTCGATCCGCGCCGCCCTCGCGCCCCCCGCCTATACCCTGATCCGCCCGGCCTGACCGGAGAGATCAGCCAAGCACGCCGAGCGCCAGCAGACCGGTGAAGAAGAGCATCGCGGCGATGAAGGCGAAGACGATCAGGACGAAGGTCCGCCACAGCGCGCTCCATCGCAACAGATCGTAGGCGCCGCGCAGCTGCCGATACATGTGGATCGGCGGAACGAAGAGAATCGCGAAGCCGGCGATCACGTCCGGCGCGCCGAGCAGGCGCAGGGCGCTCAGGGCGATGACGCCCAGGCTCATGAACGCGATCGAATAGGTGATGAAGACGGTGTGGTCGTAAGCCCTGTAGGCCCGGTAGCGGCGCCGGTGAAGGAAGAGCAGCCACAGGAAGGGCACCGAGATCGGGATCAGGGCCCAGGAGAATTTATAGGCGTTGGTCTGGAGCTTATAAAGGAGCAGCGACGGATTCTGCCGCGCCTTTTCGATGCCGTGGTTGAGCCATGGCCAGGGCGTCATAAGGCCGGAGCCGCTGAGATCGACGGTCTTCTTCGGCGCGCCCGGCGCGCTCGAGGGGACGATCACGACCGACCGCACCGCCTGGAGCCCCTGAAGCTCGTGGCGAAGGGTGCGAAGGCGGGCGTCAACCAGGTCCGTCGACAGCCGACCCGCCGCCAGCGCAGCGCGCCGACGTTCGAGGGCGGCGATTTGACGCTCGAGCGCTCCACTCTCGCGGGCGAAGTCGGCCTCGGCCTTCCGGCTCTGCTGCGTGTCGCCGCTCCCGCCGACCGGTCCGCCGATCGTCGAGAAGACGGCGAACATCAGGAAGACCGAGAACAGGAACAGCGCCATCGGCGAGACGAAGCTGGCGCGCTGCCCGGCGACGTAGCGGCGGGTCAGCTCGCCCGGCCGCAAGGCGAGCAACGGCAAGGTCCGCCACAATTTGCCGTCGAAGTGAAGGACGGAGTGGGCGAGGTCGTGCCAGAAAGCGGTGAGCGTCCGGTGGACATGGGCCGCCTGCCCGCATTGGTGGCAATGGGGGCCGGCCAGCGCCGTGCCGCAATTGAGGCACGCGCCGTGGCCTTCACCCTTCCCCTCCCCCTCTCCCGCGCCGGGCTCGACGGCGCGCGCGGCAAGCCCGCCCGTCACGACTCCGCCGACGCTCTCCAGCCCCCCGGTGGTCATGGCCGCAACATGACGGAGGCCGGGGCATCCGTCGAGAGCTCGCTTCGCGAAAGCTTCAGAACGGGACTCACGCGCAGACCCAGGCGATTGACCTGAAAGCGTAATCCTGTTCTGACGAAGCCGTGCCGGGACGTCAGGTCGAGGCCGAGCAGCCCCTACCTCCCCCCGTCCGCGGCCCGAGGAGGTAGTCATGCCCAAGGATAAGATCCAGTTCAAAGGCCATGCGCAGGACGACAGCGCCACGGTCGGCGAAAACAGTTTCGTCATAATCGACGCGCTCGCCAACGATCGCGGCTCGCCGGTTGGAACGATCTATTCGGTGGACCAGAACGATCCGACCAACCCCAATCGCGGCCAGGTGACCCTCGCCTCGGGCGCGATCGTGCAAACCAACGGCCAGGGCACCCACGTCGTCTACAAATCGGGCGACGCCTTCGACTATCTCGCCGAGGGAGAAACCGCGACGGACAGCTTCACCTATACGATCCAGCTGGCCGACGGCAGCTTCAGCACCGCCACCATCAACGTGCTCGTCACCGGTTCCAACGATCCGGCCGTGCTTTCCAGAGATTTCGTGCGACTGACCGAGGGCGACAGCGCCGAGGACATCTCGACCTCGGGCGTGCTTACCATCTCCGACGTCGACAGCCCGGAGCTGTTCGTCGCGGGGACCCAGGAGGGGGCCTACGGCACCTTCACCATCGACGAGAACGGCAATTGGTCATACGCCGCTTCGAGCGCGCACGACGAGTTCCAGGACGGAAGCAGATATTATGACCGCTTCTTCCCGGTGAGCGCCGACGGAACGAAGACCTCCGTCATCATCGAGATCACCGGTACCGGCACGGAGCCCGAGATGATGGCCGCGAACCCCGACTTCGCCTTCTAGGGCGGAACCGCCGCATGCCGTCCTCAATTCCTCCCCGAGATTTCTCGGGGAGCGGGACCGCGCGA
Source organism: Allosphingosinicella sp. (assembly GCA_036382815.1). Taxonomy (GTDB): domain Bacteria; phylum Pseudomonadota; class Alphaproteobacteria; order Sphingomonadales; family Sphingomonadaceae; genus Allosphingosinicella. The sequence continues at coordinate 2,156 of DASVPM010000092.1, forward strand.
AGCGCGGTGGAGGGGTTCCTCGGACTCCGTAAGGCCCCTCCACCATGCTTCGCATGGTCCCCCTCCCCTGCAAATGCAGGGGAGGATTTTTAAAAGGCAGGCGGCGGCCCTGAGGTGCTGCAATGCGGTATAACCTGCGTTAGCATACAACGACTTGCGAGGAGTTCCGCGCCCCGATACTTCCCCGAAACAAAGGGGACGCGTCGATGGGCCTGATGCCGTGAGGTGGATTCGGACCGTATTCGCCGCTTCCATTTCCGTCCTCTCGGCCTTCGCCGGCACTTTCCCTGCCCAAGCCCAGTCCGCGCGCCCGCCCGCCGCCGCGTCTCCGGCCGAGGACGGCCAGTGGACCATGCCCGCCAAGGATTATGCGAGCACCCGCTACAGCGGCCTGGACCAGATCAACCGCGGCAACGTCGCCAGGCTCAAGCTCGCTTTCGCCTTCGACACCAAGAACCGCCGCGGGCACGAGGCGGCCCCGCTCGTCGTCGGCTCGATGATGTACATCGTCACGCCCTATCCCAACCAGGTGTGGGCGCTCGACCTGGCCAAAGGCGGGCGGCCGGTGTGGGTGTTCAAGCCCAAGCTCCTCCCCGCCGCACAGGGCGTCGCCTGCTGCGATGTCGTCAACCGCGGTGCCTTCCACTCGAACGGCCGGATCTATTTCAACAGCCTCGACGGCCAGGTCTTCGCGATCGACGCCAAAAGCGGCCGCCAGGTCTGGCGCGCGATCCTCGGCGACATCAACAAAGGCGAGACGATCACCATGGCTCCGCTGGTCGCGGAGGGAAAGGTGCTCGTCGGCAATGCCGGCGGCGAGTTCGGCGTGCGCGGCTGGATCGCGGCGCTCGACGCGGGCAGCGGCAAGCTCGCCTGGAAGGCCTTCAGCACGGGACCCGACGCCGACGTGCTGATCGGGCCCGGCTTCAAGCCTTTCTACCCGATGGACCAGGGGCAGGATCTCGGAGTCAAGAGCTGGCCGCCGGAAGCGTGGAAGATCGGCGGCGGCACCGTCTGGGGCTGGATCAGCTACGACCCGGCGACGAAGACGATCTTCCACGGCACCGGCAATGCCGGCCCCTGGAACCCCCACCAGCGGCCCGGCGACAATAAGTGGACGTCGGGAATCTTCGCCCGCGACGCCGCGACGGGACAGGCGCGCTGGTTCTACCAGTCCTCGCCGCACGACCATTTCGACCATGACGACATCAACGAGAGCATCCTTCTCGACATGCCGGTCGGCGGGAGGATGAGGCGGGTTCTCGTCCGTCCCGGCCGCAACGGCTATATGTACGTCATCGACCGCGGCACGGGGCAGGTCCTGTCCGCCGACGCCTACGGCTTTATCAACAGCGCCAAGGGGGTCGACCTCAAGAGCGGGCGGCTGATCCCGGTGGCGGAGAAAACGCCGAAGGAAGGGCGGGTAACCCGCAACATCTGCCCCGCGGCGCCCGGCGCCAAGGACTGGAACCCGGCCGCCTTCAGCCCCCGCACCGGCCTGCTCTACGTGCCGCACCTCAACCTGTGCATGGACATGGGCGTCCTCGAGGCGAACTACATTTCGGGCACGCCCTATCTCGGCGCCGAGGTGAAGATGTATGCGGGACCCGGCGGCAACCGCGGGGTCTTCACGGCCTGGGATCCGGTCCGCCGCCGGGCGGCGTGGGAGATCAGGGAGGATTTGCCGCTCTGGTCGGGAGCCCTGGCGACGGCGGGAGACCTCGTCTTCTACGGGACGATGGACGGCTGGTTCAAAGCTTTGGACGGCCGCAGCGGCAAGCTGCTCTGGCAGGTCAGGCTGGAAAGCGGGATCATCGGCCAGCCGATCAGCTATCGCGGCCCGGACGGTCGGCAATATGTCGCGATCCTCTCCGGCGTCGGCGGCTGGGCCGGAGCGATCGTTTCGGCGCAGCTCGATCCGCGCGATCCGACCGCGGCGCTCGGCATGGTCAACGCTGTGCGCGACCTTCCGGGCAAGACCAAGGCGGGAGGGAAGCTCTATGTCTTCGCGCTCCCGCAATAGCACCGCCCCCTCCCGACCTGCTTCGTCGTTGCGGGCGAAGCGAAGCAATCCCGTGCGGCGTCGCCGCAGCCTGGATTGCTTCGTCGCTTCCCTCCTCGCAATGACGGTGGCAGGCCTCACCGCCTGCGACCGGGAGGAGCGTGGGCTTTCGGGCCAACCCAAATCGGAGACGGGATCGCTCCGCACCGACCCGCGCGCCGCGGACTATGAGAACAACAGTTTCCACCTCGCCCAGGGCCAGCGTTACTACAGCTGGATGAACTGCAGCGGCTGCCACTCGCTGGCGGGCGGCGGCGGGATGGGGCCGCCGCTGATGGACGACGAGTGGCGCTACGGCGGCCGGATGGAGGACATCGTCCAGACCATCCTCAAGGGCCGGCCCAACGGGATGCCGTCGTTCGAAGGCAAGATCACGGAGCAAGGCGCCTGGCAGCTCGCCGCCTACGTCCGCTCGCTCTCCGCGCAACCTCGGCAGGACGCCTTGTCGGGACGAAGCGACGATATCAGCAATTCCGAACCGTCGACCCTCCAGGAACGCCGGCCGCAGCGCCCGGAGAGCAATGAGACCCTGCCATCGGCGGAGCAGGATTGATGGCACGCAGGGCGCCTCCCCTCCTGATCCCGCTGGCCGCCCTCGCCGCCTGCAAGACCGACGGCATCCAGTCGATCACAGGACGCGCCGGGCGCGACGCCGCTTCGATCGCCGATCTGCTGACGATCTTCTCCATCGTCGCGGCAATCTTCTTCGCCGCGGTCATGGTCTTCCTCGCCGCCGCCTGGTTCCGCCGGCGCGGCAAGGGGCAGGACGGGATGCCCGACCAAGACGGAGCGAGCCGGGAGCCTTTGCTCCGTACCGGTCTCATCGTCTGGATCGGCGCCGTGACCCTCGGCCTCACCGGCCTCACCCTCGCCAGCTATTTCACCGATCGCGCCATGGACCATCCGGTGCCGGCCCGGAAGCCGGCGCTGAGCGTCGAGATCGTCGCCAACCAATGGTGGTGGGACGTTCGATACCATTTCCCCGATCCGACCCGGAATATCCGCACCGCCAACGAGCTCCATCTGCCCGCCGGAGTGCCCGTCTTCATCACCCTGAAGTCGAACGACGTCATCCACAGCTTCTGGATTCCGAGCCTCGGCGGCAAGCAGGACCTGATCCCGGGCCGCAAGAACGACATCGTCCTGATTCCCGAGAAAGCCGGCCGATATCGCGGCCAGTGCGCCGAGTTCTGCGGTCTCCAGCACGCCCATATGGCGCTCGACGTCACCGTCGAGTCCCGGGCCGATTTCGCGCGCTGGCTGGCGCTCAGCGTGGCCCCCGCGAAGCCGCCGGCAACGCCCCTGCAGCAGGCGGGCTTCGATTATTTCATGAAGCGCGAATGCAGCGCCTGCCACATGATCGCCGGCACCCCGGCCGCGGGCCAGGTCGCGCCCGACCTTACCCACCTGGCCAGCCGCAGGTCGATCGGCGCGGGCACCCTGCCGATGACCCGGGGCCACCTCTACGCCTGGGTTGCCGATCCGCAGGGGCCCAAGCCGGGCAACAACATGCCCTATATCGGCCTCGAGCCGGACGAGCTCCACGCCGTCGTCGCCTATCTGGAGTCTTTGAAGTGACGGTTCTGACCGGCAAGGACCTGCCGCGGGACGGCGAGATGCTCCAGGGCGTGGCGCTTCACGCCCGGCTGGAGAAGACCTGGGGGCGGCCGCCCGGCCTGTGGGGCTGGCTCTCGACCACCGATCACAAGGAGATCGGCCGGCGCTACATCGTCACCGCCCTCATCTTCCTCGTCCTCGGCGGAATCCTGGCGCTGGTCATGCGGACGCAGCTGGCGACGCCCGAGAGCGGCCTGATCAGCCCCGACCGCTACGACCAGATCTTCACCATGCACGGCACGACGATGATGTTCCTCTTCGCCGTTCCGGTGATGGAGGCGATGGCGGTCTATCTGGTGCCTTTGATGATCGGCACCCGCAACATCGCCTTCCCGCGCCTCAACGCCTTCAGCTACTGGGTCTATCTGTCGGGCGGCCTGCTGCTCTGGGTGGCGTTCCTCCTCAATATCGGGCCCGACGCGGGCTGGTTCGCCTACGTCCCGCTGTCCGGCCCGGAATATTCGCCGGGCAAGCGGACCGACATCTGGGCGCAGATGGTCACCTTCACCGAGATCGCGGCGCTCGCCGTCTCGGTCGAGGTCGTCGCCACCATCCTCAAGCAGCGGGCACCGGGAATGACCCTGGCCCGAATGCCGGTCTTCGTCTGGGTGTCGCTGGTCGTCTCGCTGATGGTGATCTTCTCGATGCCGAGCGTGACCCTGGCCTCCAGCTTCCTGATCTCGGACCGGCTGGTCGGGACCCATTTCTACAATCCGTTCGAGAATGGCGATCCCCTGCTCTGGCAGCACCTCTTCTGGTTCTTCGGCCATCCCGAGGTCTACATCATCTTCCTGCCAGGGGCGGGCTTCGTCTCCGAGATCGTCGCGACCTTCAGCCGCCGGCCGGTCTTCGGCTATCCCGCCATCGTCCTCGCCGTGGTGGCGATCGGCTTCCTCGCCTTCGGCCTGTGGGTCCACCACATGTTCGCGACCGGCCTGCCGAGGCTCGGCTACGCCTTCTACACCTCGGCGAGCATGGCGGTGGCGATCCCGTCGGGGATCCAGATCTTCTGCTGGATCGCGACGATGTGGGACGGCCGGCCGCGCTTCGAGGTGCCGATGCTGTGGGTCGTCGGCTTCATCGTCACCTTCGTGCTGGGCGGCCTGACCGGAGTGATGCTGGCCAGCGTCCCGCTCGACCTGCAGCTCCACGACACCTATTTCGTCGTCGCCCATTTCCACTACGTGCTGATCGGCGGGGCCGTCTTCCCGCTTCTGGGCGCCCTCGCCTACTGGTTCCCCAAGTTCACCGGCCGGATGATGTCGGACAGCCTCGGCAAATGGAGCTTCTGGACCACCTTCTCCGGCTTCCACCTCGCCTTCGCGCCGATGCACTTCGTGGGGATGATGGGCATGCCCCGGCGGGTCTACACCTATCCGATGGGGATGGGCTGGGACGAGCTCAACCTCCTCTCCACGCTCGGCGCCTTCGTCACCGCGGCGGGGGTCCTGCTGTTCGCGGTCAACGCCGCGGTCTCGCTTCGCCGGGGCAGGGTCGCCGGCGCCAATCCGTGGGATGCTCCGGGCCTCGAATGGGCGACCAGCTCGCCGCCCCCCGTCTACAATTTCGCGCATATTCCGGTGGTGACCAGCTCCAGCCCGCTGTGGGACAACCGCAACCACCTGCCGGTCATGACGGGCCTGAGGGTGGACGACCGCGAGCTGCTCCTGACCACCGTCATGGAAGCGAAGCCCGACCTTCGCGAACCCTCGCCGCTGCCGTCGGTCTGGCCCCTCATCGCCGCGCTGGCCACCGGCGCGACCTTCATCTCCTCGATATTCACCCCCTGGGCCGTCGTCGTCGGAGCCGTCCCGGTCGCGGTCGCCCTGACCGCCTGGTTCTGGCCCAAGGGCCCCCTCGCACCGGAGCCCGTGATCGAATGAGCCTTCCGGTCAAATTCTCAGGCGACCTCGCCGATCTTCCGACGGAGGCCTACGGCCATCGGAGCCTCACCTGGTGGGGCGTGGTCTCCTTCTTCCTGATCGAGGGCTCCGCCTTCGCCCTCGCCATCGCGACCTATTTCTATTTGATGGGCGCCGAGCAGAGCTGGGCGCCCCAGCCGTACCGGCCGCCGGGCCTGCTCGCCGGTACCTTGTTCACGATCCTGCTCGTCGCCAGCGAGATCCCCAACACCCTGCTCAAGCGCGCGGCCGAGAAGAAGGAGCTGCGCAAGCTCCAGAAGCTGATGCTGGCAATGGTCGGCATCGGGATGGTGCTGCTCGTGCTCCGCGCCTTCGAAGTCATGTCGCTCAACGTCTGGTGGACCGACAATGCCTACGGCTCGATCATCTGGGCCCTCATCGTCCTCCATATCACTCACTTTCTGACCGACTTCATCGACACGGTCGTCCTCGCTGCCCTCATGCACACCAAGCATTCGGCCGAGGGGCGCCGCTACGTCGACGTCGCCGAGAACGCGATGTACTGGCGGTTCGTCTGGCTGACCTGGCTGCCGCTCTACGTGATGATCTACTGGATCCCGCGGTGGGCGTCATGAAGCGCCGGCCGCTCGC
>DASVPM010000093.1:0-8074 GCA_036382815.1 Allosphingosinicella sp.
TCAGGTCGAATCTGGGCAGCGGCTTCGAGGCGTCGGCCAGGGCCGAAACCTCCGCGAAGGTGCGGTCCGAGCCGGTGAAGAGCCGCTCCGAGGATTCGGTGTTGAGGCTGGCGCCGAAGAATTCGGTCCTGACGTCGCGAAGGGCGGGGTCGGCGAAATACATGCCCGACTGCCCCGCCTGCGCCATCGAGCGCGACCACGGCACTTCCACCGCCTTGGCGGTGGTGAGCGAGAGCAGGCCGGCCGCGCCCCTTTCGGACAGCAGCCGTGCACGGTCGCGGCGGGCGTGGGCCTTCAAAGCCCCGGAGATGTCCGCCGGGCCCCCGCTGATCACGACCGCGATCTTGCCCTCGAGGTCCACTCCCGCGAAATCGTCATGTCCGGCCTCGGGAATGTGCAGCCCGTAACCGATGAAGACCAGGGGCGCTTCGATCCGCCCGGGACGCCGCCCGTCGCCTCGTGCGATGATCATGTCGCCGGGCATCGAAAGCGCCGTCTCGCGCCCGTTCGCCACCAGGGCGGCGCTGGATCCGGCGGGGTCGACGAACTGCTCCTCGAAGGCCACAGGCTGGAAGAAGCCCTCCGTACCCGCCGGCTCGAGGCCGATCGCCCGGAGCTGCGATACGACATAATCGGCAGCCCGCTGGTAGCCGTGCGTCCCGGTCAGCCGCCCTTCCATGTCGTCCGCTGCAAGGGCCGAGACGTCCGCCCACCAGCGTTCGGCTCGCTCGGCGGCGGTGGGCGGCCCGGTTGCCGTGGCGCAGGCCGAAAGCGCGAGGGCGACCAGTGGGGCGAGACGCATCGGCTACTCCGGCGGCGAAGACCCCTCCCTTGTCGCGCCGGGATGCTCTTGTCCAGCCGGGCGACGGTCACCCGGCCTTGGGCCGGGAACAGGCCGCCATCCGGATCAGCTGCCCTTCAAGGATCGCCGCTCGAGCCGCGCGAAGGTCAGCAGGGCGGCCCCGACTCCGACCGAGAGGACGATATGGATCGCCTCCCGCCCAGTCACCGGCTCGAACATCCCCACCAGATAAATCGCGATGCACGCGGCCGCCGCCGCCCAGAAGCCCGTCACATAGGCGCTGGTCCGGTGCTGTCGGGTGAGCTCGTCGTTGAGCAGCCCGCGAAGCTTGCGATGGCGCAGCAGGCCGCCGCCGGTTGCGAGCATGAGAAGCAAGGCCAGTGCCCAGACGAACCAGGCGGAGAGCTTGACCGCGCTCACCGTCCGCATCGGATCCCCGGCCGGGCCGGAGAAGAACATCGCTTGCCAGGCGATGAAGAGGACCGCCTGCGCGGCGAAGATGCGCGCCCGCCTTCGGCCGATGCCGTGGGCGCGCTCGACTTCTGAAGCCTGGCTCATCCGGTGCTCCTACAGACGAGTCGCGGCAAGGAGCGCGTCGAAGCCCACCACCGGCGCCGAACCCATTTTCACCACCCGGACCGAGGCGCGGACCTCGATTCCTCCAAGCTGGTGGAGAGAAACGAGCGGCGCGAGCACCAAAGCGAGCAGCGCGAGAGCAATCAGGTTCCTGATCATGATCATGTCCCTACCGAAAACTAGGAAAGTGGGTGGCGAGCGCGAGGCGCAGCCGGAACAATGCGAAGAGAATCCGGTGGCCGGCTGTCACGCATCGCCCGGGGGCCCGAAAGCGTCATCGAAAATCTCCTCGATCGGGACTTCGAACAGGCGGCTGAGCCTGAAGGCGAGCGGAAGCGAAGGGTCGTACTTGCCGGTCTCGATGGCGTTCACCGCCTGGCGCGAGACTCCGAGCCGGCCGCCAAGCTCGGCCTGGCTCCAGTCGCGTTCCGCCCGAAGGACCTTCAGCCGATTCTTCACATAACCCTCGAAATCCACTGCCCCTCGCCTCGTCCCGCCAGCTTGGCGACTCATTAAGGCAAGCCTGACTTTATGTCAAGCCACCATTACATATTGTCAGCCTCATGCCGCAGAAAGCCAGTCCTGGTGGCATGTTCGGGTGGGACGCTGAAACAGTTCGGCATGACGGCCGGATCCCCCCATCCGCCCTCCCGCGTCACCTCGCGCGAATGAACTCCCTGATGTCTTTGGAAAGCTTGGCCCGGTCCTCGTCGCGGACGTACATCATGTGGCCAGATCCGTAATAATGATACCGAACCCGGTCTTGCGGGATTCCGGTTCGGGACAGGGAATATTCGGCGCCGAAAAAGGGCGTCGCGAAGTCGAAATACCCCTGCCCCACGAACACCCGGAGCCCCGAATTCTCGCGCATCGCCCGGCCCAGATAGGGCGCGACATTCTTGTAATATTTTGATTCGCCGCCCTGGTCCTTGAGGTCCCAATCCCAATCGCCGACCCCGCCGATGGTGGAATATTGGCGGTCGGTGCGAAAGCGGAGGCCCTCGCGGACCCATGAGTTGACGGCGGCCGTATAGCCGGCGTCGATCCCGTAGAAGCTGGGATCGTTATCGGGGGTCTCGCCGGCATTGTCGTAATCGCGGCCCGTATAGCGCGCGTCGAGCCGGCCGATGGCGAGGCCCTTGTCGCGAAGCAGCTCCTTGTAGAAGCGCTGGTCGCTGACCCTGAGGTCGGCGGATTCGAGGAAGCGTTCGGAAAGGCCCGTCAAGCGGGCGAGGCGGCGGCGGATGTCGGCGCGCTCCTCGCCCTGGAGCTTCTGCCCCTTGAACAAGGCGGCAGCGTAGTCGCCGGCCGCGAAGTCGCGGGCCTCCTGCACGAAGGCTTCGAGGGTCCCCGCGTCGGCCGGCGCCTTGCCGTGATGGAAGGCCGCCGCCGCCATCGAGGGGAGGTAGAAGACGTAGGGCATCTCATTGCCCGGGACATAGGCCTGCGCCCCGAAATCGAGGATGGTGGAGATGAGGATGACGCCGTTCAGGGAGACATCATTGAACGCGCCCTCGAGCTGGTTGACGACGGCGGCCGAGCGCGTCGTCCCATAGCTTTCGCCGCCGAGGAACTTGGGCGAGTTCCAGCGCCCGTTCTCACCGAGCCAGATCCGAATGAACTCGGCGACCGACTTGGCGTCCTGAGTGACCCCCCAATATTCCTTGCCTTCGGTCTTGCCGAGCGGGCGGCTGAAGCCGGTGCCCACCGGATCGATGAAGACGATGTCGGTCGCATCGAGAAGGCTGTCGGGATTGTCGACCAGGGGAAAGGGCGGCGCTCCGTCGTCGCGCGCGTCCGACGGGATCGCCACGCGTTTCGGCCCGAACGCCCCCATGTGCAGCCAGACGGAGCCGGAGCCCGGCCCGCCGTTGAACAGGAAGGCGACGGGCCGGTTCGGGTCGCGCGGTTCCTTCACGTAGGCGACCGAGAAGATGCTCGCCTTGGGCGTGCCGTCGGGGGCTTTGAGGTAGGTCTCGGACGCAGTCGCGGTGTAGGCGATGCGCTGGCCGCCGAACGTGCCGGTGTGGCGGGTGACGGAGACGATCGGCGCGGGGATCGCCTTGTCCGCTTCCGGTGCGGAGGGTGCCGAGGCCGGCTGGCCGAACAGCGGGGCGGCGAAGGCAAAAGTGGCGACGGCGAGCAGGACCTTTTTCATGCCCGAAGCTATGCCAGCCGAACCGCGGCTGTGGAAGGGCAGGCGACCGGGGCAGCGGACCCGGACGTTCTGGAATTGCGCAATGTGAGGACGGTCACGTAGACTGTACAGGGGGAGATATGAGGTGAGTGCGAGTCGGAATGATGACGACGGCTTCACCGCCGAGGGCGATGCCGCCGTCGAGTTGCTAACCTCCACTCTGGCCGTCCATCGGTACAGGCCTTCGACGTTTTTGGCCGCTCTTTTTCATCAAGCTGGACGGACGCCGTTGGTGAAGGACCTTCGCTGGATCAGTACGGAGCGGATACTTTACGCCACCCGTCCGATTGCGGAGCGCATGCCCTCCGTTACCATTGCGACGTCGGCCGAAGGACGCGCCATCCGGGCGGTCGCACGGCTTCTGCAACGAAACCCAGAGAGATTCGATCTTCTCTTTGCCGATCCGGTCGACTCCCCGGATTCGCCCGATCGCGGCGCGTCCGCCGATGCGCCCATCCGACGGTGCGGCACCTTTCGACCCGACCAGCGGCGGGCAGGCGCGGCGGACTGCACGCGTCGGAACCAGGAGCTTGACTGCACTCGTCGCCTTTCCCTTCCCTGGCGCCTCAACTAAAGCGCGGTCATGGATCTCACCCATCTCGGCCGCTCCAGCCCCCTCCCCGCTTCGCCTGAGGCCGCCAGGCTCGATTACGTGCCGAACCCGCGGCCGGGGCGCTCTTATCTCGTGCGCTTCACGGCGCCCGAATTCACCTCGCTCTGCCCGGTGACGGGTCAGCCCGATTTCGCCCATCTCGTCATCGATTATGCGCCGAGAGAGACCATCGTCGAATCCAAGTCGCTGAAGCTGTTCCTGACGTCGTTCCGGAACCATTGCGGATTCCATGAGGACGTGACGGTCGGAATCGCCGAGCGTCTCGTGGCGGAGATGAAGCCTTTGTGGCTTCGAATCGGCGGCTATTGGTATCCGCGGGGCGGGATGCCGATCGACGTCTTCTGGCAGTCCGGCGATCCGCCGGGGGGCCTGTGGGTGCCCGCGCAGGACGTCCCCGGCTATCGCGGACGAGGCTGAAGACCGGCCCGGTTCTTCTCGAGGATCACCGCGTTCAAAAGCGAGGCGGCTTCCCCGTCGCCCGCGGCCTTCGCCTTCCTCAGCCAGGCCGCCGCCGCATCGAGGTCGCGCCTGACTCCAATTCCGTCCGAATAGCACTGGCCCAGATAGCGCATCGCGACCGAGTCCCCGAGGTCGGCGGCCTTGCGATAAAGGCGCACCGCCTCGCGCGCGTCCTTCCCGGTGCCGGCGCCGGACTCGTAGAGAAGGCCGAGGGATGCGATCGCCTCGGCATTGCCGGTATCGGCGAGCTTGCGGACCATGGCGAAGCCCCGCTTCTCATCCTTGGCCACGCCCTCCCCGTTCACGTAAGCGAGGGCCAGGAAAAGGCGCCCGCGGGCGTCGTCGAGCCGGTCCGCGCGCTCGAAAAGGCGGAAGGCCTCGGCGAAATCCACCTCGACGCCCCTGCCGTTGCGGTACATGAGACCGAGGTTGGTGACCGCCGTCCGGTCATCCAGATCGGCGGCCCGGCGATACCAGTGAAGCGCCCTGGCCGGGTCCTGGGCGGGCCCTTCTCCCACCTCATAGGCGTAGCCGAGCTGGACCATCGATCCGGTCGACCCGGCCTCCGCCGCCCTGGTCATCCAGTCGAGGGCCTTGGGCCAATCCTTGTCGATCCCGACGCCCCGGCGATAGGCGTCGCCGAGCCCGTACATCGCTTCGGCATCGCCGGTTTCCGCGCCTTGGCGCCAGAGCGCGAAAGCCCGTCCGGGATCGGCCGCGACGCCTTCGCCGGCTTCGAGCATCGAAGCCATGGCGGCCACGGACGCCTTGTTCCCGCCTGCCGCGGCCTTTTCATACATACGGAAGGCCTCGGCCGGGTTCTTCGCGACGCCCAGGCCCTCGCGGTGAAGATCGCCCATTCCCGCATAGCCGAGCGCCACGCTTTGATCGGCCGCCTTGCGATACCAGCGCATCGCCTCCCTATAGTCGGCCTTTCCGCCATAGCCGTAATGATGCGCCATGCCGACATCGGCATAAGCCGCCGCGACCCCCTTTGCCGCCGCCTTCGAATACCAAGCGAAAGCGGTTTTCAGGTCCTTGGGGACTCCCCGGCCGTACTCATACATGAGGCCCAGGCTGCGCAGGCAAGGTCCCTCCCCGAGATCGGCGCAGCGGCGGAACCAGCTCAGGGACGTGGAGTCGTCCTCGGCGACGCCCTCTCCGTTATCGTAAGCGGTTCCGAGCAGGTGCATGGCGCCGCCATGACCGCCCTCGGCCAGGGGCCGAGCCAGCCGCACGCCCTCCTCGGGCCGAAGCGGCATGCCGATCCCGGCAAAGTGATTGAGCGCAAGGTAATAAGTGGCCGTCGAATCGCCCTTCTCGGAGCCTTGGCGATAGAGCGCGTTGGCCTTGTCGAGATCCTTGGCGACGCCCGTTCCATTTTCGTAGAGCACGCCGAGGAAAGCGAGCGCCGGGACATGGCCGGCATCGGCCGCGCGCCGATAGAGCCGGGCCGCTTCGGACGGATCGGCCGACACCCCGGCGCCGAGCTCATAAGCCCGGCCGAGCAAGTGCATCGCCTCCCCATTGCCGCTGTCGGCCAGCGGTCGGGCCAAGGCGACGGCCTTCGAAGAATCGCCCCGCTCCCATGCGTCGTTGGCCGCTTGCATTGCGTTCGACGACGGCGCGGCCGCCTCGGGCGCCGCCGACCGGACCGTCTCCGGTGCCGACGAAGCGAAGGCCGCCACGGCGAAGAGATAGAAAAGCATCGCGAATCCCCCTTATGCTCACCGATAATCGCGCAAAGCCGACCGAAAGACAAATGGTTGATCGGAGCCGGTTATTGTGGCGTGAGGGAGCTGCACAGGGGTTGAGGAGCTTTCCGGCGTGGCAAGAATCGCGATCCTTGGAGCGGGCTCGATCGGCTGCTTCATCGGCGGCGCCTGGGCGGCCTCGGGCCTTCAGGTCAGCTTCGTCGGGCGCGAGCGGATCGGGCGGGAGATCGAGGAGAACGGCCTCACGCTGACCGACTTTTCGGGGTGGCGGGCGAGGCTGGCCCCCGGGCAGGTGGATTTCTCGACCAGGCCCGCCGCTCTCGCCGGCGCCGACATCATCGCCTTGTGCGTCAAGAGCACCGGCACGGCGGCCGCCGCGAAGGAGATCGCCCGCAACGCGAAGAAGGGCGCGGTCGTCGTCAGCTTTCAGAACGGCGTGAGCAACGTGGAATTGCTCCGCTCGGTATTCAAGACCCGCTTCGAAGCGGTAGCCGGCATGGTGCCCTACAACGTCGCAGCCCTGGGCCACGGCCGCTTCCACAAGGGCGTCGCCGGCGACCTCCTCGCCGAGGACGTCCCGGCGCTTCGCGCGCTTGCGGAGCGGATCGGCGAGGGACCGGCGCGGCTGCGCCTTTCCGCCGAGATGCCCGCGATCGCCTGGGGCAAATTGCTCATCAACCTCAACAATGCGGTCAACGCGCTTTCGGGGCGGACCCTGCTCGATCAGTTGAGGGAACGCGACTATCGCCGGGTCGTCGCGGCCTCCATCCTGGAGGCGCTCGGCGTGCTCGAAGCGGCGGGGATCGAGCCGGCGAAGACCGGCCCGGTTCCGCCCAGGCTTCTCCCGCACGTCATCGCCTCGCCGAACCTCATCTTCAACAACCTCTTCCTCAAGATCCAGAAGATCGATGCGCACGCGCGCTCCTCGATGGCCGACGATCTCAAGGCAGGCAGGCCGACCGAAATTGCTTATTTGAACGGCGAGGTCGTCGCGCTCGCGACAAAGCTCGGGCGCCGGGCGCCGGTCAACGAAGCGATCGTCTCTCTGATCCGCCAGGCCGAGGCCGGAGTGGAGCTCCTCTGGGAGCCGGCGAAGCTGCGCGCCCATGTCCTCGAAGGCCACAGGACGGCACCGATCTTCGGCTACTGAGTTTGACAAGTACAAGCGCTCCAGCAGGAGCGCAGCCTCGTTCCGGACCGGAGTCCTCCATGCGCCCATTCGCTACCGCTTCCCTGATCGCCCTCACCTTCGCCGGCCTCGCCGGAACCGCCGACCGCAGCCATGCCGCCGCACCGGGGGCCGGGGCCGCGCAGGCCGTCCGTATCCCGACCCAGCTGCCGACGAACGTGAGGCCTCTCCAATATACGATCGCGGCTCGGCCGGACGCCGAGAAATTGCGCTTTTCGGGCCGGGTCGACATCGACATCCAGGTCCTTCAGGCGACCGACAGCATCACGCTCAACGCCGCCGACCTCGATTTCGACAAGGTCTCGCTGGGCGGCAGCGGCGCTCCGCTGGCTCTCAACCCGCGCAAGATCGATGTCGACGCCGGCAAGCAGACCGCCACCTTCCGCTTCGCCCGCAAGATCGCTCCGGGCAATTACCGGCTGACGATCAATTACGGCGGCAAAATCTACACTCAGGCGGCCGGCCTGTTCGCGCTCGATTATGAAGGTGACGGGGGCAAAAAGCGCGCGCTCTTCACCCAGTT
>DASVPM010000094.1:0-8739 GCA_036382815.1 Allosphingosinicella sp.
TCGCCCGAAAGCTCATCGTCCTCGCCAACACCCTCGTCACCGAAAACCGCACATGGAGCCCAACCCGGCCTTGACCATCAACACAGATGCTCCACCATGCTTCGCATGGTCCCCCTCCCCTGCAAATGCAGGGGAGGATTAAGGGATGACGCCGCGCCCGGAAATTGATTGCCGCTTTTCCCGGATACTATTATCGCTTATCTTCTAAAACCGCCGAACTTGCTCTTGTTCTCGGCGCTTTTCATGGGTTATTCCCATCCTGCCCGCCGCTTTCGGCGGGCCGAGGCTTGATAACCTCGCGAGTAGGACCGGAAGCCTCGGCCGCTGGCCGACCGGATGGCGGGCGCCATGTCCAAGCCGTAGGGTCCCCCCTTGCGGCCAAAAGCGCCCGCGCCTGTCACTCGCAGGTTATCAACGTCCGGTTCGCCCCGGCCGGCCCCGCCTCGCAACGGGGCTCGAATCGTGGACAAAGCCCTTGTCCGTTTTCAACCCGCCCCCGTGCCGGTCCCGGCAGTCGAGCAGCTCCGAGCCGACGCCATGCGGCTCACCGCCCGAGCTCGACCAGGCCCGGCTCCACCAGGCCGCCGCCTACGTCTCGATAGCCGTCGACGCGATGGCCAGGCCGCCGGAGCCCGGCGTCAACGACAATATCTTCCGGACCGACGTCGAGTGCCAGTTCGAGGCCGACGAATATGAGCGCGTGGATGTGCAAGGACGGCGACTGCCGGATCGTCGGCCGCAAGGATTATGTCCGCACCGAAATGTGGCGCTTCCTGCGGACGACGCTGTCGAAGCAAATTCTAGGGCGAGGGACGGCTGAACGGCCGGACTGCCGTACCACAATATCCGGCCGCCCGGTGCAACCGCCCGCTTCGCGTTGCCCGGCGCCGCCGCGGCGGCGTGACGCGCGCGTCCGGCTGCGCTAGCCTGCCCGGATGTCCGCAATCTCCCTCCTGCTCGCCGCCGCCGCCTTGCTGGCCGCGCCCGCGCCCGCGCCCGCCGCCCCTTCGCCCCGCCATGCCTATGCCGAAGGGCAGGTCTGGCATTACCGCACCCGTCCCGGCGAGGAGGGGTCGGTGGTGGCGATCCGGCGGGTGGAGGCGGTGCCGGAGGCTCCGGAGCTGGGGCCGGTCTTCCATGTCTCGGTGATCGGGGTGAAGATCGGCGACCGGTTCGGGACCGTGCTTCCGCATCTGCCGGTGTCCCGCGAAACCCTCGACGCCAGCGTCACCCGCCGCGCGAAGGGCAGGTTCGAGCTGCCGCCGTTCGAGGACGGCATCGCCGAATGGCGGGCCGCCCGGGGCGGGGTCTTCACCCTGGATCTCGCCGCGATCGTCGAAGTGGTCCAGACCAGCCTCGCCGGCGCCGTCCCGCCCGAAGACGCGCCGAAGCCGTGAAGCCGGTCCTCGCCGCTTTTGCCGCTTTCGCCGCCGCGCCCGCCGCTCCGGGGCCCGCGCCCGCCGAAGCGCGACCTTCCCTCGAATGCGACAAGGGGCCGCTGCACCGGAGCTTCGGAGGCACGGCCTGGCGGGTCTACGGGTGCGAGGACAAGGAGACCCTCGTCGTCGCCGCGGCGCCGGGCAATCCGGCGGCGCCTTTCTATTTCATCCTCTCTGGCAAGGGCGAGAGCCGCAGCCTCTATGGAGAAGGCACGGGGGAAAGGAAGGCGACGGCGCCGGCCTTCGAGGATCTGAAGCGGCTCGACGAGGCGGCCATCGCGGCCCTGGTCGCGGCCACGGAGCGGGCCGGCGCGGCGGCGGCGGGCGATCGGCCCGGCACCTGACCCGGCTTTCCTGCAAGGATGCCCGGGCAGGCTCAGCCGGGACCCGTCACGGGCGGCCGGCGCGCGCCCCTTGCCGCCGCCGGTCCAGCGCGAAGATGAGGAGGGTCAGGACGGCCCAGGCGATCACGGTCGATTCGTCGGAGACGGTGGATTCGCCGGGCGGGACCATCGTCGGCGGCTTGGCCCAGGGGCCGGGGCGGCCTTCCGCGACATAGCCCAATATCGGCAAGGCGATGATCGCGACGACCGCGGCATAGGCCAGGCTCTGCTTCGGATCGCGCCGGCTCCGGGCGACGTAGCCGGCGACGAGCAGCATCAGCGCGGCCGAGACGATGACGGTGAGGAGGTCGTAGACGGAAGGATCGCCGAACACGGTCATCGCCACCGCGACGACTCCGGCGCCGAGCGCCGCGGCGTCGGTCTTGTCGTCGTCATCGTCGGCCATGGCGCCCGCCCCCCGCGCCTTGATATCCGATCGGCGCCGGGCCGCAAGCTCGCCGAGCCCTCGGCGGCGGCGCTTCAGGGGCCGGGAAGCTTTTGGAAATAGAGATAGAAGCCGACGCAGAGGGCCATGACCGCGGCCCCCGCCAGGGCCATGACGGTCAGGCAGCCGGCGCGGAGGAACTGGAAGCCGGTCTCCGCGTCCAGCGAAAGCCCAATGCCCTCTTCCCCTTCGGGATCCGGCTTGCCGCGCTCGGCGAAGCTCATTGCGGCTGGTCCGGCGCCGGCCCGTGCCGCGCCCCCCGCCGCGCCCGGTCACCCCGGCGGGCCTCGTCCTCGCCGCGCCCCAAGGCGTGAGCGGCTTCGCCGAGCTTGCCGGACCGGGCCTTCTCGCTGCTCATGGAAGACGTCCTCCGCCGGTTCCGCCCCTGGACGGCCGGGCGCCCTTCGCGCGAGGCGAGCATGGCCCGACGGCGAAGAGGCGGCAAGAGGGCGGCGGCCTGGGCAATCGGGCGGCCCTGCGTAGGCGGCGCCGGCCGTCGCGGCTTCCGGAGGCCGGCGCGGCGAAGCCGGGGCAGGGCCGGCGGTGGGGGCCCCCGGCCCGATCCTCCCGTCCGGTTCCCGGCCGGCCCGGCGGGAACTCCGGCCGCCGCCGGATGCATAATTATGCATTTGTAGGATTTGGCGAATTCGGCCTTTCAGCCGCCCGAAGCGGGCCGGGCCGGGTCCGGAACCGCTTTCGCCGGTCCTTCCCTCGCGATTCGTCGCGGAAAGTGGCGAAAAGTGGCGATTGCTCACTTATCCTCCACTTTCGTGCCGTTTGCGCGGGCGGACGTCCGCAGGGGGGCAGGGCCGCGAAGGGCCCGCCGCGGCGCCTGGGCGCGCGGCGGACCCGCGGGCGGCATGGTGGGGGCCGCCGCCCGCGCCGTCTCCCTCCCGCGCCGGGCGCCGGCGGGGAATGCGAGCGGGGCACATTTTGTGCGCCAGTGCCGCCCGGCGGCGGCCCCGGGCGGGTAGCGCGGCGCGATGGCCGATCTTGGGGACGAATATGCGAAGCGCGCGGCGATCTTCCGCCGGCTCGCCGCCGGGCTGAAGAGCGAGGCGGACCGCGCCGCCCTGCTCGCCATCGCCGAGGATTACGAGGCGCGATCGGGGCGGCTGACGAAAGCTGGCCCGGCTTCCGGCGGAGGCTAGGCCGCCTTCAGGACTCCGTCGCGAAGGGAGTCGTTGGCGAAGCGGGTGACCGCCTCGAGCTGCCTGACGACGAATTCGAGGGTCGCCGGGTCCTGCTGGTGGGCGGGCGGGAAGCAGATCTCCCCTTCCTTCGAGCGGGCGAGATAGCCGCGGCCGATGAGGGCGCTGACCTTGCGCCTCGTGGTCTCGCGGTTGAGGCCGGTGGCGGCGGCGATCGAGCTGATGTTGCAGCCGGCCGCGTAGCCGGGCGGGAGCGGGGTGGTCACGTTGCGATAGGCCTCGGGCAGGTCGGTCCGGGTCAGCCGCTCGCCGGTGATCGCGACCACGGCGAGAAGGATCATCGCCGATTCGTTGTCGCCGACGCCGGCGCGCCAATTCTCCATCGCCCGCGAGGTGAGGAGGGCGAGGCGGATTGCGGTGAGGCGGCTCATCGCCGCCGAAGCCTGCTTGTCGATGGTGAGTTGCATGTCGCTTCAATCAGATGGCGCGGCGCCGGCCCGCCTTCAATGGCCGGCGCACAATTTGAGCCCTCAGGCCGCGATGCTTCGCCCGGCGTCGCCGGACTGCGCCGTCAGGCCGAGTTCCGCCGCCCAGGCCCGGGCCTCCGCCGCCGCTTCGAGCGCGTCGCCCTTCGGACCCGGAGCGGTCCACCCGCACCGCGCGCAAACCTCATCACTCCGAACCGAATTATGCACGCCCCACGGGCGCTCACGAGAGCAAACCAACATACAGCCTGTATAACTATGCAATCCTGTGCATACAATGAACAAAATTCAGGCCGCGATTGAAGCTCGGGCCGCGACTGCCTAGGAGCGGCTTTTTACGGAAGATCGCAGGAGCAAAAGGCATGAAGCTTGGACCAGACATCGCCGCCGTAGTCACCGGCGCGGCCTCGGGCCTCGGTGAGGCGACGGCCCGCGCGCTCGCGGAGCGGGGGGTCAAGGTGGCCGTGTTCGACCGCGATTCCGAGAAAGGCGAGGCGGTCGCGGCCTCGATCGGCGGGATTTTCGCTCAGGTCGACGTAACGTCCGACGAGGCGGTGGCCGCGGGCTTCGCCAAGGCTCGCGAGGCGCACGGGCAGGAGCGGATCTGCATCAACTGCGCCGGAGTCGCCAATGCGGCCAAGACCGTGGGACGCGACAAGGCAACCGGGGCGCCAAGGGGCTATCCGATCCAGCAATTCGAGCTCGCCGTCCAGATCAACCTGATCGGCACCTTCCGCGTGCTTTCCCAGTCGGCGCTTGGAATGGTGTCGCTCGACCCGCTCGAGGACGGCGAGCGCGGCCTCATCGTCAACACCGCCTCGGTCGCCGCCCAGGACGGCCAGATCGGCCAGGCCGCCTACAGCGCGTCCAAGGCCGGGGTGCTTGGAATGGCCCTCCCGATCGCCCGCGACCTGATGAACGAGGGGATCAGGGTCAACACCATCCTCCCCGGCATCTTCGAGACCCCGATGATGGCGATGATGCCCCAAAACGTGAAGGACGCCCTCGCGGCGCAGGTGCCCTTCCCGAAGCGGCTCGGCCGATCGGAGGAATTCGCCCGGCTGGCGGTGTTCATGGCCGAGAACAATTATCTGAACGGTGAATATGTCCGCCTCGACGGCGCGATCAGGATGGCGCCCAGGTAGGTGCAGCCTTTCCCGCGGAAGTCGATTTCCAGGCGTTCGATCCTACCTGCGAGACGTCATCCGGTTTCGTCCTGCTCATCGAAGCCGAAGAAAGGCGCGGCCGCGCGCATGGCGGAGCAGTAGACCTGCCCGGCGGCCGCGCCGGCGAGCATGAACAGCGCCGCGACGGCCGGCCTCGGGACGGGGAAGCGGCCTGCGGAGGGATCGCGCGCGCCGGGCGGGAAGGCCTGCACATAGCAGATCAGCGCGACCGCAGCCCCGGCCAAGGCCCAGGCGAAGGGCCGCCGCGCCCAGCCGCAGCTTCTCCCGGCCGCCCACAGGGCGCTCCCGATAACGAAGGCCGGCAGCCACCCGGTGCCGACCGAAGCCGCCATCGCCAGGCCGCTGCCGAAAATCGCGACACCGAGCAGCGCGGTCGCGTCCGCCGGAGCGGGGCCGGTGCCGCCGGCGCCGGCCTGGCCGGCGGCCGCAGCGGCAAGTGCCGCAAACAGCAGCAGGATCGCGAGGATCAGTCCTCCCGCGCCCGAGGCGACCAAGGCGGCGAGCGCGAGTTGCGCCAGGCGGCGCAGGCGCGCCGTCACGGCCGGCCCCGCCCGCTCTCGCGCCACAGGGGTCCGCTCAGCCGCATCGTTCCGAGAAAGGCGAGCGCGCCTCCCGCTCCGCCGATGAGGCCGGCTGCGAGCAAGGCGATCTCCAGGGCATCGAGGCCGCGTTCGGCGACGGAGCCCAGGACGAGGCAGAACAGAATCCACAAGGCGCCGCCGACGGCCGCTCCGGCGGCCGCCCAGGCGAGAGGCCGGCGGGCAGCCGGGAAGCTGACGCCCAGCCCGCACATCGCCGTTCCCGCGAACAATGCGGGCAGGCCGGCGACCGCGACGCCGGCGAGCAGTCCGATCGGGAGCCAGTCGCCGAGCATCGCGAACCCCCACCAGCCTCCCGGCGAGCCGAAGACGAGCCCGCCAAAGAACAATGCCAAAGTCGTAAGCAGGCCGGCCGCCGAGCCCGAGGCGAGCGCCGCCAGGCCCATCCGAAGCATCATTCCGCCCGACAGCATGCTGCCTCCTTCATCGCCCGGAGCGTCATGCCGCGGCTTCGGCACCAAGTCTCCGGGCGGGCGGAGGAGGTTGGATGGAGAAACGGTGCAGGCATCGGTTGCCCGTGCCGCCTGTGCTCGCCTCCACCCTCGCAAAACTACGTGGAATCGGCCGCGGTAAGGATTCGTTTACTCTTTCCGGCCGAACCTTCCGGCTCCGCGTCGAAGTGAAAGGAACCGGCATGCGAGTTGCCGCAACGCTCGAAAGGGGGGCTGCCGCGGACCGGCGGCGCTTCATGCGCCACCCGGTCAGCGTCGGCGCCGGCCTTGCCTCAGCCAACGACCGGCCGGGCGCGCCGGTGATCGTCGTCGATCTGTCGACTCATGGCTGCGGCCTCGAGGTCGCCGGCCATTGCGAAGTCGGCGCGCGCGTCTGGCTCAAGCTGCCCGGGCTGGAAAGCTGGCCTTCGCGAATCGCCTGGGCCCAGGGCGACCGGGCCGGCCTCAGCTTCGACCGGCCGCTGCACCAGGCCGTCGTCGACCGTTATGCCTAGCTAAATCCTTCCCGAGCAAGTGCGGGAAGGATCAATCACGCCGCCGTCCAGCCTCCATCCATCGAGAGGTTGGCGCCGGTGATCGCCGCAGCCTCGTCGCGGCAGAGGAACAGGGCCAGAGCGGCCACCTGGTCGACCGTAACGAACTTCTTGGTCGGCTGGGCGGCGAGGAGGACGTCGTTCATGACCTGCTCGCGGGTGAGGCCCCGGGCCTTCATCGTATCCGGGATCTGGTTTTCGACCAGCGGCGTCCAGACGTAGCCGGGACTGATGCAGTTGACGGTGACGCCCGCCGTCGCCGTCTCCAGCGCCACCGCCTTGGTCAGGCCGGCGATGGCATGCTTGGAAGCGACGTAGGGGGCCTTGTTCGGGCTGGCGACGAGGCTGTGCGCCGAAGCGGTGTTGATCACCCGGCCCCAGCCCTTCGACTTCATCCCCGGCAAAGCGAGCCGGATGGTGTGGAAGGCGGCGGTGAGGTTGAGGGCGATGAGCAGGTCCCATTTGGCGACGGGGAATTCGTCGATCGGCGCGACATGCTGCATTCCGGCGTTGTTGACGAGGATGTCTACGGGGCCCGCCTCCGCCATCATCGCCTCGATCGCCTCGGGCTTCGTCAGGTCCGCACCGCTATATTCGGCGCCGAGCTCTCCCTTGAGCCGCTCGATCCCGGCGGGGTCGCCGAAGCCGTTGAGCGTGATCCGGGCGCCTTCAGCGGCGAGGGCGCGGGCGACGGCGAGGCCGATTCCCGAGGTCGAGCCGGTGACGAGGGCGGTCTTGCCTTTGAGGAACATGCGATCTCCAGAATTAAAGGCCGTCATTGCGATGAGCGCAGCCACGAAGCAATCCAGTGCAGCGCATTCGATCAGCGCTACGCTGGATTTGCCGCGCCACGCTCGCAATGACGGGTCCCTTTCCCTCCCCGGCCTCGATTTGCAACCATAACGGGCGCGCAAACATTGTCCCGGCGATTCGAGGGAGAGCGGTATGCGTCTTGGCGGCTATCGGACGAGCGACAATGTTCGCGACCAGGGGCAGGGCGGCGGAGGCTTCGGCTTCGGCGGCGGCGGCGGCGGGGGCGGATGCCTCTTTGCGTTGCTGCCGATGGTGCTCAGCCGCTTCGGGATCGGCGGAGTGCTCATCCTCCTGCTCGGCTATTGCGCGCTCAGCTATGTCGGCGGCGGCGGCGGTCTCGGGGTCGGCGGACCGGGCACGGCGGTGGCGCCGCACGAGCAGGGATCGGGGGCGACGAACGACGCCGCACAGGCCTGCTCCAGCGCCCCCGCCAAGCGCTTCTCCTGCCAGGTTCTCGCCAGTACCGAGGACACCTGGACCCGGATCTTCGCCGCCAAGGGCCAGCGTTACCAGCCCGCCGGCTTCGACTTTTACGGCGGCGGCGGGAGGTCGGGCTGCGGCGCGGCCCAGTCCGCCATGGGTCCTTTCTACTGCCCTACCGACAGCCGGATCTATCTCGACACCAGCTTCTTCGACGAGCTCCAGACGAAATTCGCGGCGGCCGGCGATTTCGCCCAGGCCTATGTCATCGCGCACGAGGTCGGGCACCATATCCAGAACCTGACCGGAGTTCTCGAGCAGGCCTCTTCGCAGCAGCGCCGCGTGTCGAGCCGCGAAGGCAACGCCATCCAGGTGCGGGTCGAGCTTCAGGCCGATTGCTACGCCGGGGTCTGGGCCGCCAACGCCAAGGACGCCCAGGGGCGGCTGCTGGAGCCCGGCGACGTCGAGGAGGGTCTTCGCGCCGCCCAGGCGATCGGCGACGACACGCTCCAGCGGCAGAGCCAGGGGCGGGTGGTGCCCGAAGCCTTCACCCACGGCAGCTCCGCCCAGCGCCAGCAATGGCTCCGCCGAGGCCTGGAGAGCGGCGATCCCGCGGCCTGCGACACCTTCAGCGGGGCGGTTTGACCTCTAAAATTCTCCCCGAGCTTGCCTCGGGGAGGGGGACCGCGGCGCGAAGCATGGTGGAGCATCTGTGTTGATGGTCAAGGCCGGGTTGGGCTCCATGTGCGGTTTTCGGTGACGAGGGTGTTGGCGAGGACGATGAGCTTTCGGGCGACGGCGATGAGTGCGGTCTTGGCGGATTTTCCTTTGG
>DASVPM010000095.1:0-5745 GCA_036382815.1 Allosphingosinicella sp.
CTCGTCGCCAGTCGTGACAAAGACGATAGAAAAAGCGAATAAGCGTCATATCGACTGTCTTGTCTGAATTTACGATGCGCCAGTATTCTGCCACCAAATGCCTGAGCAGATGCGCCTAGGACTGCGCCCATCGCCCCGACCAGCCCCACCAAAATGTCGCTAGCCACCACATTTCCTACAGCGGGATATTGTCATGCTTCTTCCAGGGATTCTCGAGCTGCTTGTCGCGCAGCTTGCGCAGTCCCAGCGCGATCCTCCGCCGGGTCGAATGGGGCATGATCACCTCGTCGATGAAGCCCTTGGACGCCGCCACGAACGGGTTTGCGAAGCGCGCCTCATAGTCTCGGGTGCGCTCGGCGATCTTTTGCGGGTCGCCTATGTCCTTTCGGAAGATGATCTCGACCGCGCCCTTGGCGCCCATCACCGCGATCTCGGCGGTCGGCCAGGCGTAGTTCAAGTCGCCGCGCAGATGCTTGGACGCCATGACGTCATAGGCGCCGCCATAGGCCTTCCGCGTGATCACGGTGATCTTGGGCACCGTCGCCTCGGCATAGGCGAAGAGCAGTTTGGCGCCGTTCTTGATGATCCCGCCATGCTCCTGGGCCACACCTGGAAGGAAGCCGGGGACGTCGACGAAGGTCAGGATCGGGATGTCGAAGGCGTCGCAGAAGCGGACGAAGCGGCCGGCCTTCTTCGACGAAGCGATGTCGAGCACTCCGGCGAGCACCATGGGCTGGTTGGCCACGACCCCGACCGTGCGCCCCTCGACCCGGCCGAATCCGACGATGATGTTGGCGGCGTGATTGGGCTGGATCTCGAAGAAGTCCCCCTCGTCCAGCACTTTGCGGATCAGCTCGTGCATGTCGTAGGGCTTGGCGGCGCTGTCCGGAATCAGCGTGTCGAGGCTCGGCTCGGTCCGGTCCCACGGATCGGCGGTCGGCCGCTCCGGACCGTCGTGGCGGTTCGACAGAGGAAGGAAGTCGAAGAAGTCGCGGGTGGCGAGCAGCGCCTCGATATCGTTCTCGAAGGCGACGTCGGCGACCCCCGATTTGGTCGTGTGGGTGACGGCTCCGCCCAGCTCCTCCTGGGTCACCACCTCGTTGGTCACCGTCTTCACAACGTCCGGCCCGGTGACGAACATATAGCTGGAATCCTTCACCATGAAGATGAAGTCGGTCATCGCCGGCGAATAGACGGCGCCGCCCGCGCAGGGCCCCATGATCAGGCTGACCTGGGGCACCACGCCTGAGGCCAGCACGTTGCGCTGGAACACTTCGGCGTAGCCGGCGAGGCTGGCGACGCCTTCCTGAATGCGGGCGCCGCCGCTGTCGTTGAGGCCGATGACGGGGGCTCCGACCTTCATCGCCATGTCCATCACCTTGCAGATTTTCTGCGCGTGACGCTCGCTCAGCGACCCGCCGAAGACGGTGAAATCCTGCGCGAAGACGTAGACGAGGCGGCCGTTGATCGTGCCCGAGCCGGTGACGACCCCGTCGCCGGGGAACTTCTGGGTCTCCATTCCGAAGTCGGCGCAATTATGCTCGACGAACATGTCATATTCTTCGAAGCTGCCCTGATCGAGGAGGACGGTCAGCCGCTCCCGGGCGGTCAGCCGGCCCTTCTTGTGCTGCGCTTCGATGCGTGCCTCTCCGCCGCCCAGCTCGGCGCGCCGGCGCCGCGCCTCGAGTTCGTCGATCGTCGTGGCCATGGAGTCCCGCTCGCCCTGTTGCAGAGGCGATTTCCTTAGGCTGGCGCAAAGGGCGAGGCAATCGGCCTCGCCGTTGGGGCTGAGCAAAGTGTCCGGAATCGGACGAAGTGGACGAAGTGGACGCGAAATCGGCGGATTTGGGCGGCCGTAGCCGGGTGGGGTGAACTTCCCGACCAACGTCGGTGTCGAATTCCGCACAGACCTTTGCGATCCGCGATGTCAAAGAGCCGTTTTGGAACATAGCAGGAACTTGTAGTCCCGACAAGGCTGTTTCAACCCGATCGACGCTCTAGAGTCGGTCCTGATGAGGCTGAATCGCTTCCCGGCGAAGGCCGGGATCCAGTCCTTCCGGTGGTGCTGCTGGACCCCGGCCTTCGCCGGGGAACATGGGCTTCAATGTCATCAGGACAGACTCTAGCGGCCGTCGAAACGGGGGGGCTGTTTCTGGAGGAAGGCCATCACCGCGGCTCGGAAATCCTCCGTCCGGCCCGCGTCCCGCTGCGCCGCCCGTTCCGCCGCCAGCGCCTCGGCCAGAGGTAGATGCGCCGCCTCGCGCGCCAGCCTTCGGATCAGCCCCAGGGCCACCGTGGGCCCCTGCGCCAGCCGGGTCGCCAGCGCCGCGGCCTCCGATTCCAGCGCCTCGTCATCGACGACGCGGGAGATCAGCCCCCATTCCCGCGCCTTCTCCGCCGGCACACGTTCGCCCAGCATCATCATGTCCATCGCCCGCGCGCGCCCGGCCAGCCGCGGCAGCAGCCAAGTCGCGCCCGCGTCCGGAATCAGGCCGATATTGACGAACGCCTGGAGGAAATAGGCGGAGCGCGCAGCCACCACGACGTCCGCGGCCAAAGCGAGCGAGCAGCCGGCGCCGGCGCACGGCCCGTTCACGGCCGCGACGACCGGAATCGGAAGCGCGAAGACGGCCTCGATCAGAGGGTTGAAATGCTTCTCGAGCGACGCGCCGACATCGTCGGGCAGGCCGCCGCTCCCGGCGAGATCGGCGCCGCTCGAAAAGCCCCTGCCTTCGCCGGTCAGAAGGAGGCAGCGCGCCCCGGATTTTCCCGCTTCCTCGACGGCGGCGCGAAGCTCGTCGACCGTCTGGCCGGAGAGGGCGTTGAGCCGGTCGGGCCGGGCGATGGTGATCGTTGCGACGGCGGCGGGACTCTGCTCGAGCCGGATATGTTCGTAAACCATGGCCGCTTACAGCATTCCGGCGGGGGCGGTGCAACTCGCCCTAGATTCCTCCCCCGGATTTCCGGGGGAGGGGGACCGCGCGAAGCGCGGTGGAGGGGTTCTTCGAGTCCGGAAGGCCCCTCCACCATGCTTCGCATGGTCCCCCTCCCCGGCAAAGGCCGGGGAGGAACTTGCGCTTACTCACTGACCGCGCCTTCTTCCGGCGCGTGAAGCCTGAGCCGGGTCACCCGCCGCGTATCGCTCTCGGTCACCTCGAGGCGCCATCCCGAAGGATGCTGGACGATCTCGCCGGCCTGCGGGACATGCCCCGCCAGCACCGTCGCCAGGCCGCCCAGAGTGTCGACATCCTCCTCGACCGCGCCGAGCCTCGCGTCGATCGTCTCGGCGACGTCTTCGAGCTCGGCGCGCGCGTCGGCGTCCCAGATACCGTCGGCGAGCGCGATCAGCATCCCGGGCGCCTCCTCATCATGCTCGTCCTCGATCTCGCCGACGATCTCCTCGACGACGTCCTCGATCGTCACCAGGCCCTCGGTGCCGCCGAACTCGTCGACGACGATGGCGAGATGAACCCGCTCGGCTCGCATCCGGGCCAGGAGGTCGAGCACGCCCATCGATTCGGGCACGTAGAGCGGCTTGCGAAGCAGGCCCAAAATGTCCTCCGGCGGCTCCGCGCCGGACACCTCGACAGTGAAGACGTCCTTGATGTGGGCCATGCCGATGACGCTGTCGAGGCTCTCCTCGTAGACGGGCAGGCGGCTGTGGCCGGCCTCCGCAAAGGCCGCGACCAGCCCGTGGAAGGTAATGGTCGAAGGCACGGCGATGATGTCTCCGCGCGGAACCGCGATGTCGGCGACCGTGCTTTCGCCGAAGTGGAGCAGGTTGCGGAGCATCTGGCGCTCGATCGGCGACAGGTCGCCGACGATCGGAGCCTCGCCCTCGTGGCTCTCGATCGCCTCCTCTATCTCCTCGCGCAGCGTGGCCTCGCCGTCGTCGCCGAACAGCATCGCCCTTATCCCGCGCCAGATGCTGCGCTCCCCGGTCTGATCGTCAGCCATCAGCGGTGGATCTCGTAAGGATCGGCGATTCCGAGCCGGGCAAGCGAGCGCCGCTCGGCCTCCTCCATCGTCTCGGCCTCCTGGTCCCCGCGTTCATGGTCGAAGCCTAGCAGATGGAGGGTGCCGTGGACGATAAGATGGGCGGCGTGGGTGCAGACGGCGATCCCCTTGGCCGCCGCCTCGGCGGCGCATACTCCGTGAGCGAGGACGATGTCGCCGAGCAGGACTTCCCCGCCCTCGGTCCGGGCGAGCGATTCCAGATGCTCGGGCTCGACCATCGGGAAGGACAGGACGTTGGTCGCCTGGTCCTTCCCACGCCAGTCGGCGTTCAGCCCCTTGACCTCGTCGTCGCCGGTGAAGCGGATGGAGATTTCGACGGCGATCCCGCTCTCGAGCAGCGCCGGGACGTCGCTCTGCGCCACGGCCGCCTGGACGGCCGACTTGGCGAGCTGGGCCCAGTCGGTGCTACTGTCCCACTCCTCCGAAACATCCGCTTCGACGACGATCATGATTTCGTCATCCCGGCGAAAGCCGGGACCTCAGGTCGCGAAGTCTCGGCGGGTCTCCCCGAGGTCCCGGCTTTCGCCGGGATGACGGCGGCAGGACCCCTCACGACGTCTTCCCCTCGTAGGCCTCGACGATCCTGCCCACCAAAGGATGGCGGACGACGTCCCCGGAACCGAAGCGAACGGTCGCGATCTTGGGAATGCCCTCGACCTTGGCGACCGCGTCGGCGAGGCCCGACTTGCCGGGCTCGGGAAGGTCGACCTGCAGCGGATCGCCGCAGATCACCATCCGGCTCCGCATCCCGAAGCGGGTCAGGAACATCTTCATCTGCGCCGGGGTCGTGTTCTGGGCCTCGTCGAGGATGATGAAGGCGTCGTTCAACGTCCGGCCGCGCATGAAGGCGATCGGGGCGATCTCGATCTCGCCGCTCGCGATCCGCCGCTCCACCTGCTCGGCGGGGAGCATGTCGTAGAGCGCGTCGTAGAGCGGGCGCAGATAGGGATCGACCTTCTCCTTCATGTCGCCCGGAAGGAAGCCGAGCCGCTCGCCGGCCTCGACGGCCGGCCGCGACAGGATCAGCCGGTCGACCGAGCCTCCGATCAGCTGCTGCACCGCCTGGGCGACGGCGAGATAGGTCTTGCCGGTGCCCGCCGGTCCTAGCGCGAAGATCATCTCGTCGCGGCCGAGCGCCTCCATGTAGACGGCCTGCATCCTGGAGCGCGGGACGATCGTCTTCTTGCGCGTGCGGATCATCACCTTGGGCGGCTCGGCCACCTCCTTCGTGATGATCCCGTCCAAAGTCGGCTGGCCCGACATGGCGATGATGGCGTCGACCATCCCGGCGTCGATGTCCTGCCCCTCGTCGAGGCGGTTGTAGAGGCCGAGCAGGACGTCGCGCGCCCGCGCCGCGTCCTCCGGCTCGCCCTCGATCTGCACCTTGGCGCCGCGCGCCGCGATATAGACCCCGAGCCGGTCCTCGATGGCGACGAGGTTGCGGTCGAACTCCCCGAACAACGGCCCGAGCAGATGCGGCTGCTCGAACTCGAGCTCCAGCCGGGCGCGGGCGGCCGCGGTCGCGGCGTCGGCGGCTTTTTTCGGAGGCATCAGGCCGTCACCGCCGTTCCCCGGCGAAGGCCGGAACCCAGTCCTTCCGACCGTGCCGCTGGGCCCCGGCCTTCGCCGGGGAACAGTGGGGCGACGATCCCCGCCAGGCTGTTCGGCCCGGCCGAGAGTATCTCGACCTCGATCATGTCGCCGATCCCCGCCTCGGTCTCGACATGG
>DASVPM010000096.1:0-4393 GCA_036382815.1 Allosphingosinicella sp.
CCCCGGCCGGGCGCGGGCGGGCCGTGGCCGGCACCGCGCCGGCCGGGTCTCCGGAGCGGGCGCCGGCCGGGCCGGTCGCGACCAGGGCCCGGCCGAGCGCGAGATTGCCGACCCGCCAGGCCGCCTCGAAACCCTCCGGCCCGACGCTCCGCCGCTCCGGCAGGAAGCCCCCCTGGAAGGAGGGGTGGGGCCAAGGCGAACGCACCCGCCAGCGCGTGTCGCCCGCCTGGGGAGTCAGCGACAGGCTGCCGTTGCCGCGAAGGCCGTAGGCGAAGTCGACCTCCAGCGGCCCGGCGGCGAGGCCGGCCACGTCAAGCCAGGCGAAGAATCCCCCGCCGCTTTCCGCCGAACCCGCAGCGGGCTGCAGCCGCAGGGCCTTGCGGCCCGCCGCCACGCGCGGACCCGGCGAAAGGCCGCGCGGATCGCTGATGCCGAAGCGAAGCTCGGCCCTCTCCGGCGCGAGGTCGGAAGGCGCCACCCCGAACCGCGCCAGGTCGGCCGGCATCGCGAAGCGGGCCTTGCCGCGCACCTGGGCGTCGTAGACCACGGCTTCGTAGATCGACCGCTTGCGCCGCTCCGGCCTCACTTCGGTCGCGAGCTCCGCCGCCTCGGGAGAAAGGGCGAGCTCCTGCCACACCTGCCGGGTTTTGGTGACCGCCTTGCCGTTTTCGGTCACGCTTTCCGTGACCGTGGCGCGATAGGGGATGACGAGCAGCGGCCCGGCGATCGTCTGCGGGCCGCCCCAGCCTTCGGCGATTCCCGCCTTGGCTTCCACCGATTGGTGCTCGCGATCGTAGACCATCAGCCACACGCAGAAGAGCGGGACGGTCAGCGCGAGGCCGATCAGGACCGCGAAGAGGAGCTTGATCGATGGCGAGGTTTCGGTGGCGGGCTGGCTCATTTCATCCTCCGTTTCGCGGCTATGGGAGCGGCCGGAGGGTTCGGGTCAAGACCGGTGCGGGGCGCCCGCGGACGGCGCCGAGAGAGGTGCATGCGATGACCTCACCGCCTCCACGGCGGCTGCACCGGAAGGGGGGGCGGTCAATTCAGCCATCCCGTCGATTCGGCGGCGGCCCCCGCGCCTTCGCAGAGGCGATGGGCTGCGGCCGGGAGGAAAAGCGAGGCCCATCGCGCCCCTGGTGACGAGACGGGAAGCGCGCGGCAGGGTCCCGCGCCGATCCCACAACTTCAGCCAGGCGAAGCGGTCAGACGCAGCGCCTGGAGCCGAGCCACAAATCGCCCGAATAAGCCTTGGGCGGGGAGCGGAAGCGGGGTGCCGCGAAACTTTTCCCGAGAGATTCCTCGGAAAAGATATTCTGTGCGGGCAGGGTCTTCTCGAGGGCCAGCGGCTCCTGCTGCAGGCAGCCCCCGCCGGCGCCGTCCCGCGGGAATATTTCCGCCGCCACCAGAATGCCGTCGCGATCGACGGCATAGAGGCGCTCGTTCGCCGGATCGAGGATTCGGAGCCTCTCGAGCGGCCCGAACCGCGTCGCCTTGCGGCCGAGCCATTGCAGCCTTCTGATCTGGAAATTCGAATTTATGCCGCAGGCCGCCCCGGCGATGCCCGGGCCGCTGCGCGTCTCGCCGGAGTCGACCTGGAGCATCGTACCGGTGCCGGCCGCGCAGTCGGCGACGACCCGGATGTTCGGGGTTTCGACACGATGGAGACTGCCCCGATGGAATTCGGCCGCCCACTGGAGACCGGCCCCGGACCCGGCCTCCTTTACCCAGTTCCACGAATAGAGGGCGTAGGTCGCCCGGGCTTGCTTGGTCCGCTCGAAGACCGCCCCGGCGCGGGCATCGGAGGAGGGCGGAGCCGGTCTCGCCGACGCATCGGCGGCCAACGCGAAGACGAGCCAGAAAAACAGCCCCCGCGCCACCCTCAATACACCCGCGCCTTGGGCTGGATGTACTGGATCTCGTCGGTCAGCGTATATTCGTGCACGGGCCGGTAATCGATCCGCACCTCGCCGCCGGTCCCGCCCCAGCCGTCGAACCAGGCCGCCGTATGCTTCATCCAGTTGGCGTCGTCGCGATTGGGATAATCCTCGTGCATGTGCGCGCCGCGGCTTTCCTTGCGGTTGGCGGCCGAGTGCATCGTCACCACCGCCTGCCCGATCAGGTTGTCGAGCTCCAGGGTCTCGACGAGGTCGGTGTTCCATATGAGGCTGCGGTCGGTCACTTTGACGTCCGCCATCTGCCGGTAGACCTCGTCGATCCGGACCTGGCCCTCCTCGAGCGTCGCCTCGGCCCGGAAGACGGCGCAATCGGCCTGCATCACCCGCTGCATCCGGTTGCGGATCTGGGCGGTCGGGCTCCCTCCCGAGGCGAAGCGGAACCGGTCGAGCCGCCCCAGCGCCATCTCCTCCGAGCCTTTGGGCAGAGGCCGGTGCGCCGCGTTCGGCTTGAGGATGTCGCCGACCCGGTGGCCGACGGCGCGGCCGAAGACGACGAGGTCGATGAGGCTGTTCGAGCCCAGGCGGTTGGCGCCGTGGACCGAGACGCAGGCCGCCTCGCCGACCGCGAACAGGCCCGGCACCACCGCGTCCGGATTGCCGTCGCGAAGCGTCACCACCTCGCCGTGGAAGTTGGTCGGGATCCCGCCCATGTTGTAATGCACCGTCGGCACCACCGGCAGCGGCTGCCGCGTCAGGTCGACGCCCGCGAACACCTTCCCCGTCTCCGTGATCCCGGGGAGGCGTTCGGCGAGGATCTTGGCGTCGATATGGTCGAGGTGGAGCCAGATATGGTCCTTGTCCTTGCCGACCCCGCGCCCCTCCCTGATCTCCATCGCCATCGAGCGCGAGACGACGTCGCGGCTGGCGAGGTCCCTGGCGGACGGGGCGTAGCGCTCCATGAAGCGCTCCCCTTCCGAATTGGTCAAATAGCCGCCCTCCCCCCGCGCCCCCTCGGTGATCAGCACCCCGGCCCCGTAGATGCCGGTCGGGTGGAACTGGACGAACTCCATGTCCTGCAGCGGCAGCCCGGCGCGCAGCACCATCGCATTGCCGTCGCCGGTGCAGGTGTGCGCGGAGGTGGCGGTGAAATAGACCCGGCCGTAGCCGCCCGTCGCGAGAACCACCGCCTGCGAGGAGAAGCGGTGGATCGACCCGTCCTCGAGGCAGAGCGCGATCACCCCGCGGCACTCGCCGCCCTCCATGATCAGGTCGATGGCGAAATATTCGATGAAGAAGTCGGCGTCGTACTTGAGCGACTGCTGGTAGAGGGCGTGGAGCATCGCGTGCCCGGTCCGGTCCGCCGCCGCCGCGGTGCGCTGCGCCGGCGGCCCCGCGCCCATGTTCTGCATCATGCCCCCGAACGCGCGCTGGTAGATCTTCCCCTCCGCCGTCCGCGAGAAGGGCACCCCGGCATGCTCGAGCTCGTAGACCGCCGCCGGCGCCTCCCGGCACAGATATTCGATCGCGTCCTGGTCGCCGAGCCAGTCCGAGCCCTTGACCGTGTCGTACATGTGCCAGGTCCAGTGGTCCGGCCCCATATTGCCGAGGCTGGCCGCGATCCCCCCCTGCGCCGCGACGGTATGCGAGCGGGTCGGGAACACCTTGGTGATGCAGGCCGTGCGAAGCCCCTTCCCCGCCGACCCCATCGTCGCCCGAAGCCCCGACCCGCCCGCCCCGACGACGACGACGTCGTAGCTGTGGTCGACTATTCTGTAGGCGGAAGGGGTGGTGGCCATGGATTATCCCCACGAAGTGGTACTTTGCGGGGGCCCCCAATTGAGACTTCCCGCGCGGGTTAAGGAGTTGGGCGCGCTTTTAGGCCTCACGCAGAGCGTTGCAAGGGCGGGGAGGCGGATTGGAATTTGGGATGCCTCCCCGCACCCTTTATGATCGACTCGATCATGAGCCAAGGCTGGGGTGGATGGACGATGAAGGGCGGCGGGCAGGGGACAGCCTGCGATCGAACGAGAAGCTTGAAGTTTTCTCATCGGTGATCGGCAATCTGGGCACCGGCCTGCTCGCCGCCGGGTTCGGGCGCTGGTTTCTCACCGGCGCGGACGGCTGGGCGGTCATCTGGATCATCTTCGGCCTGACCGCTATGGTCGTAGCGATCCAATCAATGTCGTTCCTCGACCCGGAGACCGTGGATGGATGAGATAATCAGGAATTTGGGACCGCCGCTCGGCGCAGGCCTGATCACGCTCGTCGGCTATCTCTGGGCGCGCGGCCTGCACCGGCGGACGCGCGCCCGGGCGCGCCGCGAGGCGCATCCGGCGGAATAAGGCGGACGGATAGATCGAGCGGGCGTCCTTCGCTCGCAGGCAGCCTCTACCCCCCCGCCCCCATGGTGGCGCGAAGCCCAGACCCGCCGGCGCCGACGATCCTTCGGCAAGCTCAGGACAGGCTGACCTTCGACAGGCTCAGGATGATCGGAG
>DASVPM010000097.1:0-3257 GCA_036382815.1 Allosphingosinicella sp.
GAGAATCCGACCCTTTTCGTCGAGCAGCAGCAGGCAGTTCAGCGAAGAGCTGATGACGCTCGCGACGACGCAGGCGATCTCGCCCTCTTCCACTCTCTTCATCCCCCCGGATTTGGCAAGCCGCGCCCTTATAGCCACCCCGGGCGCGCTCAGAAACCGCCTTTCTGTAACAATTGACACAATTTTCCGCCCGCGGCGGAATAGCCCGGACAAGGTGAAGCTCCAGAAGGAGGGGGTCGCGGCGTTGGTTGCCGCGTCGATTTTGGAGACTTGAAATGACCGCCATCAACGCCCGGAAGAGCCGCCTGCAGATCGTTCTGCTCGCCGCGGCCGCGCTCGGATCGTCGTCCGCCGTCCTCAGCGGCGCGGTGACCGTCCTTGCCATGCAGCAGCCCGCCCACGTCTCGACGCTCGCCTGAGCGGCGCGACTGGGAAGGGATGCGAATGTACCACAATTTCGACTTCAGAGACGTCCTCGCCAGCTCGGCCAATGCGGCCTGGCAGATCGAGGACGTCCTACCTTCCGGCGCGAAGCTCGACTTCGACCGCCGCTTCCTTCCGGAAGCGGTCGCGCGCAGCGACGAAATCGCCTTCCTCGGTCACGACGAGAAGCGCGTCCTTAACCAGATCCGCGGCCACGAATATCTCAGCCTGTTCGGCCTCGTGGAGGAGTTCATCCTCCCCTTCGTGCTCGACCATGCCCGCCCCCAGCTGAACGGCGACGACCACAGGGTCCGCGCCCTGCTGGGCTTCGCGAGCGAAGAAGCCAAGCACATCCACCTCTTCCGACTTTTCCATCAGCGCTTCACCGAGGCCTTCGGAACGCCCTGCGAGGCGATCGGCCCGGCCGAGGCGATCGCCGCCGAAGTCCTTCGCCACGATCCTCTGTCGGTCGCGCTCGTCATCCTCCAGGTGGAGTGGATGACGCAGAGCCACTATGTCGATTCCGTCCGCGACGACGGCGAGCTCGACCCGCTGTTCAAGAGCCTCCTCAAGCATCACTGGATGGAAGAGGCCCAGCACGCCAAGCTCGACACCCTGATGGTCGAGGCTCTGGCCGACGGCCGCGACGAAGCCTCGATCCGGTCCGCGATCGACGGCTATCTCGAGATCGGCGCGTTCCTCGACGCCGGGCTCGCCGCCCAGACCGGCCTGAACCTCGATGCCTTCGAACGCGCCACCGGCCGAGGGCTCGGTGGCTGGAGGCGCGAGCACCTGCAGGCGCAGCAGCACCAGGCGCTGCGCTGGACCTATCTCGGCTCCGGCATGGTCCATCCCAAATTCACGGCGACGCTCGCCGGACTTTCCACCGCCGCCCGCGACCGCATCGCCGCAGTCGCTCCGGCTTTTGCCTGATCACTCAAGGAGTCCAGTTCAATGCTCGACATGCCCGTGCGCCCGCCGGTCAACGGCCTCGACCTCGAAGCCTTCGACGAGACGGTCGCGGCCGTCACCCGGGATCCCAGGCTCGGCCAGGTCGCCTTCCGGGTGAAGACGGAGTGGAAGGGCCAGACCCGGTCCGAATCCACCGTCGATTCCTACACGCTCGCCGGCCAGGTCGTCCCGCGCAGCTTCACCATCGTCGCCGACGAGCCGCACGAGCTGCTCGGGACCAACGCCGCGCCCAACCCGCAGGAGCTGCTGATGTCGGCGGTCAACGCCTGCATGATGGTCGGCTACGTCGCCCAGGCCTCGGTGCGCGGGATCACGCTCGATTCCTGCCGGATCGAGACCGAGGGCGATCTGGACCTGCGCGGCTTCCTCGGAATCGACGAGAGCATCCCGGCGGGCTACCGTCGCCTGACCTACACCGTCTTCCTCGAGGGTGACGGCACCCGCGAGCAACTCGAGGACATCCACCAGGCGGTGATGGCCACCTCGCCCAATTATTTCAACATGGCCCAGCCGATCCAGATGGTCGGACGGCTGGCCTGACGAATCCCCTGACCCCTAGGGAGACTGGCCCCGGCGGTGAGAGCCGCCGGGGTTTTTTGTGCCCGGCCGCTGCGTCCGCGCCTTGGTGCGCTTGAGGATAGCCGTGCGGCCGCGCTGCGCCGGGTTCGGGGCGCCCCGGACGAGCAGCTGACCCTATGCATCGCTGTGCTCACGGCAGAATGGTGCGGCGGACATAAGCGCTGGATGCGTCGGTCTCAGCGCCGGCGGATCGATTCGATGAACAGTCGCAAGGCGCCGGCGGCGGCAGGGTCAACCGCGTCCGGATCGACGCCCCAGCGCGGGTAGTGGCCGTCGAGGCGCATACGCGCCAATCCGTAAACCAGCGCCCGGCCCGCGATGAGAATGGACTGCACGTCGCGGCTCTCGATCCGCCCCGCGCCCGCGGCGTCGCGCAAAGCCTGCTCAGTCGCTTCGATGAGTTTCCCGTTTTCCTCCCTGAGCCCCTGTGCATCCTCCCGATCGAGCAGGCCGCGCGTCGAGATGATTTCAAAGTGTGTCGGATTGGCGAAGGCCCAGGCCAAATAGGCGATCCCGATCGCCTCGTAGCGCGCGAGCGGATCTTCGCCCGCGCTGGCGGTGGCCTCCTCGATCCCGACTCGAAGCCGCCGGAGCGCCTCCCCGGCGACGGCCGCGAGCAGGGCTTCACGGCTGGCGAAATGGCGGAAGGGGGCCCCGGACGACACACCGGCCCGCCGGGCGGCGGCCCGTACCGACAGATCGGCCGCGCCGCCTTCGTCGAGGATCGACAGCGCCGCCTGCACCAGCGCGCCGGGCAGATTGCCGTGATGATATTTGTCGCCGGATTTCGCCATGCGCTTTCCGTTCGCTGCCCGCCCCCCCTATGAAATGTAAGCGGTGCTTGCAACTGTCCGTATGGCGTCGTATATGTGAGCACCGCTTACAAAAGGAGCATGCGATGACGGCGACGACGAGACCGGGATTCGAAGCCTGGCGGCTGCTTCGCATCCTCATGATCGCAACCCTGGCCGCAACGGCCGCGGCCTGGCTGCTGTGGGGAGGCGGAGTCGAAGGCGCGCGAGCGGCGATCCGCCTGACCGCGCGCATTTCGCTGCTCCTGTTCCTCGCGGCGTTTCTGGCGTCGCCGTTGCACCGGCTGGCGGCGGGCAGACTTACGTCCTGGCTCCGGCGCAATCGTCGCTATTTCGGCCTGGGCTTCGCCTGGTCCCACCTCGTGCATCTGGTCTTCATCATATTGTTCTGGCGCCTCGACGCGCCGGCCTTCGTGGAGGGACGCACGCCCGGTTCGTATGTGCCCGGCACGATCGGCTATTTGTTCATCG
>DASVPM010000098.1:0-1998 GCA_036382815.1 Allosphingosinicella sp.
GGTTTCAGCATCGAAAACGACGATCGCATCGGCCCCGCTCGAGCAGGCAGTCGGCTGATAATCGAGATCCTCGAGCGCTCCGACGGTCGCGGCACGGACGCGGGGATCGTCCTCGACCAGCAGGATGCGCGCGCCCGGCACGTGCACCTCGCTTTCCGACGCGCGCTGCACGGCGGGGTGGACGCGCACCGGCGCGGCGGCCTGGGTTCGGGGCAAATAGATGGAGACGGTGGTGCCGCGGCCAAGCTCGCTTTCGATCCCGACCTCACCCTCCGACTGGTGGGCAAAACCGAAGATCTGGCTGAGGCCGAGGCCGGTGCCCTTGCCGACCGGCTTGGTGGTGAAGAACGGCTCGAACACCCGCTCGATGACCTCCGGGGGCATTCCGGAACCGGTGTCCGACACGCTTATCCGGACGAACTCGCCGGCTCCAAGCTCGCCCACCTCGCCGCGCGCGAGCACGACATTCTCGACGGTGATCGCGATCTGGCCTTCGCCGTCCATCGCGTCGCGGGCGTTCACCGCGAGGTTGAGGATGGCGTTTTCGAGCTGGTTGGTGTCGACGCTGACGTTCCAGGTCTCTTCCGGGAAGCGGGTTCGAACGGTGATCCGCTCGCCGATCGAGCGGTCGACCAGGTCGAGCATGTCTTCGACCAGTCCGGCTGGGGCGACGGCGACGGGGAGCAGCGGCTCGGCCCGCGCGAAGGCGAGAAGGCGGCGGGTTAGCGCGGCGGCGCGGGTCGCGCCTTCCATCGCATTGTCGAGGTGGAACTCGACCTCGCGGCGCGGGCCGGTGAGCTTGCGCCGGGCGAGATCGAGGCCGCCGACGACGACCGCGAGCATGTTGTTGAAGTCGTGGGCGATGCCGCCGGTGAGCTGGCCGACCGCCTCCATCTTCTGGACCTGGCGCAGCTGCGCCTCGGCGGCCTCGCGCTCGCCCGATTCCGCCTTGAGCTGCTCATAGGCCTGGCTGAGCTCGCGGGTGCGCTCGCGAACCGCCTCCTCGAGTTGCCGGGCCCGGCTGGCCTCGCTGTCGGCCTCGCGAAGCGCGGCGAGCCGCTCGCTGATCGCGCGGAAGGCGAGCCAGCCGAGCACGATGGCTCCGACCCCGATCGCCACCGCCAGCCATCCCAGCCATTCCGTGAGCTGGTCGGATCGGGTGCCCGAAACCCGGGTCGCGGCCATCCGGGTACGCAAATCCTCGCGCTCCGCGGCGGCGATCTGGGCTAGGGTCTCGCGAAGCTTCGGCCCGGTGTGCGTCAGTGCCGCGCCGTAGAAGAGTGACAGGCCGCCGCTGCCGCGCTTGGCCTGGGCGGCGACCGCGGCCGGGGCCAGCTCGCGCCCGCGAGTCGCGAACAGCGCCTCGAGCGCCTCCACCCGCTCGAGCTGCTCCTTGTTTCCGCGCACCTGGCGCCTCAGCTCGGCGATGAGCTGCTGCGCCTGGCGCCACTCGGCGCCGTAGACGCTTCCGCTCGTCGCGACGTCCTCGTCCAGCACGTAACGGCCGAGCGCCGCCTCCGCGCGGGCGATGGTGCCGTCGACGGTTCGGGTCAGGAGCATGACGTCGTAGCTGTGCCGCTCAGACGCCAGCGCCCTGTCCCGGGCCTCGTTGGACGAGGTGACCATCAGCATCAGGGCGACGAGCAGCAGCGCGGCGAGCACGGCCCCCGCGCTCGCCAGCACCCCGCGCCATGCCCCGGAAGCCCTTTCCTCGGGCACGGCGTACATGTCCTCGCCCGCCGCCATGGTGGGGAGTCTAGTTCAAGCGGGCGGGGCATGGGAAGAAGGTTCCATGACGCCCTGCTCGATTCGCCGCGCTCAGGGTGGCGGTGGTCGCGCTCTAAAATCCTCCCCCGGATTTCCGGGGGAGGGGGACCAGGCGAAGTCTGGTGGAGGGGAATGCGGCCGAAGAGCCCCTTGCATATTGCCCGTAGGCCGATCTGGTTATGGATTGGTCGACCGCCGGGGGTGGCCACCCCCGGCGGTCGGGCGGGCGGG
>DASVPM010000099.1:0-1523 GCA_036382815.1 Allosphingosinicella sp.
TATAATGCTCGTCGAGAAAGGTATCGATCCGGGCGAGCCGCTCCGCATCGAATCCTGCTTCGCGAGCGTCCACCTTCTGCATCCGTTTCCCTCACTGTAAATCCACCCGGCCTTTGCCGGGGAGGGGGACCATGCGAAGCATGGTGGAGGGGCCTTTCGGAGTCCGAAGAACCCCTCCACCGCGCTTCGCGCGGTCCCCCTCCCCCGGAAATCCGGGGGAGGATTCAGGAAGGAGAGCCGATGGAGAAAGTGGACGCAGGGCAAGCGGGGTTCGATCCGGAGCGGCTCGCCCGGATCGACGCCTTTCTCGACGAAAATTATCTCGCGCCGGAGCTTCTCGCCGGGGCTCAGCTCCTGATCGCGAGAGAGGGGAAGGTCGTCCATTTCTCCACCGCCGGGAAGGCCCGCGCCGACGGCGGGCCGATGGGCGAGGACACTTTGTTCCGGATCGCCTCGATGACCAAGCCGATCACCTCGATCGCCTTCATGATGCTGGTCGAGGAGGGCAGGGTCACGCTCGACCAGCCGGTCGAGACAATCATCCCCGAATGGAAGGGGATGGGCGTCTACGAGGGCGGCGGTGCGGGCGTCCCGTTCCTGGTCAGGCCGCCCGAGCGGCCGATGATGATGATCGACCTGATGCGCCACACCTCGGGCCTCACTTATTCCTTCCAGCACCGCACCAATGTCGACGCGGCCTATCGGGCCCGGAAGATCGAGGGCTGGCACGGCGACCTCGATCTCGACGGCTTCGTCGCCGCGCTGGCCGATATCCCGCTCGAATTCTCGCCCGGAACCGCCTGGAATTATTCGGTTTCAACCGACGTTCTCGGTCTCATCGTGGAGCGGGTGTCGGAGATGAAGCTCGACCGTTTCTTCGAGGCGCGGATCTTCGGCCCGCTGGGGATGGCCGACACCGCCTTCCACGTCCCGCCCGACAAGGCGCACCGGCTCGGCGACGCCTGGGCCTGGCGGGAGGACAGGGGCGCGGTGGTCTACGACGCGGCGGCGAAGAGCGCCTGGAGCGCGCCGCCGAAGCTTCTCGCGGGCGGCGCCGGCCTCATTTCGACCGTCGCCGACTATCATCGTTTCTGCGCGATGCTGGCGGGGGGCGGAGAGCTGGACGGCGCCCGGATCGTCGGCCGCAAGACGCTGGAGCTGATGACGGCCAACCACCTGCCCGGCGGCGCCGACCTGACCGAGATGAGCCGGTCATTGTTCAGCGAGGCGGTCAATGCCGGCCAGGGATTCGGCCTCGGCTTCGGGGTGAACATCGACCCGGCGAAGACCATGCTTCCGGGCTCGAAGGGCGAATATTATTGGGGCGGGATGTTCTCGACGGCCTTCTTCGTCGATCCGGTCGAGCGGCTGCACATGGTCTTCATGACCCAGCTGATGCCGTCGTCGACCTACCCGATCAGGCGGCAGCTGAAGA
Source organism: Allosphingosinicella sp. (assembly GCA_036382815.1). Lineage (GTDB taxonomy): Bacteria > Pseudomonadota > Alphaproteobacteria > Sphingomonadales > Sphingomonadaceae > Allosphingosinicella. Next base: position 1,436 of record DASVPM010000099.1, read on the forward strand.
CTTTGGTCTATTCCGCGTTGAGGTAGCCGGTCAAAATCCTCCCCCGGATTTCCGGGGGAGGGGGACCGCGCGAAGCGCGGTGGAGGGG
>DASVPM010000100.1:0-6947 GCA_036382815.1 Allosphingosinicella sp.
GTGGCCCGCCGCGACCGCCCGGTCGCCGAGCGCGCTCGCCGACTGGCCGGTGGCGGAGGCCCGCCAGCCGACGGCGGTCGAATTCACTCCGCCGGAAACCGATTCGCTGCCGAGCGCGGTGCCGTTGGTGGCGGCGGCGGCGACGTTGGCGTTGCGGCCGAAGGCGCTGGCGTTGGTGGCGAGGGCGCTGGCGACGTCGCCGACCGCGGTCGACTGGAGGCCGGTGGCGGCCGCGAAGTCGCCGAGGGCGGTCGAGAAGTTGCCGGAGGCTACCGCGCGATCGCCGAGAGCGGTCGACGACTGGCCGGTCGCGGCGGAGCGCCAGCCCACGGCGGTCGAATTGACTCCGCCGGCGGCCGATTCGCTGCCGAGCGCGGTGCCGTTGGTGGCGGCGGCGGCGACGTTGGCGTTGCGCCCGAAGGCGCTGGCGTTGGTGGCAAGGGCGCTGGCGACGTCGCCGACCGCGGTGGACTGGAGCCCGGTCGCGGCGGCGAAGTCGCCGAGCGCGGTCGAGAAGTTGCCCGACGCGACCGAACGGTCGCCGAGGGCGGTCGAAGACGTGCCGGTCGCCGCGGCGCGCCAGCCGACGGCGGTGGAGTTGACTCCTCCCGAAGCCGATTCGCTGCCGATCGCGGTGCCGTTGGTGGCGGCGGCGACGACGTTGGCGTTGCGGCCGACGGCGGTCGCATTGGTCGAAAGCGCGCTGGCGACGTCGCCGATCGCCGTCGCCTGGATGCCGGTCGCAGCCGAGAAGTCGCCGAAGGCCGCGGAGAAGTTACCCGAGGCGACGGCACGGTCGCCGACCGCGGTCGCCGAGATGCCGGGGGCGGCGGCGCCGGGACCGCACGCGGTCGAGGTGGCAGTGCCGGGGGTTCCCTGCGCGGGGGGACCGGGGTTGGGAGCGGCATAGGTGGAACAGGTGGCGCCCTGGGCCGAGGCCGGCGTCGCGAAGGCAATTGCGAAGGTGCTAACGGCGGCAAGTGCACCCGCACGGATCATCGTAGCTTGAACGGACATTCGGTTTACTCCCTGCTTGATCTGGCAACGCTTTTCTTGAGGCGCGTCTGGCGCCTGTTTAGTTGCGCCTCAGGGGGATTGGCAACGCAAATCCTGTTGTAAGCGCGGAATTCTCGCTATTTTGCGGGATCGTGGAGGCCCGAGCCGGAATCGAACCGGCGTGCAAGGATTTGCAGTCCTCTGCGTAACCACTCCGCCATCGGGCCGCCGGCGGCACTTGTTCCACGGCGGCCCGCCAAGTCAACCACCTTTACGTGTCCGCGCGCGGACGGCGGTGTCCGCATTCGGACGCAGGCCGGCACGAACAAGCCGGGCCTCGGCCTTGCCGGGCCGCTGGCACGCCTCTTGCTGCTGACCCGCCATGTGCCGGGACTAACCGCTTGGCCTGCCGCGGCCTTGCCGATAAAAGCCTGTGTTCAATGGGTGTATTGCAGAAGTAAGACAGTTGTGCGAAGAGACGGGCGGACATGACCGAGCATAATTTCGAACATATGCGGCGGGCGATGATCGCCAGCCAGCTGCGGACGACGGGCACCAACGACCCGCGCGTGCTTGCGGCCATGGGTGAGGTGCCGCGGGAGCGTTTCGTCCCGCCCGCCCGGGCCTCCCTCGCTTATGCCGATGCGCTCGTGCCGCTGAAGGCCGGCCGCGACTTCAACAGTCCGATGGCACTCGGCCGACTCCTCACCGAGGCGGCGCCGAAGCCCGGCGAGCGCGCTCTGGTGGTGGCGGCCGCGACCGGCTACGCCGCCGCCCTCCTCGCCCGGCTCGCCGGGCCGGTGACGGCGCTGGAGGAGGATCCCGAGCTCGCCGCGGAAGCCCGGACCAACCTCGCCGGAAGCGGAGTCAGGCTCGTCGAGGGACCGCTGGCTTCGGGCTGCCCGGACGGAGCGCCTTACGATCTCATCCTGATCGACGGGGCCGTCGAGCGCGTTCCGGACGCGCTGGTGGCTCAGCTGGCCGACGGTGGCCGCCTGGCCACCGGCCTGCTCGAAAACGGCGTCACCCAGCTTGCCATCGGCCGCCGGGCAGGCGAAGGGTTTGGAATGGCGGCATTTGCCGACGCCGCGGCGGCGATCCTGCCCGGATTCGCGAAGCCGCGGGCGTTCAAATTTTGACAGTGGAGTCTGGGAAGATGCGGGGAGGGTTGATGGCTGCCGTGGGGGCGGCGGCGCTGCTGACGGGAGCAGTGGGACACGCCGCCGAAACTCTGACCGGAGCGCTGGTCAAGACCTATGCCGGCAATCCCACGATCATGGCGCAGCGCTCAGAGCTTCGCGCGCTCGACGAGAACGTCGCCGTTGCCCGGGCCGCCGGCCGCCCCCAGCTGTCGGGCACGGCCGGGGTCAATCAGGATCTCTTCCAGACCGGCGGCGGCGGTGGCCGCAACATCAGCGCCAGCGTCGACGTCAGCTATCCCCTGTTCAACGCCGGCCGGGTCCGCAACTCGATACGGGCCGCCGACGAGCGCGTGCTCGCCGGCCGGGCCAGCCTCAAGGCGACCGAGGGCGACATCTTCACCGAGGCGGTGGGCGCCTATATGGACGTGATCCGCGACCGCTCGATCGTCACCCTCAACCAGAACCAGGTGCGGGTCCTGCAGACCAATCTGCAGGCGAGCCGCGACCGCTTCGAGGTCGGCGACCTTACGCGAACCGACGTCGCCCAGTCCGAAGCCCGCCTGGCGCTGGCGCAAAGCGCGCTCGCCACGGCCGAGGGGAGGCTCAGCGGAAGCGAGGAGAATTACCGCCGGGTCATCGGCGAGCTGCCGGACGAGCTGACTCCTCCGCCCGCGCTTCCGCCGCTGCCGGCGACCCCGGACGAGGCGGTCCAGATCGCCCTGGCCAACAACAGCGACCTCGTCGCCATCGCCGCCCAGGCCCGGGCCGCCGGCCGCGACGTCGCCATCGCCCGCGCCGACCGCCTGCCCACGGTCTCGGGCGTCGGCGGCACCGACGCCACCAACTATCTCGGCACCGCCGGCCAGCAATTCGCCCCGGGCGCCGCGAACCAGGTGTTCCAGGGGCGGGTCGGAGTCCAGGCGCGCATTCCCATCTATCAGGGCGGCCTCGTCGGCGCCCGGGTCCGTCAGTCGCAGGCCATCCAGAGCCAGCTGCTCGAGCGCGGAGTGGAGGTCGAGCGGCTGGTCGTCGCCAACACCCGTGCGGCTTTCTCCAGCTACCAGGCGGCAGTCGAGGCGATCGAATCCAACCAGATCGCGGTCAACGCCAACACTCTGGCGCTCGAGGGTACCCGGGCCGAGCAGACCGTCGGGACCCGCAACGTCCTGGACGTCCTCAACGCCGAGCAGGAGTTGTTGAACAGCCAGGTCGCCCTCGTCACCGCTCGCCGCGACGCCTATGTCGCCGGCTTCGCCCTCTTGAACGCGATGGGCCGGGCCGAAGCGGAAGACATCAACCTCGACGGCGGAACGCTCTACGACCCGGTCGACCATTACAAGCGTACCCGCAAGCGCGCTTCCGACTGGAATGACGACGAGGCGCCGCGGGCTGTGTCGACCCGGACCGTGACGGGGCCCCCAAACTCCCCCGTGACACCGCCGACGCAATAAGCGATAAGCCGCTCGTTATGGGGGATATCAATCAGGAACCCTCGATGGAGGACATTCTCGCCTCCATCAAAAGGGTGATCGCCGAGGACGGCCGCCCGGCGGCGCGTCCCGCCCGCGGCTCGCGTCCGGCCGAGGCGCCGAGGGCGGCGCCTCCGGAAGAGGACGACGTGCTCGAGCTCCAGGACCCGGTGAGCGAAGGCCAGGGCCTCGTCTCCGACGATGCCGCCATCGCCAGCCGCCAGTCGCTGGCGGCGCTGGCCTCGCTCCGGTCCGCCGGCCCGGATGCCATGCCGGCGGACGACGCCGCGCTCGGCGCCGCGGTACGCGAGATGCTGAAGCCGCTCCTCAAGGACTGGCTCGACCGCAATCTCCCCGACATGGTAGAGGAGCTGGTCACCCGCGAGATCGCCCGCATCACGGGAAAGAGTCTCTAGCATCGCCCCGGCGAAAGCTGGGGTCCCGGCGGGTGAAGAACGCGGCGCCTTTCGCCCGCTGGGATGCCAGCCCGCGCTGGCATGACGGAAACGTCTCCGCTAACGCCCGCCCCATGACCGAACTTCCCAAGACCTTCGACCCCGCCGAGATCGAATCCCGCTGGTACGCCCGCTGGGAAGGGGAGGGGCTGTTCCGGCCCGAGCGCCCCGACGCCGAGCCGTTCACTATCGTCATCCCGCCGCCCAACGTCACCGGCTCGCTCCATATCGGCCACGCGCTCGACGTCACTCTCCAGGACATCCTCATCCGCCACGCCCGGCTGCAGGGAAAGGATTCGCTGTGGGTGGTCGGGATGGACCATGCCGGAATCGCGACCCAGATGGTGGTCGAGCGCAACCTCGAGAGCCAGGGCGTCAAGCGCACCGACATGGGTCGCGAGGCCTTCGTCGAGCATGTCTGGGAATGGAAGGCGCAGTCGGGCGGCTCGATCACCCGCCAGCTCCGCCGGCTGGGCGCCTCGTGCGACTGGGCGAACGAGCGCTTCACCATGGATCCGGGCTTCTCGGCCGCGGTGCTGAAGGTGTTCGTCCAGCTCTATCGCGACGGGCTGCTCTACCGGGACAAGCGCCTGGTCAACTGGGACCCGCGGTTCGGCACCGCCATTTCGGACCTCGAGGTCGAGACGAAGGAAGTGCAGGGTCGGTTCTGGCACCTCAGATATCCGCTGGAGGACGGAAGCGGCTTCATCCACGTCGCCACCACCCGGCCCGAGACGATGCTCGCCGACATGGCGGTGGCGGTGCACCCGGACGACAAGCGCTACTCCGCCCTCGTCGGGCGCAAGGTGCGGCTTCCGCTCACCGGGCGGCTCATCCCGATCGTCCGCGACGAGCATGCCGATCCGGAGCTCGGCTCGGGCGCGGTCAAGATCACACCCGGCCACGATTTCAACGATTTCGAGGTCGGCCGGCGGGCGGGCTTCAAGGCCGCCGAGATGCTCAACATGCTGAGCGGCGACGCGAAGGTGGTGCAGACCCGGGACGGCCTGATCCCGGAGGAATTGCTCGGCCTCGACCGCTTCGACGCGCGGAAACGCGTCGTCGAGATGCTGGAAGAGCAGGGCTTTCTGGAGCGGGTCGAGGACCGGGTCATCCAGACGCCTTACGGCGACCGCTCGGGCGTCGTCATCGAGCCCTGGCTGACCGACCAATGGTATGTCGACGCCGAGACCCTGGCCGGCCCGGCGATCGACGCCGTGCGCTCGGGGAAGATACGGGTGGTGCCGAAGACCTGGGAGAAGACCTGGTTCAACTGGCTCGAGAACATCCAGCCCTGGTGCGTCTCGCGCCAGCTCTGGTGGGGCCACCAGATTCCGGCCTGGTACGACGACCAGGGCAACGTCTTCGTCGCGGAGACCGAGGAGGAAGCGCGGCGCGAGGCGGGCAACCGCCCGCTGCGGCGCGACACGGACGTCCTCGACACCTGGTTCTCCTCCGCCCTGTGGCCCTTCGCCACGCTCGGCTGGCCCGAGTCGGCGGAGCCTGTCTCCCTCTCCCCGGCGGGGAGAGGGCAGGGTGAGGGGGCTCCCACGTCCGAGAACGGTCCCGACGGCAGAACCCCCTCACCCCGACCCTCTCCCCCAAGGGGAGAGGGGGAAGAAACGGGGGCGAAGTGGCGCCCGAAACCCGGAACGGAGCTTGCCCGCCACTACCCGAACGACGTGCTTATCTCGGGCTTCGACATCATCTTCTTCTGGGATGCCCGGATGGCGATGCAGGGCCTTCATTTCACCGGGGAGGCGCCGTGGAAGACGCTCTACCTCCACGGCCTGGTCCGCGACTCCAAGGGCCAGAAGATGTCCAAGTCGAAGGGCAATACGGTCGACCCGCTCGGCCTGATCGACCGGTTCGGCGCCGACGCGCTCCGGTTCACGCTGGCGGCGATGGAGAGCCAGGGCCGCGACATCAAGCTCGATGAGAAAAGGGTCGAAGGCTATCGCAACTTCGCCACCAAATTGTGGAACGCCGCGCGCTTCTGCCAGGCCAACGGCATCGGCGCGAGCGCGGCCTTGGAACCGCCGCCGGCGAGCCTTCCGGTCAACCGCTGGATCATCGGCGAGACGGTGAAGACCGTGCAGGCGCTGGATCTCAGCCTTGCCGAGCTTCGCTACGACGAGAGCGCCAACGGCCTCTACCACTTCGTCTGGGCGACCTTCTGCGACTGGTATCTGGAGCTGATCAAGGGCCGGATCGACGAGGAGACGAAGGCGGTCGCGGCCTGGGTGCTCGACCAGATCCTGGTCATGCTCCACCCGTTCATGCCGTTCATCACCGAGGAATTGTGGAACGCGAACGCGCGGCCCTATCCGCTGATCGTCGCGAAATGGCCGATGCCGGACGCTCGGGCGCTGGATCCGGAGGCGGGGCCTGAGATCGACTGGCTGATCCGGCTGGTCAGCGGAATCCGGGCGGCGCGCGCCGAACTGAACGTGCCGCCGGGGGCCAAATTGTCGTTGCACGTCAGGGAGGCCTCGGACGGCACCCGCAGCCGCCTGGAGCGCCACGAGGCCGCTCTGCGGCGCCTGGCGCGGGTCGAGTCGGTCGGCTTCGGCGACACCTCCGGCGGGGCTGCTCAGGTCGTCGTCGACGAAGCGACCTACATCCTTCCGCTCGAGGGCGTGATCGACGTCGAAGCGGAGCGCGCGCGGCTCTCCAAGGCAGCCGAGGCGGCCGAGAAGGAGCGCGATTCTCTCGCCGCCCGTCTCGCCAATTCCAGCTTCGTCGAGCGCGCGAAGCCGGAGGCGGTGGAGAAGGCGAAGGCGGATCATGCGGAGAAGGCGTCCGACGCGCAGAAGTATCGCGCGGCGCTGGCGAGGCTGGGTTGAATTCTCCCCTCTCCCTTGGGGGAGAGGGGGCGGGGGTGA
>DASVPM010000101.1:0-29089 GCA_036382815.1 Allosphingosinicella sp.
GGTCGGCGAGCGGGGCCGGCCGCCCGATCTTCGGGGTGATCGAGCAGACGGTTACCTGATTCCTCCCCCAGCTTGCTGGGGGAGGGGGACCAGGCGAAGCCTGGTGGAGGGGTATTCGGAAGTCTGAGTTGCCCCTCCACCACGCCGCTTCGCGGCGCGGTCCCCCTCCCCGAGGCGACCCCGGGGAGCAATTCAGGTCAGGTCACCGGCCCGACATTGTCGTCCGAATTCCGGTCGATGTAATAATTATAGGGGTCGATGCCGGCATGGGTCGGCTTCCGGTCGGTGACGAAGCGGAAGACCTGCTTGCCGCTCCTGACCGGCTGGCGCTGCATCACCAGGACGTTCCTCCGGTCGAAGGCGCCCCGGCCCGGCTCGGCGGTGAACAGGCCGATCGCGATCCGGTCGGCGAAGGCGGCGGGCTTCTCGTTGCCCTGGCCGTCGGCATAGGATTTCTTCGCCTCGACCGGCACGACGACGTCCCACTTGCCGTCCCCGCGCCTGGTCGCCTTGGCCTCGCCGACCTTGAGGTCGTAAAGGGTGATCCGCTCGAACAGGTCGTTGATGAGGGCCTGGTCCTCGGGAGTCTTCGCCTCCTTGCGGAACGCCTGCACCAGCTCGATCGAGCGGGGATAGGGCGCGCCCTTGAACTTGTATTTGTCGAGCATCGTCCGGAGCGCCCGGTTGACCGCCGCCTCGCCGAGCCGGTCCTGCAGCAGGTACATGACCAGCGAGCCCTTGTTGTAGTGGATATATTGCTGGTTCTCGACCCGCATCAGCGGCAGCTCCTCGACCAGCTCGCCGCCGCGCAATCGCAGGTAAGTGTCGAGCTCGTATTTCAGGAAGCGCCGGATCTTGTCCTCCCCGTAGCGGTGCTTCATCACCATCAGCGCCGAATATTGAGCGAGGGTCTCCGAAAGCATCGTGCCGCCCTGGGTGTCCGCGCCGATGATCTGGTGCGCCCAATATTGGTGTCCCAGTTCGTGGGCGGTGACGTAGGTGACATAGTCGATCTTCGCCGGATCCGAATTGTCGGCCATGAAGCCGATCGCCTCCGAATAGGGCATGGTGTTGGCGAAGGCCTGGGCGAAGCTCTGGTAGCCGGGAAATTCGATGATCCGCGCCTGATCGAACTGGTATGGGCCGAAGCCGGCCTGATAATAATCCAGGGCGCTGCTCAGGGCGTCCAGCATGCGGTCGACGTTCCGCTCATGGCCCGGGTGGTAATAAACGGCGAGATCGATGCCGCGATGATTGCGGTGCCTTTCGGCATAGCGGGCCGACTGGATCGAGAAGAAGGTGAGGATCGGGGCCTCGGAGACGAACCGCGCGGTGCGGCGGCCGCCGCCGACCCTGTCCGACACCTTCTTGCCGGGCGCGATCGGAGTCTGGTCGGCGACGGTCGAGACGGTGATGTCGGCGGTCGTCCATCCGCCGCCGAAATAGGCGCGCTTCGTCCCCGACAGATCCTCGAGCCTCGGCGGGCGCTGCTCGGCCGGGAGGCCGTATTTGCGGCGCTTGGAGCGCTCCTGGAGCAGGATCATCCGGTCCATGCCGATCACCGGCGCGATCTCCAGGTTGTTGAGGAAGGTGCCGTTGTGGACCAGCTTGGTGTCGTTGGTGCCGTTGCGGAATCCGCGCTGCCAGCGCCGGGTCTCGAAGCTGAGCGCGCGGGTCTCGCCCGGCTGCATCGGCGCGTCGAGGGCGTAGATCCGGTAGCCGAATTTCTTGTCTTCGGAACGAAGCCTGGCGCCCGGGAAAGCGAGACCGAGCAGCTCGAGATCGCGGCCCGGCATGCGCACGTGGACCTCGCGGATCGGAGTCCCGGCGAGGTTGGCGAGAAGGTAGCTGCCCTTGACCAGCGCCTTCGTCTCCTCCGGATAGAGGTCGACGTTGAGCACCACCCTGGAGATGGTCGGCTGCGGCAGCTTCTCGTACTTCAGATACTTCTTCTCGTAGGCGGCGAAGAACGCGTCGCGCTCGCTGGCCGTCTCGTAGGTATTGAGGACGTTGGTGTTGTACCAGGCATAGGCGCCGGTCGCCGCGAAGACCGCCAGAGCGAGGCCGCCGATCACTCCGGGGGCTCCGACCAGGCGCCGCGGCGCCCGCCGCAGCCGCGGCTTCAGCCGGGTCTCCGTGCCGCGCCGCCAGAGCAGGTGCGACACGACCAGGAGGATCACGCAGAAGGCCGCCCAGTAGAGGCGAAACCACCATGCGCCGATCCAAAAGCCGCCGGACCCGTTCATGTCCGACAGCGGCTCCTGCGGGGTGTTGGCGAACTGGTAGAGATTGTGTTCGAAGCCGAGCGAACTCATCACGATGGTCGAGACGATGTAGACGACCATCACCGCCCACCCGACATATTTGTTGGGGCTGAGCGACTGCACGAACACCGAGAGTATCGCGATCATCACGAGCCCGACGCCCTGCGGCAGGATGAACCACAGCAGATATTGTTCGGGATGGACGTCCGTATAGCCGCGCATCAGCTGGACCAGGACCGCCGCGACCACTCCGAACATCAAGGTGGCGAACAGGACGAGGGCAACCGCCGCCGTCTTCGGAACGACATAGGCCCAATTGGGCAGCGGCGTGGCGTCTATGATCTCGTGCATGCGCCGGTCGCGTTCGCGCCAGACAAGCTCGCCTGAATAATAAATGGCGATGATGATCGGGAAGATGCTGAACGAGCCGGCCACCACCGGCAGGATTGCGCTCGTCGCGGGCAGGATCGGCGTGCCGTACAGCTCTCGGGTGAACCAGAGGCTGGCGCAGGTATTGATCATGCCGAGGGCGATGAGGACGGCGAAGGCCGGACTCCTGAAGACCTGCTTCATCTCGAGCTTCGTTCGAGCCCAGAGCTGCGCGGCGGCCGCCGACCCGGCGCGATCCGGCAGCGGGGGCGGGGAGGCGGGGACGGACACGGCCTCGGCCTCGGCGGCTTCCTCTTTCTTCCGCTTCTTCGAGTGCCCGGGCTCGGCGAAGCGGTAGCGGGCGATGCCGAACGCGAGGAAGGCGGCGGCGACGCCAAGCCAGATCAGGCGATTGAGCAGGAGCGCGCCCTCGAACGCGGGTGTGAGCGTGTTGGATTCGGCGCTGGTCCAGTAGCGGGTTGCATTGCTGAGGGCGCCGATGCCGAAGGGCTCGACGATCGCCATCGTGTCGCGCAGCTCCGGCTTCGCCCGGCCGACGCCGAGGAGGATGAGCCAGGCGAGGAAGAAGACGATGACGGCGACATAGGTCCACATCATCGAGCGGGTCAGGCTCGCCGCAGTGAAGAAGATCGCGCCCGTGATGAGCAGACCGGGCAGGCCGAGGACGAGAAAGCCGAAGGCGTAATAAGACAGCCGGTTCGGCCCGAGCGTCTCGGCGTCGATCCACGGCATGAGCGAGCCGATCCACAATCCGAGCGGGATGAACAGGAAGGCGAGCGCGGCCGCGGTGGTCGCGCCGGCGAAGCGGCCGCCGAGATATTGGAGGCGCGTGATCGGGGTCGAGCGGACGATCGGCCCGAAACCGGTGTCGTCGTCGCGGACCACGACATTGGCGACGAAGGCCGTGGTCACGAACATGAAGAACAGGCTGAAATTGGCCTGGATCAGAGTGAGCGCGACCGGGCTGTTCTTGTGGATGTTGCCGCCCGCGCCGATCTGCACCGTGCTCGAGGTCATTGCCCCGAAGCAGAACAGGAAGAACAGCACCGCCGCCACCCAGAAGACGGGGTTCTTGAGCTGGTAGCGAAGCTCGAAGAGCGCGATTTTGAGGAACATGGCCCGGGCCTCAGGCGGCGCGGCGGGATTGGGCGAGGGTCGAGAAATAAACGTCCTCGAGCCCCCCTTCGACCGAGGCGAAGCCGTCGCCCGGATCGGCATCGGCGAGGATGTGGATGACGGTCCGGCCGGCGAACAACCGGGTCGAGATCAGCTCGTATGTCTCGCGATAGCGGTCGAGCTCGACGCGCTCGATCACCTTCATCCAGATCCGCCCCTTGGTCGCTCCGATCAGGTCGAGCGGCGCGCCCTCGAGCTGGATCCGCCCGTTCGCGAGCACCGCCATCCGCGGACAGAGGTCGGAGACGTCCTCGACGATATGGGTCGACAGGATCACCACCACATTCTCGCCGATCTCGGCGAGCAGGTTGAGGAAGCGGTTGCGCTCCTCCGGGTCGAGCCCGGCGGTCGGCTCGTCGACGATGATCAGCTCGGGATTGCCGATCAGCGCCTGGGCGATCCCGAAGCGCTGGCGCATTCCGCCTGAAAAGCCGGCCAGCGCCTTCTTGCGGACTCCCCACAGATTGACCTGCTGGAGCAGGCTCTCGACGGTGGCCTTGCGGTCGGAAGCCGAAGCGATGCCCTTCAGCACCGCCATGTGATCGAGCATGTCGTAGGCGGAGACGCGCGGATAGACCCCGAAATCCTGGGGCAGATAGCCCAATGTCCGCCGAAGCTGCTCGGGCTCGGCGATGACGTCGATGTCGCCGAAGCGGATGCTCCCCTCGGTGGGGGTCTGGAGGGTCGCGACGTTGCGCATCAGGGTCGACTTGCCGGCCCCGTTGGGCCCGAGCAGGCCGTACATCCCGCGCGGCACCGACAAGGTGACATGGTCGAGGGCGCGAGTGCCGTTCGGATAGACGTGGCTTACGTCCGCGAGTTCTAGCATTTGACGGAGTTCCCCAACCCGGTTTTCGGGAGCAGGTCTGCCCGAGCGTTTTAGGGTTGTAAAGCAGCGGCGCTTACCTGCGCTTGCGAATCCGGGAAGAGAGGTTCAGGGACCGCGCCCATGACGAAGCTCGCCCTGCTCCTCCCCGCTTTGCTCCTCTCAGCCCCCGTCCTCGCCGCCGCGCCCCGCGACTCCGCGGACGAGGTCAGCCAGGAACGGCTCCAGGCCGTCGTCGAGAAGCTGGTGAGCTTCGGCACCCGCCACACTTTGTCGTCCCAGACCGATCCCGGGCGCGGGATCGGTGCGGCGCTCAAATGGACCGAGGCGGAGTTCGGCCGCTACTCGCGCGCCTGCGGAGGCTGCCTCAAGGTGGTGATGCCGTCCGACACCGTCACCGGGCGGAGGGTGCCGACGCCGACGCGGGTGACCAACGTCATGGCGATCCAGCGCGGCACCGCCGACCCCAACCGGGTGGTGATCATCTCCGGCCACATCGACAGCCGGGTCAGCGACGTCATGAACGCGACGGCCGACGCGCCCGGCGCCAATGACGACGGCTCCGGGACGGCGGCGGTGATCGAGGCGGCGCGGGTCCTTTCGAAGCGCAGATTCCCCTACACGATCGTCTACGCGCCGCTGACCGGCGAGGAGCAGGGGCTGCTCGGCGGCAAGATCCTCGCCGATTACGCCAGGGCCCAGGGCTGGGAGGTGATCGCCCAGCTCAACAACGACATCATCGGCAACAGCTGCGGCTCCGACGGCATCTGCGACGACGCCCATGTCCGGATCTTCTCGGAAGGGCCGCGCTGGCAGGGCCATGAGGACCTCGCCGCCCGCCAGCGCAGCCTCGGCGGCGAGAACGACTCGCCCTCGCGCAACATCTCGCGCTGGATGGACGGTCTCGCCGACGATCTCAGCCTCGGCCTCGACGTCCGCCAGATCTGGCGCAACGACCGCTTCGGCCGCGGCGGCGACCATACCGAGATGCTCAACGCCGGCTTCCCGGCGGTCCGGATCACCGTCGCGATCGAGAATTACAACTGGCAGCACCAGGATCTGAGGGTCGAGAACGGCATCCAATATGGCGACACGATCGACAAGATGGACTTCGCCTATCTGACCAAGGTGGTGAAGCTCAACGTGGCGGCGCTCGCGGCCCTGGCGAGCGCGCCGCAGCCGCCCGAGCCGGCGGTGGAAGGCGGGGTCTCGACCGACACGACGCTGACCTGGAACCCGGTGAAGGGCGCCGATTCCTACATCATCCGCTGGCGGCCGACCGACTCGGCGAACTGGGAGCGCAGCTTGCGCGTGACTTACGACGATCTCGCCAAATGCCCGGGCCGGCCCGCGGCTCCGGGCAATGTCGCGGGGGACTCGATCGTCGCTACCTGCGTCAAGGTGCTCAAGAGCGTCCGGGTGGACGATTTCGTCTTCGGGGTCTCGTCGGTTTCGAAGGACGGCTATGAGAGCCCGGTCGCGTCGGCGGTTCCGGGCGGCGCGTTCCGGCCCTACGCGCCTCCGCCGCCCTCGGCCCCCTGACCGTCATTGCGAGCGAAGCGAAGCAATCCAGTGGGCGCCGGAACCTTCGTCAAGATGGATTGCTTCGTCGCTGCGCTCCTCGCAATGACGGACTCCAATGGCTCGTAAACCTCCCCGCGCCGGCCTCCCCAGCCGCCAGCAGATACTCGACTTCATCGCGTCCAGCGACACCCCGGCCGGCAAGCGCGAGATCGCGCGCGCCTTCGGCCTGTCCGGACACGACAAGATCGCGCTGAAGGCCCTGCTCCACGACATGGCGGACGAGGGCCTGATCGACGCCTCGCCAGGCCGCGCCTTCCACCAGGCGGGCGGGGTGCCCAAGGTGACGGTGCTCCGGATCGTCGACGTCGACGATTCCGGCCAGGCCTGGGCGGTCCCCGAACGGTGGGAGGCGGACCTGCCCGAGCCCCGGCTCCGCGTGCTGGAGCGCCGGGGCAGGGGCTCCGCCCTCGGGGTCGGAGACCGGCTGCTCGCCCGCACCGAGCAGCGCGGCAACGGCTATGCCGCCCACCCGATGAAGAAGCTGATGAAGGGCAGCGAGCTCGTCCTCGGCGTCGTCCATCAGGAGGCGCAGGGCTTCTGGCTCCGCCCGGTCGAGAAGAAGGAGCGGCGCGAGCTTCCCATCTCCGACGTCGGCGACGCCCAGCCTGGCGACCTCGTCCTCGCCGAGAAGGTCGGCCGCCCGCCGCGCCTCACCGCCCGGGTCTCGCAGATACTCGGCGACCCTTTCGCCCCGCGCAGCTTCAGCCTGATCGCCATCCACAAGCACGGCATTCCGCACGAATTTCCCGACGCGGTCCTCATCGAGGCGGAGCGGGTCGCCCGGCAGCCGCTCGGCGAGCGTGAGGACCTCACCGCCGTCCCGATCGTCGCTATCGACCCCGCCGACGCGCGCGACCATGACGACGCGGTCTGGGCCGCCCCCGACGACGATCCCGCCAATCCCGGCGGCTGGCGGGCGATCGTCGCCATCGCCGACGTCAGCTATTACGTCCGCTCCGGCTCGGCGCTGGACAAGGAAGCGAGGAAGCGGGGCAACAGCGTCTACTTCCCCGACCGGGTGGTGCCGATGCTTCCCGAGACGCTCAGCGCCGAGATCTGCTCGCTGAAGGAGGGCGAGGACCGGGCCGCCCTCGTCTGCCACCTGCAGGTGTCGAGGGACGGACAGCTCAAAAGCTGGCGCTTCACCCGCGCCCGGGTCCGGATCGCCGCCAACATCGCCTACGAGGACGCCCAGGCGGCGATCGACGCTTCGGGCGGCGGGGGGACAGGGAAACCGTTCGCCCCGAGCGAAGTCGAGGGGGCCAGTCGAGCGAAGCCGGGACCGGGAGCGAATGAAGGCCTCGGCTCCGCTCGACGTGATGTCTCGACCTCGCTCGACACGAACGGATTGGAACGCGACGAACCCGTCGAGCTCTTCTCCTCCCCCTGCTCGATGCCCGAGATCGAGGGCGGTGATCCCCCGGTCGCGCCCGAAATCCTCGAATCGACCCTGAAGCCGCTCTGGGCCTGCTGGCGGGCGCTCTACGCCGCGCGCGAGAAAAGGGCCCCGCTCGACCTCGACCTGCCGGAGCGCAAGGTGGTCCTCGACGAGAAGGGCCGGATCACCTCCGTGGCGCCGCGCGAGCGGCTCGACGCCCACAAGCTGATCGAGGATTACATGATCGCGGCCAACGTCGCCGCCGCCAAGGCGCTCGAGTCGAAGAAGGCGCCGGTCATGTACCGCGACCACGAGCCGCCCGGACGCGAGAAGCTGGTCGCGCTCAAGGATTACCTCAAGACCTTCGAGGTCGAGTTCGCGCTCGGCCAGGTGATCCGGCCGGCCACCTTCAACCGCCTGATCGAGCAGGCTCGCAGGCGCCCCGGCGAAGGCCGGGGCCCAGATCAGGAAGAAGGGCTGGATCCCGGCCTTCGCCGGGAAACGGAAGAGCCGGATTTCCTCCCCCAGGTGATGGAGCAGATCCTGCGCACCCAGACCCAGGCTTATTATGCGCCCGACAATAAGGGCCATTTCGGCCTGGCGCTCGGCTCCTATGCCCATTTCACCAGCCCCATTCGCCGCTATGCCGATCTCGTCGTCCACCGCGCCCTGATCCGGGCCTTCGGTCTCGGCGAGGGCGGGCTGACCGATCAGGAGGCGGAGGCGATGGAGGTCACGGGCGAGCTCATCTCGCAGCTCGAGCGGCGGGCGATGGAGGCCGAGCGCGAGACCCTCGACCGCTACGTCGCCGCCTATCTGTCCGAGCGGGTCGGCGACCTCGTCGACTGCCGGATCACCGGGGTCCAGCCCTTCGGCTTCTTCGCCACGGTGGAGGGCCTGGGCGGCGACGGCCTGGTCCCGGTCTCGACGCTCGGATCGGACTATTACCGCTACGACGAATCGAGCCAGAGCCTCGTCGGCGACGACAGCGGCGAGCGCTTCAGCCCGGGCCAGCGCCTGAAGCTGAGGCTTGCCGAGGCCAATCCGGTCTCCGGCGGCCTGAGGTTCGAGCTCGCCGAGGGCGCCGCCCCCGCCAGGCCCCGAAGCGGCCCGCGCCGGGACGGCAGGCGCGGCGAGGAAAAGCGCCCCCAGGGCCGCCGAGGCCGTCCCTCGAACATCCGCCACCGCGGGCGCTGAACCCCTCTCCCCTCCAGGGAGAGGGGTCAGGTGCGGTGATTCGCCGCTCCCCGCCGTCTTTTCGACGAACCGACTCCGCGCTTCTGCCGACGACCGGCGGGCCTATAGGGTCCGCCGGCGGCACCGCTTACTCTTGTGTCAGGGATGAAGACACGAGGAGAGAGTGGATGAGCATCAAGCTGATATTCGCGTCGACCGCCGCGCTGGCGATGGTCGCCGGCACGCCGGCCTTCGCCGCCAAGAACCAGAACCAGAACCAGAACCAGCAGGCCGCGATGTCCGATTCGGGCGGCGGCGCCGGAGTCCAGAAGGACAGGAAGATCTGCCGCACCTTCCAGAACAGCGCCTCGCGCATGAAGCGGGAGAAGCTCTGCCTGACCAGAGCCGACTGGAAGAAGTTCGAAGCCGACCAGATGTAGGCTGTGCCGCGCCACCGTCGTTGCGAGCGGAGCGAAGCAATCCAGTGCGGCTTCCGAGGCCCGCTGGATCGCCGCGTCGCTCCGCTCCTCGCAATGACGGGCCGGCGCTACAATTTCGGCAGGGTCACCCCGCGCTGGCCCATATATTTGCCGGCCCGGTCGGCATAGCTCGTCTCGCAGGGCTCATTGCCCTGCAGGAACAGGAACTGGCAGGCGCCCTCGTTGGCGTAGACCTTGGCGGGGAGGGGGGTCGTGTTCGAGAATTCGAGCGTGACATGGCCTTCCCAGCCGGGCTCGAGCGGGGTCACGTTGACGATGATCCCGCAGCGCGCATAGGTCGACTTGCCGAGGCAGATTACGAGCACGTCGCGCGGCACCCGGAAATATTCGACCGTCCTCGCCAGCGCGAAGCTGTTGGGCGGGATGATGCAGACGTCGGTCTTGCGGTCGACGAAGCTGTTCGACTTGAAGTCCTTGGGGTCGACGATGGCGTTGTCGACGTTGGTGAACAATTTGAACTCGTCGGAGACCCGGGCGTCGTAGCCGTAGCTCGACAGGCCGTAGCTGATCGTCCCCTCGCGCCTCTGCCCGTCGACGAACGGCTCGATCATGCCGTGCTCGAGGGCCTGGGTCCGGATCCAGCGGTCGGACATGATGCTCATTCGCGTTCCCCGTCGTCCCGGCGCCCCCTCGTCCTCCCGGCGAAAGCCGGGACCTCGGGAAGACCCGCCGAGACCTCCTGTCCCGAGGTTCCGGCTTTCGCCGGAATGACGGGGGAGGGCAAGACCCGCCCCGTCTTGTTGGCCACCCTCACTTGATGTGGAGCACGCAGATCAGCGTGAACAGCCGGCGCGCCGTGTCGAAATCCATCTCGATCCTCCCCTTGAGGCTCTCCCTCAGCAGCTCCGCGGCCTCGTTGTGAAGCCCCCGCCGGGCCATGTCGATCGTTTCCAGCCCCTTGGGCGAATCGGAGCGGACGGTTTTGAAATAGCTCTCGCAGATGGCGAAATAGTCGCGGACCGGCCGCTTGAAGCGGGCCAGTCCGAGGCGGATCGTCTCCAGCGGCTCGCCCGCTTCGTTCCGGAGGTCGATGGCGAGGCTGTTGTCCTCGATCCTGAGCAGGATCCGGAACGGCCCGTCGTGCCCCGCCGGCTGGAAGCGGTTCTGCTCGAGCAGGTCGAAGATCGCGACCTTGCGCTCCCGCTCGATATCCTCGCTCCGCCGGATGATCGTATGCTCGTCCAGCTCGATGTCGATGATCCGCGGGTCGGGCATGGCGCGGCTGTAGCGGGGAGGGCAAGGCGGGGAAACTAATTCCTCCCCGGCATTGGCCGGGGAGGGGGACCGCGCGACGCGCGGTGGAGGGGTTCTCCGGGATGCCTGAAGAACCCCTCCACCATGCTCCGCATGGTCCCCCTCCCCTGCAAAGGCAGGGGAGGATTTTTCCGTCCCCGCACGATCCACAGATCGGCTCACGGAAGAATTCCTGGCTGGGCTACACCTCCGTCCCAACCGGGCGTACAAGCCTCCCATGGCCGAAAACATCCTTCGACTACCCGGCGCGCCGGAGCCCGAATCGTCCACTTTGCCCCAGAATGTGGAGGCGGAGGCGGCGCTGCTCGGCGCCCTGATGATCGACAACCGCCTCGCCGAGGACATCCAGCTCAAGCTCCGCCCCGACCATTTCCACGAGCCGCTCCACGCCCGCATCTACGAGCAGATATTGAAGCTCGTCGACCGCAACATGATCGCCTCGCCCGTCACCCTGCGCCCCCTGTTCGAGGCGGACGAGGAGATGAAGGAGCTCGGCGGCCCCTCCTATCTCGCCCAGCTTACCGGGAGCGGCGCCGCGATCATCGGCGCCCGCGACTTCGCCGAGCAGATATTCGAGCTTGCGCAATTGCGAGCTCTCATCGCGGTGGGACGCGATCTTGTTGAGCATGCTCTCGATACGAGCGAGTCAATCGATCCAAAGGACCAGATCGAGCAGGCCGAGACGGCACTCTATCGTGTAGCCGAGGAAGGTGGGTCCGAGGGGTCTGTTAAGACATTCACACAGGCGGCCACGCTGGCAATTAAAACGGCGGAACGTGCCTTGAATTCGGGAGGGCACATATCCGGGATTACGACCGGGCTCACGGCGATAAATAGCAAAATCGGCGGTCTTCACCACTCGGACCTCGTAATCCTCGCTGGCCGCCCCGGCATGGGTAAGACCGCCCTCGCCACAAACATGGCGTTCAATGCTGCGCGGCGCTGGGTGCAGGACATGAAAGACGAGATCGAGCCTGGAAAGTCCGTCGGCGCTGGCGTGGCTTTCTTTTCGCTGGAAATGTCTGCGGAGCAGCTTGCAAATCGCATTCTCGCTGAGCAATCGGGAATTGTTTCAGAGCAAATTCGGACTGGTTCGATTAGCAAACATGAATTTCAGCAGTTCGCAAGAGCAGCGACTGAGCTTCAAGACCTTCCGTTTTACATCGACGACACGCCAGGACTAACGATCGCGGCATTACGTACTCGTGCACGGCGAATGAAGCGCAAGCACAATATTGGCCTAGTTATCGTAGACTATCTCCAGCTTCTTCAGGGGGGTGGAAGAAATAGCAATGACAATAGAGTTCAAGAAATCTCTGAAATTAGCCGTGGGCTGAAGATGCTTGCCAAGGAGTTAAATTTGCCGGTAGTTGCGTTGTCGCAACTAAGCCGCGCTGTTGAACAGCGAGAAGATAAGCGCCCTCAGTTGGCAGACCTGCGTGAATCTGGGTCGATCGAGCAGGATGCCGATATGGTCCTGTTCGTTTATAGAGAGGATTATTATTTAGCTCCATCGGAGCCTGAACATCCCGTTCCAGGCGACCCGGCAGATAAATTCGAGAAATATAAAGCTTGGCAGGATAAAATGGACCCGGTGAAGGGGTTTGCCGAAGTGATAATTGCGAAGCAGCGTCACGGTGCAACTGGGAAGGTGAAGCTCAAGTTCGAGGCGAAGATCACGAAATTCTCCGACTATATCGACGAAGGCTATCTGCCCGAAGCGCGGGGGTAGGGCCCACTTCGATCCTCCCCCGGTTTTCCGGGGGAGGGGGACCGCGCGAAGCGCGGTGGAGGGGTTCTTCTCAACTCGAAAAGGCGCCTCCACCATGCTTCGCATGGCCCCCCTCCCTGCAAAAGCAGGAGAGGATTTATTCAGCTCCCCGCGAACGGGTCCTTCAGCCCGACGCCGATGCTCGCCCGCGCCGCCTCCGCTTCGGAGCTGGTCACCGGATAGGCGCAATAATCGGCCGCGTAGAAGGCGCTCGGGCGGTGGTTGCCGGAGAGGCCGAGGCCTCCGAACGGCGCGTTGCTCGGGGCGCCGTTGGTCGGCTTGTTCCAGTTGATCACGCCGGCGCGGATATTGGCCCAGAAGCGGTCGTAAAGCTCCGGGCTTCCGCCGACCAGCGAGGCGGCGAGGCCGTAGCGGGTGGAATTGGCCTCCGCCAGGGCCGCGTCGAAGTCGGGAACCCGGATCACCTGGAGCACCGGGCCGAACAGCTCCGCGTCGGGCCGCTCGGCGACGTCGGTCACGTCGATGATCGCCGGAGTCAGGAACGGCTTGTCCGCCACCGGCCGGTCGAGCCGCCGGATCGGCCGCCCGCCCTTGATCATCAGGTCGAGGAAGGCTTCCTGGAGCTGGTCGGCGGCCTGGTTGTCGATCACCGGGCCCATGAACGGCGCCGGCGTGGCGTGCGGATGGTCGACGATGATCCGCGCCGCGAGCTTGACGATCTCGGCGAGGAGGGGCTCGTGCCGCCCCTCCTGGACGATCAGCCGCCGCGCGCCGGTGCAGCGCTGGCCCGAGCTCATGAAGGCGGACTGGACGGCGATCACCGCCGCGGCCGGAACGTCCTTGGCGTCCCAGACGACGAGCGGGTTGTTGCCGCCCATCTCGAGCGCGAGGATCTTGTGCGGAGCGTCGGCGAACTGGCGGTGGAGGGCAAGGCCGGCCCGGGCCGAGCCGGTGAAGAGCAGGCCGTCTATCCCCGGGCTCGCCGCGAGCGCCTTGCCGACGTCGACCCCGCCCTGCACGCAGCGCACCACGTCCTCGGGAACCCCCGCCTCGTGATAGAGCCGGACCAGCATCTCGCCCACCGCCGGGGTCTTCTCCGAGGGCTTGAACACGACGGCGTTGCCGGCGAGCAGGGCCGGGACGATGTGCCCGTTGGGCAGGTGGGCCGGGAAATTGTACGGCCCGAGCACCGCGAGCACGCCGTGCGGCTTGTGGCGGACGGCGACGCGGGCCCCCAGGGCGCCTTCCAGCCGGCGCTGCGAGGTCCGCTCCGAATAGGCCGTCACCGAGATGTCGACCTTGCCCACCACCGCGTCGACCTCGGTCGCCGTCTCCCAGAGCGGCTTGCCGGTCTCGCGGGCGATGAGGTCGGCGAGCGCGTCCTTGTGGCCGCGCACGACGTTGGCGAAGCGGCGCAGGGTCTCGATCCTGACCGCCAGCGGCCTCGCCGCCCAGCCCGCCCAGGCGGCGCGGGCCCGGGCGACCTCGGCCTCGACGTCGCCGGTCTCGCCCGTCCACAGATGCGCCCCGGTGGCCGGTTCGATCGAACTGATGGTCGCCATGGCGGCTGACCCACCATTTTTGGCTGCGGCGGTCAAGCGCCCGCCCGCATGGCCTCGCCCATCCGCCTGATCGCCCCGATCTTATCGTTGAACGCGGTCCAGTCGTCGGCCTGGTCGATGCGGCTCCAGATCGCCTCGACCTCGTCGATAGGCATCGAGCAGGGCCCGTCGTCCGACCAATAATCATGGTCCAAAGCGTGCTCCACCGGTTCATATTCTGCCACGGAGTGGCGAAAAGTGGCGAAAGCGTCACTTTCGTACACTTGGTCGGCCGGGGAGGGACCCCGCCGCCGGCCGCCGCGCCAGTCGAAGAAAAAGCGGTCGATCGTCACCGTCCTGGCGGCGAGCGCGGTCTCGAGCGCCACCAGGAAAACGGCATCGCCCTCATTTCCGGCGGGCCGGATTCCGAGCCGCCCGAACATCGCCTCGATCAGCCGGCGCTGGAATTCGGGCGGAAAGGCGTCGAGCGAAGGGTTCAGAGCCTCGGCTTCGGCGATCGTGCGAAGCGACGCGGCGAGCTGGAGCACGTCCCAGTGGATCGCCTCGGGCTGCCGGCCGAACGCATAGAGGCCGGCATGGTCGAAATAAGCGGCCGTGAAATGGCCGTCCCAATAAGGGGTGAACCGCCACGGCCCGTAATCGAAGCTCTGCGCCGTGATCGCGATATTGTCGCTGTTGAGCACCCCGTGGACGAAGCCCGCGGCGATATAGGAAGCCGCGAGGCGGGCCGCCGCCCGCGCCACATGGGCGAGGAGGCGGGCCGGGGCGTCGCCGCCGCCGCCTTCGTCGCCATAATAATGGCGCAGGCAATAGTCGGTCAGCTTCGCCAGGTTTTCCGAATCCCGGAAATAGGCGAGCCGCTGGAAGGTGCCGATCCGCACATGGCTGTGCTGGAGCCGCACCAGCACCGCGGAGCGGGTGGGGGAGGGCTCGTCACCCCGCTCCAGCGCCTCGCCGGTCTCGATCAGCGAGAAGCTCTTGGAGGTCTCGACGCCCAGCGCCTCCAGCATCTCCGTGGCCAGAACCTCGCGGACGCCGCCCTTGAGCGTCAGCCTCCCGTCGCCGAAACGGCTGTAGGGGGTCTGGCCCGATCCCTTGGTTCCCAGATCGAGAAGCCGGCCTTGGCCGTCCCTCATCTGGGCGAAGAGGAATCCGCGGCCGTCGCCTATGTCGGGATTGTAGACCCGGAACTGATGCCCGTGATAGCGCAGCGCGAGGGGCCGGGGGAGGTTGTCCGCAAGCGGCTCGAACCGGCCGAAATGGCGGATCCACTCCGCGTCGGCGAGGCCCGTCAGGCCGACCGCCTCGGCCCATCGGTCGTTGCGGAAACGAAGGAGGGTCTGCGGGAAATCGGCCGCCTCGACCGGATCGTAGAAGGCGTCGCCGAGCTCGAGGATGGCGGGATCGGCGCGGTAGCTCGCGGCTTGCGGAAGTTGCGTCATCGGGTGATAGGAAAAGCGGTCGAATAGGGGAGGGGCATGGCGGATTGGTCCGATGGCTGGTGGACGTCGAGCGACGGGCTCCGGCTCCATTACCGCGATTATGCCGGAAGCGCGGACCGCCCGCCCATCCTGTGCATACCCGGACTGACCCGTAACGCGCGCGACTTCCAAGGGGTTGCCGACCGCCTGCAGGGCGAGTGGCGGCTGATCTGCGTCGAACTGAGGGGCCGCGGTCAGAGCGACTATGCGAAGGATGCGATGACCTATGTCCCGCCGACCTATTGGCAGGACGTCGAGACCCTGATCGCCGGCCTGGGGCTCAAGCGCTTCGTCCTGTTCGGAACTTCGCTCGGCGGCCTCATCACCATGCTGCTGGCGATGGCGGACGGAAGCCGCATCGCCGGCGCCTTGCTCAACGATATCGGGCCCGAGCTGGAGCAAGGCGGCCTCGAGCATATCCGCTCCTATGTCGGCCGCTCGCAAAGCTGGCCGACCTGGCTTCACGCCGCCCGGGCGATCTGCGAGGCACAGAGCGACCGCTATCCCGACTGGGACATCGGCCGGTGGCTCGTCTACGCCAAGAGGCTGTGCAAGCTGACGCAAAACGGCCGCGTCGTGTTCGACTACGACATGCGCATCGCCGAGCCGTTCCGCCAGCCCGGCGGCGATTCCGGCTTCGATCTGTGGACCGCCTTCGCGGCCTTGAAGGGCATTCCGTCGCTCGTCGTCCACGGCGAGATTTCGGACCTGCTGAGCCGGGCCACCGTGGAGCGGATGCTCGCGGAAAACCCCGCGATGGAGGCAGCGACGGTGCCCAATGTCGGGCACGCGCCGACCTTGGAGGAGCCGGAGGCGGTCGAGGCGATCGACCGCTTGCTGGCGAAGGTTTCCCGGAATTGAGGAGAAGGCGATGGACCGGCTCGACGATTTCTCCCGCTTCGATTTCGGATATGGCGGCCGCACGCACCGCGTCTATCGCAAGGGAAGCGGCCCGCCCGTCATCGTCATCCACGAAATGCCGGGGATCACGCCGGAAGTCGCGCGCTTCGGAAGGCGTGTCGCCGATCAGGGCTTCGCGGTCTTCATGCCTTCGCTGTTCGGGACGGACGGAAAGGAGGCCCGAAGGATCGACTACCTGATGAGCATCGCCCAGGTCTGCATCAGCCGTCAGTTCGCGCTGCTCTCGGCACATCGGGCCGGCCCGGTCGTCGACTGGCTTCGCGCGCTCGGCCGTCACGTTCACTCGGAGATCGGCGGGCGCGGCGTCGGCGTGGTGGGCATGTGCATCACCGGCAATTTCGCGCTCACCATGGCACTGGATCCCGAAATCATGGCGCCTGTTCTCGCCCAGCCCTCGCTTCCCCTCGGCCGCGGCCATGCCCTCCACGCTTCGCGGGAGGCTCTGCAGGCGATTCGCGACCGCCATGCCCAAGACGGGCTCAAGGTCATCGGACTGCGCTTCAAGGGCGACACACAGTGTCCGCCCGAGCGATTCAAGACCTTGCACCGGGAGCTCGGTCCCGCCTTCGACGGGCGTGAGCTCGAGGACAGCTCGGCGCGCACCGGCAAAACCCATCCGCACAGCGTCCTGACCGCCGAGCTGGTCGACCGCGAAGGCGAGGAGACGAGGGCGGCGCTCGACCTGGTGCTCGGCTATTTCGCGGAGCGGCTGAAGGGCTGAGGCGGGGCGCGCTTGATTTGTTCACACTTTGCGCCCATATGGCTCTCAGCGAAACGTCATTGCAGCGTGAACGCCCCTCTCGGGCCGGCTCCGTTTCGTCATTTTCCAAGTCTTCCCTTTTCACGCGGGTTGGCAAAAACCCGCCGCGTTTCCGCGCGCCTTTTCGGCTGCGCGGGTGCGCCGCACGATTAGTGAGTAATACATGTCTTTTGAAAATCTCGGGCTGTCGCAGCCGGTCCTCCAGGCGCTCGCTCTGAAGGAATATTCGACCTCGACCCCGATCCAGGAGCAGGCGATCCCGATCCTGCTCAAGGGCAAGGACCTGCTCGGAATCGCCCAGACCGGCACCGGCAAAACCGCCGCTTTTATGCTTCCGTCGATCGACCGCCTCGCCGCGAGCGGCAAGCGTCCGCAGCGCGGCACCTGCCGGATGCTGGTGCTCGCCCCGACCCGCGAGCTCGCCTCGCAGATCGCCGAGAGCGCCCGCGCCTATGGCCGCTTCAGCCATATCAGCGTCGCCACCGTCTTCGGCGGAACCTCGATCAACAAGAACCGGCAGGATTTGTCGCGCGGAGTCGACGTCCTCGTCGCCACTCCGGGCCGTCTGCTCGACCTCGTCGAGCAGCGCTGGCTCGACCTCAGGCAGGTCGAGATCCTCGTCCTCGACGAGGCGGACCAGATGCTCGACCTCGGCTTCATCCACGATCTGAAGAAGATCGTCCGTTTCCTTCCCGAGAAGCGGCAGAGCCTGTTCTTCTCGGCGACCATGCCCAAGGCGATCCGCGATCTGGCCGACAAGTTCCTCACCAGCCCGGAGCAGGTGGCGGTGACCCCAGTCGCCTCGACCGTCGAGCGCGTCGAGCAGTATGTCACCTACGTCAACCAGGCCGAGAAGCCGGCCCTGCTGACCATGATGCTTCGCGTCGGGTTCGGGCCGAAGGGCTCGATGGACCGGGTGCTGATCTTCAGCCGCACCAAGCACGGCGCCGACCGGATCGTGAAGCAGCTGGCGCAGACCGGGATCCCGGCCAATGCCATCCACGGCAACAAGAGCCAGCCGCAGCGCGAGCGGGCGCTGGCCGATTTCAAGGACGGCAAGGTCAAGATCCTGATCGCGACCGACATCGCCGCGCGCGGGATCGACGTGTCGGGCGTCAGCCATGTCATCAACTTCGATTTGCCCAACGTGTCGGAGCAATATGTCCACCGCATCGGCCGCACCGCGCGCGCCGGAGCGGCGGGCGTGGCGGTGGCTTACTGCGCCGAGGACGAGCGGCCCTATCTCAAGGGTATCGAGCGCCTGACCAAGCAGGTGCTGACCCCGGTGCCGCTGCCCGAAGGCTTCAACGCCGAGGCGGCCCGGATCAAGGCGGCACGCGCCAGCTCGCCGATCCAGATCGTCGAGCTTCCGGAGCGCGAGGAGCGCCACTCTCGCGGGCGCCCGTCGAAGCGCTTCAGCGCCCGTCCGGCCCGTCCGCAGGGCGAAAGCCGCAGCGGCGGCCGCAGAAGGTACGCTTCGAGGTAATTCAAAATCCTCCCCTGCATTTGCAGGGGAGGGGTAACCATGCGAAGCGTGGTGGAGGGGCCCTTGCTGACTCCGAAGAACCCCTCCACCGCGCTTCGCGCGGTTCCCCTCCCCCGGAAATCCGGGGGAGGAATTTAGAGGCTGCCTCGTGCCCTTCCTGATCCTCCTCCTTCTCGCCCAGGCCACCCCCGACATCGTCGTCACCGGCCGCGGCCTTCCGACAGCGGCGGGCGAAGAGGTCTTCGACACGGTCGTGATCGATCGCGACCGCCTCACCGGCTCGGCATCGGGTCGCATCGAGGACGTGCTTCGCGACGTTCCCGGCTTCCAGCTCTTCCGCCGGTCCGACTCCCGTTCGGCGAACCCGACCAGCCAGGGTGCCACTCTCCGGGCGCTCGGAGGCAATGCATCGAGCCGCGTCCTGCTCGTCCTCGACGGCGTGCCTCAGACCGACCCGTTCGGCGGCTGGGTGAGCTGGCCGGCCTACCATCCCGGGCGGCTCGGCGAGGCCCGTGTGACCCGCGGCGGCGGCAGCGGAATCCAGGGGCCGGGGGCGCTTGCGGGGACCATCGAGCTGGTCAGTGCGACCCCGGACCAGCTCCGCGGAGTCCGGGGACGACTGGCCTATGGCAGCCGCGACGCTTTCGACGCCTTCGCCGCGCTTGGAGCGCCGCTCGGCACCGGCTTTCTCGCCGTTTCGGCTGCATGGCAGCGCGGTGACGGCTTCGTCCCCGTAATCAATGAGCAGCGAGGTCCCGCCGACCGGCCTTCACCCTACGAGCAGGCGAGCCTGGCCGTGCGCGGCGTTGCGCCGTTGGCCGGCGCCGCCGAGCTCCAGGCGAGCGGGCTGATATTTTCGGATAAGCGGGAGCGGGGCACGGCTTTCTCCGATATCCGCACCCGGGGGGCGGACGCCTCGCTTCGGCTGGTCGGGAGGCGGTGGAGCCTGCTCGGCTATGTGCAGACCCGGGATTTCTACAACAGCTTCGCCAGCGTCAACGCCGGGCGAACGGCGGCCGCCCGCGCTTCGGAGCAGTACAGCGTCCCCGCGACCGGCCTCGGCGCCCGCTTCGAGACGCGTCCGAAGGTCGGACCCGGGGTCGAGCTCAGGCTGGGCGGCGACTGGCGCCTGACCGAGGGCGAGACCCGGGAGCTTTTCGCCTTCGTCGCCGGAGCCGGCACGCGCGGCCGGGTGGCGGGCGGCCGCACCCAGACGCTGGGCGGCTTCGCCGAGGCGGCGTGGACCGCCGATGCGATCACGCTCACCGCCGGCGGGCGCATTGACCGCTGGACGCTTTCGAGCGGCCGGCTGCACGAGCGGGTGCTGGCGACCGGCGCGGTTCTGACCGACATCGACTTCCGCGATCGCTCCGGCTGGGAGCCGACCGGGCGCGCGGGCATAGCCTGGCATGCCGCCGACCCGCTGACACTTCGCGCCGCCGCCTATCTCGGCTGGCGGCCGCCGACCCTGAACGAGCTCTACCGGCCGTTCCGGGTCGGAACCGACGCGACCGCCGCCAACGCCGAGCTGGAGCCCGAGCGCCTGCGCGGAATCGAGGCAGGCGCCGACTGGAGGCCGGCACCGGGCGCCCGGATCGGCTTCACCGCTTTCTCCAACCGGCTGGAAGGCGCGATCGCCAACGTGACCCTGGGGCGGGGGCCGGGCACCTTTCCCGGAGTGGGCTTCGTCGCCGTCGGCGGCGATTATCGCCGGCGGGACAATCTCGACTCGATCGAAGCGAAAGGCATCGAGCTGGAGGGACGCTATTCACTCGGGGACTGGAGCCTGTCGGGCGGCTGGTCCTGGGTCGACTCGAAGGTGCAGGCGAGCGGACCGGCGCAGGCGCTCGACGGCCTCAGGCCGGCGCAGACTCCTCGCCACAGCCTGTCGTCGACCCTCGCCTGGGCGTCGGGAAGCGCCGGCGGCTCGATCACCGCCCGCTACGGTGGAGCCCAATATGAGGACGACCTCAACCGCCAGCGCCTGCCGGGCGCCTTCGTCCTGGACGCCGCCGGGCGCATCCCGCTCGGAGGGAGGCTGGCCATCGAGGCGCGGGCGGAGAATCTGACCAATGCCCGGATCCTCGCCGGGATCAGCGGCGACGGAATCGAGGAGCGAGCGACTCCACGCACCTTCTGGATCGGGCTGCGGTTCGGCCGCTTGCGCTAGCGGAGATATTCAGTTTAAGTTGCGGCTTGAAACTTAAAAAGGGAGACTGGCCATGATCGTCTACGGAGCTTCGCTGTCGCCGTTCGTGCGTAAGGTGCTGGCCTATGGCGCCGAGAAGGGGCTCGAGCTCGACCATAAGCCGCTCGGCCTCGGCTCGGACGATCCGGATTTCCTGGCCGCCAGCCCATTCCGCAAGATACCGGCTTTCAGCGACGGCGATTTCGGAATCTCCGACTCGTCCGCGATCATCCATTATCTCGAAGCCAAATATCCGGAGCCGGCCTTGATTCCCGCCGAGCCCAAGGCCCGTGCGCGAGTCATCTGGTTCGACGAGTTCGCCGACACCATCCTTTGCGCCTGCGGAGCGAAGATGTTCTTCAACCGCATCGTCGCCCCCCGTTTCCTCGGCCGCGAAGGCGATCTGGAAACCGCCGACAAGGCCGAACGGGAAGAGCTGCCCCCGATCCTCGATTATCTCGAGCGGACCATCCCGGCGAATGGCTGGCTGGTGGGGGAGGGGATCACCCTCGCCGACATCGCGGTTGCCACGGCCTTCGCCAACTTCCGGCATCTCGGGATGACGATTGACGCTTCGCGCTATCCGAAGGTCGCCTCATTCTCCGACCGCATGCTGGCGCGGCCGAGCTTCGCCGGCTGGGTCGAGCGCGAAGCCGCTTTTCTGGAGAAGACGGCCGGCTGAGCCTTTCGGGGAGAGCGCGATCGGTCGCCGCTGTGCGTCCCCGCGCCTCGTGAGCGGAAAATGACCCTGAGACGCCTGATTGGGGGGCGGTCTATCCGATTCGGATATAAATTGACTGTTCCCGCCCCGCTTAATCCAGAATATCCTTTCGGCTCCGACTCGAACTTGAGAGAGGAGATGCGGCATGGGAACACCTCCGAAAAAGGTCGCGACGACCGCCAGGGCGACGGCCAGCAAGGTCAAGCTGAAGGATCCCGGACGGCTCTTCTACAAGGTCGCGGTGCGCGACTCGATCGAGCGCGGCGACCTGGCCGAGATGAAGGGGCTTCTGGCCACCGCCAAGGATCTGCAGAAGACCGGGATCGACAAGCTGGTGGCTGACCTCGAGACCGCGATCAAGCGCGCGCAGTAAAGGTGAACGAGCTCCCCGTCCGCTACGCCGGGGACGAGGATGCGGCGAATCGAGTGCCGGTCAGCATCGTCTGGGAGATTACGCTCGCCTGCGATCTGGCCTGCTCCCATTGCGGATCCCGCGCCGGGCGCCGGCGCCGCGACGAGCTGACGACCGCCGAAGCCCTCGACCTCGTCGCGCAGATGGCGGAGCTCGGCACCCGCGACGTCGGGCTGATCGGCGGCGAGGCCTATCTGAGGAAGGACTGGCTCGAGATCGTCGCCGCGGTCCGCGCGCATGGCATGGAGTGCGGCCTGCAGAGCGGCGGCCGCAACCTCAACGACGAACGCCTCGCGAAGGCGGCGGCGGCCGGTCTCCAGGGAGTCGGCCTGTCGATCGACGGGCTGCGCGACGTCCATGACGAAGTGCGCGGCGTCCCGGGCTCGTTCGACCTCGCGCTGGCGGCGCTGCGGAGCGTCACCGCGCACGGCATGGTCCCCTCGGTCAACACCCAGATCAATGCCAAATCGATGCCGCAGCTCCGGCAATTGATGGACCTGATCATCGACGCCGGCGCGACCCAGTGGCAGTTCGCGATCACGGTTGCGATGGGCAATGCGGCGGATCATCCGGAGCTTCTGCTCCAGCCCTGGCAGATGCTCGAGCTGATGCCCCTTCTTGCCGAGCTTGCGGTCGAAGGAAGGGAACGCGGCCTGTTCCTGCAGCCGGCCAACAATATCGGTTATTTCGGTCCCTATGAATCGACGATCCGCAACATCGTCGACGACGAGATCCACTGGCACGGCTGCGTCGCCGGAGACACCGTCTTCGGAATCGAGGCGGACGGGACGATCAAATCCTGCCCGGGCCTGCCAAGTCCCTATGCCGGCGGCAATATCCGCGAAAGAAGCCTGCGCGACATCTGGGAGAATAGCGAGCCGATCGCCTTCACCCGCCGCCGCACGGTCGACGATCTGTGGGGCTATTGCCGCGGCTGCTATTATGCCGAGGTCTGCATGGGCGGCTGTACCTGGACGGCGCATTCCCTGTTCGGCCGGCCGGGCAACAATCCGATGTGCCATTACCGGGCGCTGGAAATGGACAAGGCCGGCCTTCGCGAGCGCCTGGTCAAGGTGAAGGACGCGCCGGGCCACGCCTTCGACCATGGCGAGTTCGAGCTCATCGTCGAACCCGCGGTTGCGCCCGCGCGAGTGCCCGACCGGATCCTGATCGATGGCTGAGCAAGGGCGGATCGCGCCGCGGCTCCGCCTGTGCCGCGGGTGCAGGCAGTTCGTCGGCTGGGAAGCGCCGGATTGCCGGTTCTGCGGAGGCGACCTCGATGAGATGGAGGCCGAGCACGAAGCGCGCCAGCAGGCGGTGAGGGACGCGGCGGCGGCATTGCAGGCCGCGATCGAGGCCGAGCGTCCCTGACGCTTGGGCGACCGCCCGGCCCTTGCTACATCGCCGTTCGCGGACCGGGGAATGTGACATGGCGGACTATCTGGCGACGATCGAGTGGCGCTCCGACGGCGGCTTCCGCGACGGCCGTTACAGCCGGTCGCACAGCTGGCGCTTCGACGGCGGCGCGGTCGTGCCCGGCTCAGCGTCGCCGCACGTCGTTCCCGAGCCGATGTCCGATCCGGCGGGGGTCGATCCGGAGGAGGCGCTGGTCGCCTCGGTATCGTCCTGCCACATGCTCTGGTTCCTCCACCTCGCCAGGGATTCGGGGCTCGACGTCGCCGCCTATCGCGACGAAGCGCGCGGAACGATGGGCAGGGACGACAGGGGCCTGATGGCGATGATCCGGATCGTCCTCCGGCCCGAGATCGAGTTCGCCGGCGGCCCGCCCGGGGCCGAAACCCTGGCCCGGCTCCACCACGACGCGCATCGGCGCTGCTTCATCGCCAATTCGCTCCGAACCGAGATCGTCGTCGAAGCGTGAATCGCCTGTCGCGGCCGGCAATGCTATGATCGGCGGCACAGGGGACCCGCTCCACGAGGAAGGAGCCTTGCGATGCGACTCTTCCGCCACTTCGCCTTTGCCTTGATCTCATTGCCCGCTGCCGCCGCGGCCCAGGCGCCGGACCGGGCCCATGCCGGGCGGGTCGAGGTGAAATTGTCCAGCTTCGACTTCACGCCCTCGACTCTTCACCTGAGGGCGGGGCACCCGGTCGTCCTCCACCTCGTCAACACCGGATCCGGCGGGCACGATTTCACCGCGCCCGCCTTCTTCGCGGCGGCGCAGGTCCACCCGGGGAGCCGGGCCGCGGTCGCCAAAGGCAGCGTCGAGGTCGGCAGCCGCCGGAGCGTCGATGTCGCGCTGGTGCCGAAAGCGGGTGTCTATCCGCTCAAATGCAGCCATGCCTTCCACAAGACCTTCGGAATGACCGGGCGGATCGTCGTCGACTAGGGCCCGAACAGGCTTTCGCGCCTGGCCAGGCTGGCGGCCGGCCAGACCTCTTTCGCCGAATAATATTCCGGAACGGCCCGGGCGCCGTCCGGCAGCTGCAGCCACGGCAGCATCGTCGACGTGAAGATGTGGATGTCGGGCGGCAGGCGCCCGGGCTGGTCGAGCGTTCCGACGCGGACGAAGGCGAGCTTCGTTCCGGCGCCCGGATAATGGCTCCACAACGCGACCTGGCAGCTCGCGCAGCGGAAGAGCGTCTGCGGCTTGCCGCTGGCGCCGATCACGGGCACGGCCCGGGTCTCGCCGGCGAGCAGTTCCAGCCTGTCGCTTTCGATCAGGGCGTTGAGCGCGAAGGCCGAGCCGGTCAGCCGCCGGCATTCGGTGCAGTGGCAGGCATGGACGACGAGCGGCACCGATCTCATTCGGAAGCGGACGGCCCGGCAGGTGCAGCCGCCCTCGAAGCCGTCGCCATGGTCGCCCATCTCCACCTCCCAACTCTTCTATGCCGGCTCGCGCCGGCCCCTGCCAGCGCGACTTGCCTTGCGTCGGCATTGCATTAGTCGGGCACGAAACCCTTTCACGAAAGCCCCGCCGATGCGCCTTTCCGCTTTGCTTCCGCTCCTGCTGGCCGCCGCCGCCCCGGCCGCGGCCCAGCCTCCCGCCCGGACCCTCGAGGCCATGCGCCGCGAATTCCCGCTGGACCATCAGGCCCTCGCCGCCACGCTTGCGGGGAAGCCGCCGGAGGAGAGCCGGCGCCTCGCTTATGCCGGGATCGACCGGTTCCTTCGAAGCCGCGGCGCGGCCATCCTCGCGGCGCCGGGAACCCAGCTGCTGCGAATCGAGGCCCGGCAGGCGGCGATGCTTCGTGCGCTCGGCAGCCGGGACGTGCGGCTGTGCGCGACCGTGGGCGATCGCGGCTTCTTCAGCAGCGAGGCGCTCGCCGGCGCCGCACCCGCGGGGCTCGACGAATATGGCGCTGCTCTCGTCGAAGCGGCGAAGGCGGGCGCGGGCACAGCCCGGGCCGCGCCGCTGGCGACCCGGGAGGATTTCCTGGCGTGGCTGGCCGCGGTCGAGAAGATCGAGCCCGGCGTTCCGGTCGGGCGGATGCTGAGCGATCGCGAGCTTCGCGCCCGCTCCACCCCCGACCAGCTCTGCCGGGGCGCCGCCGCGATGCACGAGGCGGTCGCCGCGCTGGGGGCGGACCGGGGCGAGCGCCTGGCCCGGACGTTGCTCCGCTCGGTGCTGGCCGCGACCGCGCCATAGCCGCGATACGGGATGAACTATCTTAGGTCGCCCCCGCGAAGGCTGGGGCCCCGGCGAGTGAAGAACACCGCGCCTTTCACCCCCCGGGATGCCAGCCCTTCGTCGGCATGACGTATAGGCCGTATTCCGTCGATGGCCCCCAAAACGAAATGGAGGCCGGCATTGCTGCCGGCCTCCACTGTCCCTAGGTCCGTTGGTCCTGCCCGTTAAGGCGAGATCGCCTTTCCCAGGGAGGTTCCGGCCGAGGCCTTGCGGCCCCGGTCGGTCCCTCAGGTTCCTTCGCAGGACCCTTGCGGGTCCGGTTCCGGTTCCTGCGGGTCCCGCGCCCTGCCTCGCGGCCGGCTTCGGTTCCCTGGCGGGTTCCTTCCTTCTCGGCCTTGCGGCTTCGAATTCGGGTTCCCTGGCGGACTTCGAGGAAGCGAAGCTTCTTCGATGTCCTTTCGCGGTTCCTTCGCCCGGGGGCTTCGGGTTCCGCCGGACCCTCGAAGGAAAGTGGGTTCGGCTTTGGCTTGCGCCGCCGCCTCGCGCTTCTTCCTTCCGGTTGCCCGGGGCCTCGCTTCTTTCGGCTTCCGTCCGAAGACTTCCGCCGCGTTCCGCGAGGCCATCGCGGGGAGCGTCTCTTCCGTTTCCGGAAAGGCCGTCCCTGCGACAACAGGACATTGGCACCGATGGCCGAGTCGCGGCAAACGCGGAATCGGGCGTGGGGCCTGTGGATAACGGGGATATCGGGGATAAACATGGGTTAAAGTCCATCCCGTCGTGCCGGCGAAGTCCGGCCTCCGGCGAGTGAGGCGCGAAAGCGGCCTGCCACCCACGGGGCCCGGCCGCTGCTGGGGCGACGAACTTGCCAGCCGCCCTTCCTCCCGCCATGAACCCGCCATGCGCCGCAAAGCCCGTACCGCCTCCAAGCCCGAGAACCACCCGCGCTTCTGGGGCCGTCACGCGGTCGCCGCGGCGCTCGTCAATCCCGAGCGCGAGGTGGTGCGGATCTGGGCGACCCGCGAGGCCGCGGCCGAGGTCAATCTTCCCAGGGACGTCCCGTTCACCTTCGCCGACGTGGCCGATCTCGGCCGCCTCGTCCCGCGCGACGCGCCCCATCAGGGGCTGGTCGCCGAGGTGGAGCGCCTCCCGGATCTGCTGCTTGCCGACGTCCTCCAGGATGCGCCCGAGCGGCGGCCGCTGCTGGTCCTGGATCAGGTCACCGACCCGCATAATGTCGGGGCCATCCTCCGATCGGCCGCGGCCTTCGACGCACTCGCCCTGGTCACCCAGGATCGGCACGCGCCCCCCGAATCCGGGGCGCTGGCCAAGGCGGCGAGCGGGGCGCTCGAGACGGTGCCGTGGGTCAGGGTGGTCAACCTCGCCCGCGGCCTCGACGAAATGGCGGAAGCGGGCTTCTGGCGGATCGGCCTCGCCGGCGACGCCGGCATGACTCTCGCCGAGGCGGTCGGGCCGGCCCGCGTGGCGCTGGTGCTGGGCGCCGAAGGGGAGGGGATGCGCCCCAACACGCAGGCGCATTGCGACGCCTTGGCCCGGCTTCCGATCAGCGGGCGGATGGAGAGCCTCAATGTTTCCAACGCGGCCGCGGTCGCGCTATATGCGGTGGCCACACAGGCGGGGAAGTCCGGGGGGTAACTTATGTCGTTCATGCGCTTCGCATTCGTGGCCGGGGCCGCGATGCTGCTTTCGTCCTGCATCCTGAGCCCGGGCAATTTCGTCTCGACGCTCCACATCGGCAAGGACCGAAGCTTCACCTTCACCTATGTCGGCGAGGTCATCCTCCTCGATCCGGCGGGCGCGATGCAAAAGGGCATGGAGGACGGGCTGTCGAAGGTGGGCGAGGCCGCCGAGGAGGCCATGGTGGACGAGGACGGCGACGTCATCGGCAACGCGGCCGTCGACGTCGCGGCCAACATGGCCACCACGACCCAGCCCGCCGCTCCGGCCGCCGAATCCGCCAACTCCGTGGCCGAGGCCAAGGCGGTCGCAGAGGCGCTGTCGAAGGAGGCGGGCTACCGCTCGGTCGTCTATCTGGGCAACAACAAGTTCCGGGTCGATTATTCGATGACCGGCAAGCTCGACCGGAGCTTCGTCTATCCGGTCAACATCGACGCCAAGTCGATCATCCCCTGGATCGCGATCGAGGTCCGCAAGGACCGCACCGCCCGGGTCATGGCGATCGCCTTCGGCGATCAGGACATGGACATAGGCGGCGCGGGAAAGCCCGATTCGCAGCCGAAGGAGCGCAACGGCACCTTCACCTTCACCACCGACGCCGAGCTCGTCATGCAGAATAACCAGGAGGGAATGGCGCCCGGACCGGTGAAGAAAGTGGTGTGGAAGGTCACCCCCGCGAGCAAGACCGTGCCGACGGCGGTGGTCCGCTTCGCGATGTGAAAATCCTCCCCGCGATTTCGCGGGGAGGGGGACCAGGCGAAGCCTGGTGGAGGGGTTCCTCGGACTCCGCAAGCCCCCTCCACCGCGCTTCGCGCGGTCCCCCTCCCCAGGAAACCCTGGGGAGGATTTTAGGTTAGTAGGGATCCTCCGGCGCGATCTGCACCCGGAGCCCGTCATATTCCGGGCCGAACTTGATCTGGCAGGAGAGCCGGCTGCTCTCGACGCGGTGATCGGTCGTGTCGAGCAGGTCGTCCTCGTCCACGCCCATCGGCGGAAGGGTCGCAAGCCATTCCGGATCGACATGGACGTGGCAGGTGGCGCAGCTGCAGCAGCCGCCGCACAAGGCGAGAAGCTCGTCATAGCCGGCGTCGCGGATATTCTCCATGACGCTCCAGCCGTCCTTGCCCTCGATGGTCTGTTCCGCCCCGTCGCGGTTGATGATCGTCAGCTTCGCCATGGCCGGGCGATATGCTAGGCGGCGAAGACTAAAACAAGGGAGCAATTGTGGGGATCGCCGCCGAAGACTTGCGTTATTCGCTGGATGAGCTGGCGGCGCGCGAGCCGCGGATCGCCGCCGCCCTGACCGCGGTCGGCTATCCGGACCCCCGGATAAGCGAGCCCGGCTACCAGACCCTGCTCCGCGCCATCGTCGGCCAGCAGGTGTCGGTCGCTTCGGCCGCGAGTATGTGGGCGAAACTCACCGCCCTGGTCGGCGATCCGCCCGCGCCCGCGGCCTTGCTCGCCGCCTCCGACGAGGCTTTGCGGTCGGCCGGCCTGTCGCGGCAGAAGGCTGCCTACGCCCGAAGCCTCGCCGAGCAGGTGATGTCGGGGCGGCTCGACTTCGCGAAGCTTCCGGCGGACGACGAGGAGGCGATCGCCGAGCTGGTGCGGGTCAAGGGGATCGGCCGCTGGACCGCCGAAGTCTATCTCCTCTTCGCCGAAGGCCGCACGGACATCTGGCCGGCGGGCGACCTCGCCGTCCAGATCGAGACCGGCCGGATCATGGGCCTCGACGGCAAGCCGACGGAGAAAAGGACGCGCGAGCTCGCCGAGGCCTGGCGCCCCCACCGAGGCGCCTTCGCCATCTTCACCTGGCACCATAGGAGAAACTCTTCTAGGCCACTGTGAATCGTCGATGCGTGAGACAGGCATCCCAGGTGGACGCTCCGCGCCGGTCCGTCTTCCACGACCGTTTTGCCCGCACCTCGAGCTGCCACCGCTCCGGGGCGCGCGCCTCGTCCGATTTCGACCCGTTGCGGATATTCACGGGC
>DASVPM010000102.1:0-1891 GCA_036382815.1 Allosphingosinicella sp.
TTTGCTGGGGTGGGGGACCGTGCGAAGCATGGTGGAGGGGCCTTTGCCGACTCCGAAAAACCCCTCCACCGCGCTTCGCGCGGTCCCCCTCCCCGAGAAATCTCGGGGAGGATTTTAGGAGACCGTCTGCTCGATCACGCCGAAGATCGGATGCCCTGCTTCGTCGTCCATCCAGATCCGCACGGTGTCGCCGCGCTTGAGGAACTCCGTCCTGGGCTTGCCTTCGAGGATCGTCTCAACCGTGCGCACCTCGGCGATGCAGCTATAGCCGAGCCCGCCCTGGTCGATCGGCTTGCCGGGGCCGCCGTCGGAATCGCGGTTGGAGACGGTGCCCGAGCCGATGATCGAGCCAGCCCCGATGTTGCGGGTCTTGGCAAGGTGGGCGATCAGGGTCCCGAAGTCGAAGGTCATGTCGACGCCCGCGTCGGCCCGGCCGAAGGGCTTGCCGTTCAGATCGACCTTGAGCGCGCCGTGGAGCTTGCCGTCCCGGAAGCGGTCGCCGAGCGCCTCGGGGGTGACGAAGACCGGCGACAAAGCGGAGGCGGGCTTGGACTGGAGGAAGCCGAAGCCCTTGCCGAGCTCGCCGGGGATGAGGTTGCGGAGCGAGACGTCGTTGACGAGGCCGACGAGCAAGATGTGGGCCCTCGCCTCTTCCGCCGTGATGCCCTGCGGGACGTCGTCCGTCACCACCACCACCTCGGCCTCGCAGTCGCAGCCCCAGGCTTCGTCGGCCAGCGGGATCGCGGAGCGCGGCGGGAGCATCTCGTCGGAGCCGCCCTGGTACATGAGGGGATCGGTCCAGAAGCTGTCCGGCATCTCGGCGGCGCGCGCCTGCCGGACGAGGGCGACGTGGTTCACATAGGCCGAGCCGTCCGCCCATTGGTAGGCGCGGGGGAGCGGGGCCAGCGCCTCGCGCTCATGGAAGCGGTCGCGGGGGATGACGACATGCTCGAGGTCCATGGCGAGCAGCTCGAGCTGGGGCGCGAGCCGGTCCCACTCGTCGAGCGCGGCCTGGAGCGTCGGCGCGATATGAGTCGCGTCGGCGCACCAGGCGAGGTCGCTGCTGACCACCACCAGCCGCCCGTCGCGGCCGCCCTTGAGACTTCCAAGCTTCATTCCACCTCCGTCATGCCAGCGAAGGCTGGCATCCATGCCGCTTCCACGCCCGCTCCGCCGCCGCATGGACCCCAGCCTTCGCTGGGGTGACGGGTTGCAGGCGACGGAGCAACTGGCATTTCCCCGCCGCCTTGGCTAGTGGGCTGGCAACCCACGAATTCCCCGGTCCAAGGACTCCTCATGCGTAACATCGATCATTTCATCGGCGGCGACGCCTATGCGTCGGGCGAGCGGCAGGGCGACGTGTTCGACCCGAACAATGGCGGCGTGCAGGCCAAGGTGCGGCTCGGCACCGCGGCGGACCTCGAGCGCGCGGTCGCCGCCGCGCGCGAGGCCTTCCCGGCCTGGGCCGCGACCAACCCGCAGCGCCGGGCCCGGGTGATGTTCAACTTCAAGGCGCTCGTGGAGGAGAATATGGAGGACCTCGCCCTCCTCCTCTCCTCCGAGCACGGCAAGGTGGTCGCCGACGCCCGCGGCGACGTCCAGCGCGGGCTCGAGGTGATCGAGTTCGCCTGCGGGATCCCGCACGCGCTCAAGGGCGAATATACCCAGGGCGCCGGCCCCGGGATCGACGTCTATTCAATGCGCCAGCCGCTCGGCCTCGTCTGCGGGATCACGCCGTTCAACTTCCCGGCGATGATCCCGATGTGGATGTTCGGGGTGGCGATCGCCTGCGGCAACGCCTTCATCCTGAAGCCGTCGGAGCGGGACCCCTCCGTGCCGGTGCGGCTCGCCGAACTGATGCAGGAAGCGGGGCTTCCCGACGGCATTCTCC